>CAYWUT010000083.1:0-14813 GCA_964460545.1 uncultured Spirochaetota bacterium
TCCGCTCACAACAAATTCCAGATTTTAATGGATAAAACAACAAGTCCAACAACGGGAGATAAGGAAAAGACAATGCTAAAGGGAGATGGAAAAATCATCAGTACGGAAGAAGCAGCGAGGCTGCTCGGTGTGTCACAGCAGTCAGTCAGGAAATGGTGTCAGAGCGGAAAAATTCGGGCAAAAACGACTCCGGGCGGTTTTTACAAGATCGAGCGTTCCGAGCTGGAGCGTTTCAGACAGGAATACAATATGCCCAACCTTGACTCAAATGAGTTCGTTCTTATCATCGAAGAGAACAAAGAGAGAATCAAGTTCATCAGCGGGCTCCTCGAAATGCTCGATTTCGACGTCGTTACCGCTCACGATCTCATCAGCATCGGTATTGCAATCGGTAATTCGAGACCGTCCTTTGTAATCTCCGGAACAAAGCTCTCGAAGCTCACACTTCAGAAGCTTGTCGATTCTTTTTCGGACAACGAACAGACGAGAGAGCTGCCCATGCTTATCATTGCCGAGGAAGATGATAAAACGGAAAGAGATGAAATTGATCGTATTATCGCAGCACAGCAGGACCATCAGGTAATCAGTGTTCTGTACGAACCCCTCGATATACATCAATTCAAGAGGGAAGTCGAGAACCTCTCTTAAAAGAGGATAAATACCTCACTATACCGGTACCGCCACCCCGATGCAGCGAGGGGTAAAAAAAAGAGAGGCATCTCACACAAGATGCCTCTCCCACACATGTGGACGGTCGGAAGATCGGTTAAGCCCCGCCGTCCCGGTTCGTTCCGCTTAGATTATGGCCTCTTCAGTCTCTATATCGAAGAGATGGCATTTGGTCGTGTCCACGACGAATCCCACCTGTGCTCCGATCTCAGTACGGTACTGATGGGGCACCCGCACGACAAAGCTGTCGCTCCCTGAACTCAGGTAGAGGTAGATTTCGGATCCGAGAGGCTCTATGACCTCGACCTTGGCGGAGATAAGCTTTCCTTCCTTCTCCTTGACGATGGACTCGTCGATAAGGTCCTCGGGCCTGAATCCGAAAGTCACCTTCTTACCCGCGTAGGAAGCGATCTTTTTTTCAAACTCTTTCGGCATTACGACCTTGAAGGCGTCCGTTTTTACGAAATACCCCGCCCCCTCCTTTACGAGGTCCGCGTCGATGAAGTTCATGGGCGGGCTCCCGATGAAACCGGCGACGAACTTGTTGACCGGGTTATCGTAGAGGGTGAGCGGATCGGATACCTGCTGGGTAAGCCCGTCCTTCATTACCACGATCCTGCTTCCCATGGTCATTGCCTCAACCTGGTCATGCGTTACGTATATCATCGTTGCCTGAAGGTTTTGATGAAGTTTGGCGATCTCCGTGCGCATCTGGACCCTGAGCTTCGCGTCGAGGTTCGAAAGGGGTTCGTCGAAGAGAAAAACGGCCGGTTTCCTGACAATCGCCCTTCCCACCGCAACCCTCTGGCGCTGGCCGCCTGAGAGTGCCTTCGGTTTTCTATCGAGCAGGTGCTCGATATCGAGAATCTGCGCGGCCTCGTGAACACGCTGGTCGATCTCTTCCTTTTTCATTTTCCTCAGCTCAAGACCGAACGAGAGGTTCTTGTAGACGTTCATATGGGGATAGAGAGCGTAATTCTGAAATACCATGGCAATATCCCGGTCTTTCGGAGGAATATCATTTACCAGTCTGTCACCGATATATATTTCACCCTCGGTTATCTCCTCGAGCCCCGCAATACACCGCAGCGTCGTGGATTTTCCGCAGCCGGACGGACCGACAAGAACGACAAACTCCTTGTCTTTGATTTCAAGGCTGAACTCCTTGACCGCCTGAACACCGCCTTCGAAGATTTTTTTCAAACCCTTCAGCGTTACAAGTGCCATTGTATCCTCCACTTTTGATATGTAAACGTTTTCCCCATCATTCTTTTAAAATAATGGGCCTTAGGCATCTATATATACCATCCGCGCGGTTTTTTGTCAACGGATTAATAAAATTTTCTGCAAAGAACGGAGACGAATGACTGTTCACCTTTCAGACCTCTTATTTTCATGTATTTTTCGCCGACTTCGGGTAAACGTTTTCCTTGACGGCCCGCATCCTTACCACTAAACTCATACGGGGGTACTTATGGCAACCATACGGGACGTGGCCGGCGAAGCCGGGGTCTCCATTGCAACGGTATCGCGGGTTCTGAACGGGAAGGGAAAATACACGGACGCAACCTTTCGAAGGGTTATGGAGGCCGTTGACCGGCTGCACTACGCCTCGCACGCAGCGGCCAGGAGCCTGAAAACAGGCGTTACCGGCAGGATAGGGTTGTGTATCCGGCCCTATCACATGGTCATCGCTCCCGGGATACTCGTCACTATTAATGATGTACTGAACGGTTCCGGCTTCTCCGTGGAGATACTCCAGTCCGCCTCCCCGTCCGACTGCCTCTCCATAATGCGGGAAAAGGCGTATGACGGCCTGCTTCTCCTCGACCCTGTCCAGGATGAAACATCGCTCGGACGCCTTATATCCGCCGGATCGAACATAGTCCTTCTCGGAGGAGAAACGGCAAGGGAGGACGTGAACATCGTGGAGATCGACTTTTTTCAGGGCGGATACAGGGCAACAAAGGAGCTCATCAGGCTCGGCCACAGGGAGATTCTCTTCATCGAGGATTTGCAGCTCGCGTCCGTAAAGGAAATCAAGAGGGGATACCTCTTCGCCCACGATGAGAACGGTATTCAGTACCGGGACGAGCTTATCGTCCCCTCCGGCCCTGTGCCCGGCACGGCCAGGGAACAGGCCGGCCGCGACGGTTTTCACAGGTTTTTCGAATCATCCGTTCCCTTCAGCGCCGTCCTGACCGTGGACGACCGAACCGCGTACGGTGTTATCAGCGCGGCACGGGAAAGCGGTACCGCGGTCCCGAACACCATCTCCGTTATCGGGTTCGGAGACACGGCCGGGTCGTCCTTTCATAATCCTCCGCTTACCACCGTTAAGACACCACTGTCCGAGATGTGCGAGCTCGGATGTGAGATCCTGGTCAATAATATCAGGAGGGGGGACGGTATCGTAAAGCGTGTCAAGCTGACGACGCAGCTCTTAAGACGAATGACACAGGCAAAAAAATTGACCCCATAGCCGTTTCTATGTAGCTTATCTTCACCTCAGGAAGGGGAGAATACGCGTGGAAGTGCTCAAGAGACTTGAAACGGTCTCCGGCGAGGCGGCAGCCCGTATCGGAAAATCCGAATCGCTCAAAGAGGTGGAGGAGCTGCGGGTCGCCTACCTCGGAAGAAAGAGCGAAATCATGTCCGTTCTGAAGCAGCTCGGAACCCTTCCGCCGGACGTCAGGCCCCGTATCGGCAGGGCCGCCAATGAGATCAGGGGCGAAATCGAAAACCTCCTCAAAGAAAAGGAAAACCGGCTTGCCGATGATATATTCACCAGGCTCGAAGAGACCGAACGTATCGATATAACGGAACCCGGTGCTCCGGTCAGACACGGCCACCTCCATCCCATTACACAGACGCGTATGGAGATAGAGGCGATATTCACATCGATGGGGTTTACCGTTGCACAGGGACCGGAGGTCGAAACCGATTACTATAATTTCGAAGCCCTCAACATCCCGAAAAATCACCCGGCACGCGACATGCAGGATACGATATGGACGACCGTTGAATGCCCCCTGCGCACGCACACCTCATGCGTGCAGATAAGGACCATGGAAAAACACACACCCCCCATCAGGGTGATCGCGCCCGGCCGGGTATTCAGGCACGAGGAAACCGACGCCTCTCACGAACATACCTTCTACCAGGTTGAGGGACTCATGGTCGACAGGGGGATATCGGTCGCCAATCTCATAGCCGTCATGAAGACCATGCTTCGATCGTTCTTCCACAGGGACGTCACCGTCAGGCTCCGCCCCGGTTACTTCCCCTTTGTTGAGCCGGGCTTCGAGCTGGACATCAATTGCCTGATCTGCGGGGGAAAAGGCTGCTCGGCGTGTAAAAACTCCGGATGGACGGAGCTCCTGGGATGCGGAATGGTGCATCCGAATGTGCTTCGCCGCTGCACCATCGATCCCGAGGAGTACTCGGGCTTTGCCTTCGGAATGGGTCTGGACAGGCTCGTCATGAACAGATACGGTGTCGAGGATATTCGCCTCTTCCATAGCGGAGACCTGCGGTTTCTCGAGCAGTTCTGATCCGTCCCCTGTATCTCGGATAAGTTAAAGATTATGTCATCCGCTTTCCGTATCGATTCCTCCGGGTTTTTGAGCTTTCTGAACGAGCATACAGTCAAGCAGGACGATGCGTGCCATGGCTTCGACAACAGGCACGATTCTCGGTACTATACACGGATCATGCCTGCCGCCGATGCGAACCGCGGCGGATTCCTTTTTCCTGTTGACCGTTTTCTGTTCCTTCCCGATGGAGGCGGGAGGCCGAACCGCGGCCCTGAAAAGAATATCTTCACCGGTTGCAATGCCGCCCAGAACGCCGCCCGCATTGTTCGTCTCGCTACGTATATTCCCCTTTTCTACGATAAATGAATCGTTGAAATGCGAACCCGTCATCCGGGCCGATCCGAAACCCGCTCCAATCTCGAAACCACGGACTCCGCCGATCGACATAACGGCGTGCGCCATGAGCGCCTCGAGTTTATCGAACACGGGATCGCCCGCTCCCGCCGGGACGCCGCGTACAACGACCTCCACGATTCCTCCCAGAGAATCACCCGCAGCCTTCGCTTCCTCGATCCTGCGTATCATCTCCTTTGCCCGCTCTTCATCGGGCGAACGCACGGCGTTTTTCTCCACCGATTCCGTCCGAACAGGATGAACGGCCTCGGCCCTCACCCCGCCGATCTCCAGTGTGTATCCCACGACCTCCACACCCGACAGCTCGAGGATGCGCCCGGCAACAGCACCCGCCGCAACACGCGCGGCGGTCTCCCTTCCGGAAGAGCGGCCGCTTCCGCGCCAGTCCCTCAACCCGTACTTCATTTCATAGGTATAGTCGGCGTGGCCCGGACGGTATATATCCTTAAGGTTTTCATAATCCGACGATCGATACTCCTCGTTCGCAATGAAGAGCATAAGGGGAGTCCCCGTTGTTTTCCCTTCGAAGAGACCGGACAGTATCTGGACCGTATCCGGTTCCCGCCTCCGGCTCGTAACCGCGCTCTGGCCCGGCCGCCGCCTGTCAAGCTCACGCTGTATGTATTCGACGGGGAGTGGTATTCCGGGAGGAACTCCGTCCACCACGGCCCCCACTCCTCTCCCGTGACTCTCCCCGAACGTCGTGACTCTGAACAGCCGGCCGAAAGTATTTCCCGCCACGTTTCCTCCTCTCAACGGGGATCCAACAAAACGTCACCCACAAAATACCTTTATTTTACCGATATTTCATCTCATATTTTAGGCGAATGCCTGAGTCAAGTATCAAGAAATATTCACCTCTCGTCTCTGAGCGGCCTCCGGGAAAGACGGTATGGCGTTCGGGGACATTCATCAGCAGGCCCAACCGGTTTACCCTCATCCTGAAAGACCGCGAACCGTTCAGGGCCTACCTCCCGAATACGGGCCGTCTCGAGGAGTTTTGTACCCGGACCGCGCGGTTCCACGCGGTCCCCTTCGATTCCGCAAGGTTCCGCTGGCGCGCCGTGTCGTCCTCCCTCGGGGGATCGCCCGTTCTTATCGATACGGTTTCAATGAACTGCGTCGGGTCCATGCTCATCCGGCTGGGACATGTTCCGGAGCTTCGGCTCCTTGCGGAACGGGCTACGGGGTCCCGTGAAATTCCAAAGGCGGCCCTGCAGAGCGAAAAGAAGCTGGGCCGTAGCAGATTCGACCACTATTTAAAAATCGGCGAAGCCGAGGCGGTAGTCGAGGTGAAGACATGCACGCTCGTCCACCGCTCCACGGGCCTCTTCCCGGACGCGCCGAGCGCTCGCGCCGTCATGCATATTGAGCATCTCCGTTCACTCGCCCGGTCAGGCATGACGGCGGTTATGATCTTTATCATCCCGGGACCTGAAGCCACCGGATTGATTCCCAATTTCCACACGGACCCCGTATTCGCCTCCATGCTCGCGGAAGCGTCCGGGGAGGTGGTTTTCAGGGCCTTTCGAGTGGGTCTCCTCGACCCCGTTACCGTCGACCCCTCTGACGTCACGGAGGTTCCCGTCATGCTCGATCGCGCGCGCGGGGCGAAGGACAGGGGAAGCTATGTTATTGTCCTTCACAACGTAGAGAGATCCCGGATCCGCGTGGGGGCGCTCGGGGAAATCGGCTTCGAGCCCGGCTACTACGTCTATGTCGGGTCCGGAATGGGAGGACTCGACGGGAGGATAAAAAGGCACGGGATGCTGAAAAAGAAGCACAGATGGCACATCGACTACATCGCGCCCCGGCCCATGAAAATTGTGAAATCCTATCCCATCAGAAGGGAAGACAGAATCGAAGGCCCGCTCGCCTCGAGGATGAATGCGCTGTGCAACGGCCGGGTAAGGGGATTCGGCGCCTCGGACAGCGCACACGCCAGCCATCTCTTCTATTTTTACGATCCTCCCCACGAAAACGAGCGGTTTATTTCCGCACTGCTGGACTTCAAGACCTTCACCGGGGACGGAAGCCCGAATGGATGAGTTTTTCTTTTACGGAAATAAGGATCATGCGTATCTTTTCAGGAGGCATACCGGGAAAAAATAATGGCGAAGATACTTTCGGAATACGCGGATCAGGTCAGGTCTGAAATCATATCCGTGCTCGAGTCGAAGAGCGGGTATTTCAGGGAGCTTCCAGGCGGGGGGGCGGACCTCATTAAGCGGCTGCTGAAATTCTCGACCGGTGGAAAACTGTTCAGAGGGTGTTTGACCGTTTTCGGATACGGCATGTTTAAAAACGGGAAGGACAAAGCCGCTCTTATGAGCGGAGCTGTGTTCAAGGCGGGGGCCGCACTTGAAATTCTGCACTCGGCGCTACTCATACACGATGATATCATGGACAGGGACCTTTTGCGAAGGGGCGAAAAGTCCCTTTTCGCGCAGTACGGCGATTTCGGCAATGCGAGGGACGTTGTCGATCCCGAGCACTTCGGCCTCAGCATGGGCATATGCGCGGGCGATATCTGTTTCTACATCGGTACCGCCGTCATGGCCTCCCTCAAAGCCGATGAGCGGGTCAAATCACGAATTCTTTCCCTCTGGTCCGAAGAGCTTCAGAAGGTCGGTCTCGCCCAGATGCAGGACATCCTTCTCAGCAGCAATGCGAACGGGATATCCGAAAGTGCGGACACCGTATCCGAGGAGACGATCCTCGAGCTCTACCGCTACAAAACCGCCCGCTATACTTTTTCACTTCCCCTTGTCACGGGTGCGCTGCTGGCCGGTATCGAACCCCCCGAAACGGATCTTCTCGAAAAGCTGGGAGAGGTAATAGGAATTATATTCCAGATAAAGGACGACGAGATCGGGCTTTTCGGCACTGAGGAGCGTATCGGCAAGCCGGTCGGGACCGACCTTGAAGAGGGAAAACAGACACTGTACCGTTTCTACCTCACCCAGGCTCTGAAAGCGGGTAAGGGTGACCGGAACCTGAGACGGGAGGTGAAGGATATTCTCGACCTCAGGAATGCGGACGGACGGTCGATCGCCGTTCTCAGGGAAGCGGTGAAAATGCTGGGCGTACAGCAGAAACTGGAAGAGAAAACGAATGAATTGACTGAAGAGGCCGAGCGGGTCATCCACGGGCTTTCCGTTGACGAAATTCATAAAGCCGTACTGCGGGAGATCCTTCACCTCAACCTCACGCGCAGTCGCTGAACGGCTTTAAATAACGACAGGATTATCGACATGAACATAATACTTGGCCGGACAATCGGATTCTGCTCCGGCGTAAAAAGGGCTATCCGGAAGGTAACCGACATCCTCGACGGAACACGAAAGGCGTACTGCCTCGGACAGATAATACACAATCCCGAGGTTGTGCAAAAACTCACGGAACTCGGCCTGGTCGTTGTTCAGGATATCTCCCGGATACCCCGGGGCAGCCACTTCATAATCCGGACGCACGGGCTGCCCGAAGAAGCAGTCTCCGAGGCGAGGGCGCGCGAACTGATCATACACGACTTCACCTGTCCGAAGGTAAAGAACACCCACACGCTTGTAAGAACACTTTCAAAGGAGGGACGCCGCATCTTCATTATCGGGGACCCGGAGCATCCCGAGGTCAGAGCGGTCTCATCCATCGCGCCCGAAGGGATGATCATTGCAAAGCCTGATGACGTTCCCGTGGATAAAATCCGCCACCCGGGCGGCGTGGTCGTTCAAACCACGTTCAATCCCGAGCTGTTCGGCCGAATCGTGGAACGGATCGCTCTGCGATCGAAGGAAACCCTCATTTATAATACGCTCTGCGAGGAAACGATTCGCCGCCAGGAGGAGGCGAGGAAACTGGCCGAAGAGGTGGACCTCATGGTGGTCGTAGGCGGCAGGAACAGCAGCAATACGAAAACGCTCTATCATATTGCGGGGAATATCGTAAACGCCGTACATATAGAGAGTGAGAAGGAAATAAATCCCGGCTGGTCCGGGGAGAGGATCGGTATCATCAGCGGCGCTTCGACACCCGAGAACAAGGTCAGGAAGGTAAGTGACGCTCTGAAAAATCGGCGCGGCTGAAAGCCCCTCGGGCGGGATGAACCATGGTCAGGTGAGGCCTCATGTGAGGGCGCGGAGTATGGGTTCCCTGCTCGCGTCTTCCCTGAGAATCACGAGGAGGGTATCGTCGCCACCGACCGTACCTATGACCTCGGGCAGCGAGAGCCTGTCGATTTCAAAGGCGACACCCGTGGCGTATCCCAGCCGCGTCTTGACCACCGCGAGATTTCCTGAGAACTCGATTCCGATAACCGCCTCGCTCAGGTTGTGCCTTATGGACTGTGGTTCCGCGGATCTTGCCTCATGCAGCGAATAACAGTATCCCCGCTCGGGATCGTATCTTCTCAGTGCGCCCAGTATTTTGAGGTCCCTGGAGAGGGTCGCCTGGGTTACGTCGATACCCTCCTCCACGAGCTTTTCCCTCAGCTCTTCCTGGCTCCTGACTTTGCCCTTCCTGATGAGCGAACGGATGAGTTCCTGACGGAGTCGCTTATTCAGACAATTCTCCTTTCTTACTCTTCTCTTCCATGATTATGGCCCCCCGCGGACAGACTGAGGCGCATACACCACAGCCCGTACAGAGGTCCTCATCGATTCTGAAGTTTTCGCCTATACGTTCCACCGCCCCCCGGGGACAATTATCCACGCAGATGTCGCATTGAATACAGGTCCCGCAGGAGATGCAATCGTCGAGCGCGCCGTAGACCCCGTCGCTCTCGCAGAAGTACACGAGGTTGACCTTTCTTCGGTCGAAGGGCTGAACCGCGGCTTCTCCCTTAAGCGGTATGTGTCGCAGGTCCCGGTGGACCTGCAGGGCCGCATCCTTGCCCGCTCCAATGGAGTGCGCTACGAGGCCGGGCGAACGCGCGTCGCCCGCGATATATACGCCGGCCAGGTTCGTCCCATAGGATTCGGGATCCGCCAGGATATCCTCCCCGGCAAAGTCGAGTACGGGGATCTCCCCGATCGATACGATGAGAAGATCGGTACTGAGTGATTCTCCGTTATGCAGGCCTACCCTGCCCTCTTCGTACCGTTCGATCCTCCTCGGGTACAGAACACGTACACCCGCGTTCAGAGCATGCTCGAACTCCCGTTCGTTCGCGGCCGGTTTCTGAATATCAACCACCGTGACGGAGCGGGCTCCGAGTCGAAAACACTCCGATGCCGCGTCCATGCCGACGTTACCGGCGCCCGCGACCACGATGTCGCTGTTCTCGACCCCTTCATACCTTCCATGCGTTTTCACGGATCTGAGAAACTCGAAGGATGAAACGGCGTTCTCCTCACCCTTGAAACCGATCGCGCGCGGCTTCTGTGAACCGACCGCGATAACAACCGCGCTGTGGTTCTTCCTGATATTCCTGAAGGCCGCTTCATCGACATCCTTTCCCGTGTTGAAACCGATGCCGAGCGACCTTATCCGGGCCAGATCCTTTTCCACATCCTCCCTCGGAAGACGCTCATCCGGGATGGAATGGACGAGCTTACCGCCTATGTCGCTTTCCCGTTCGAAAACCTCGATCCCGTATCCCCTCCGGGCCAGGTGCCAGGCGGCTGAAAGGCCCGCGGGCCCGGCGCCGATGACGGCAACAGTCTCTTCCTTATCCCCCTCGACCCGTTTCACCGAACCCTCGGGATGATACATCTTCGCTATCTCGTTTATCCTGACGGGCTCGTCCAGGAGGCCTCGCGTACACGCAGCACGGCAGAGTCCGGGACATACCATGCCGCAGCATGCATACCTGAAGGGCGTATAGTCGTCCAGGAGATCGAAGGCGTCCCCGATCTCACCCTCCTTGAGTTTCCTAATTATTACGGGGTTGGGAATCCCGACGGGACAAGCGGCCGCACAGGGAGGCGTGCTGTTCCTGTGAACGGGGAGCAGGCCCCGTGACACCTTGCTCGACGGGACATAGAGGTTGCCGTATGGTCTTCCGCCCACCCTCCTGATGACTGTAAAAGGAGCCGAGAGCATAAAATCCATATCGAGGCCGAAAATACCCGCGTACTCCCGGAGGTTGTCCATTATTCCGTCCAAATCCTCTGAAGCGGCCTCCTCCATGACCGCGCCTATACCGAGCTGGCTGTCGGATACGGGTCCCCTTATGAACAGTTTACCGCCGAACATGCCCGAAGCCACGTGGCGGGTTACGGGAGACGCGTCTTTCCCGAGACCGTACCCGAGAGCGATGATGGTGCCGCCCGCCATGTATTCCCCTACATAATCGCCGATAGTCTCGCCCACGATCATGACCGGATGTTTGGTACCGTACTCCTTCATCATAATGCCGGCCCTGAATCCGGCGGAACCCCTGATGTATATCTTCCCGTTACGTATCATGTGACCGGGGATATCGCCGACGCTGCCGTGCACCACGATGAGTCCGTCGTTCATGGTATTGCCGACGCCGTCCTGCGCATTGCCGTGCACGATTATGGTGCCCCCCCCGTTGAATACGCCGAGGTCCTGGCCGGGTACGCCCCATATCTCTATCTCGATGCCGTGACCGAGACCGGCCCCGATATACCGCTGTCCTATGACGTTCTCCAGACGGAAGCGGCGCACCCCGCCGTCTATACGCTCTCTGATCGCCTCGCTCAGCTCCCGGTAATGTATGGTGCCCACGCTGATCCTGAGCGGCGTTGTCGTCTTCTCCATGCTCCCTCCGTCTTACTGCCCGGCCTGCTGAACGCCGAGTGCATCCATTTCATTCACGGTCAGGTTGATACCCCTCAGCCTTTCCCTGTTTCCCACGAGTGATCCTATCGTATTTATGCCCATACCGCCCATGAGCTCCTTTATCTCATCGGACCAGGCCCGAACAAGGTTCACGAGCGCCTCCGTCGCCAGGCCGACATCAAGACGTTTTGCAATATCCGGCCTGTTGGTCGTAATACCGTAACTGCATCTGCTTGCATAGCAGCGCTGGCAGAGCCCGCAGCCGAGGGCAACGAGCACGGCCGTCCCGATGTAAACCGCATCAGCCCCCAGGCATATGGCCTTGAGTACGTCCGCTGAATTACGGATACCCCCCGCAGCAATGAGGGAAACCTGGTTCCTGATTTTCTCTTCCCGAAGCCGCCGGTCCGCGGCCGATATGGCAAGCTCTATGGGAATGCCCATGGACTGCCGTATCCTCCTCGGCGCGGCTCCGGTCCCTCCCCTGAAACCGTCTATCGCGATAATATCCGCCCCTGCCCGGGCTATTCCCGAAACAATGGGTGCTATGTTGTGAACCGCCGAAACCTTGACCGAAACCGGTTTCCGGTACTGCGTCGTCTCCTTGATAGCGAAAATGAGCTGGCGCAGGTCCTCGATGGAGTATATGTCGTGGTGGGGTGCCGGCGAGAGTGCGTCGGAACCCGTAGGTATCATTCGGGTCCTGGATATCGCGTCGGTTACCTTTTCACCGGGCAGATGCCCCCCTATTCCTGGCTTGGCCCCCTGACCTATCTTGATCTCGACCGCCGAACAATTCTTGAAAAACCTGGGGCTGACACCGAACCTGCCGGACGCCACCTGCACGATGGTATGTTCGTAATACTCGTTCAATGCCTTGTGAAGCCCGCCCTCGCCCGTGTTCCAGTAGGTCCCGAGCTTCCGGGCGGCGTTCGCCGCGGCTATCTGCACCCTCAGGTTGACGGACCCGAAACTCATGGCGGAAAAGAGGATCGGTGTTTTGAGCTGCAGGAGGGGCGGCCGCTGACCGCCTTCGAAATCCCTGCGCCCGAGATAGGTTCTCAGCTCCATCGGCTCACGCAGGGGATCAATGGGCGGATTCGTAACCTGGCACGCGTCGAACATGAGCCGGTCGAAATAGCTCATCTGCTCCGAATCGGAACCGGTCGAGATAAGCAGAACGTGTCCGGGATGAGCGGGGTCCACCTGTCTCCAGAGGTTCTTCTGATCTCCCCGCCAGTATCGATGGGAGGACACGAAGGGTATGTCAACGATCGTTATCGCCTCCTCGGGGCACTGGCGTTCACAATAGTGACACGCGCCGCACGAACTCCGGTTCGCCACGGGCTTGAGCACGGGCCGGCCGTCCACGACGCGCTCGGGAATCATTCTGATCTCCCCCCACGTACACGCTTCAGCGCAGAGACCGCAGCGGGAACACCGTTCGTAATCGAAGACCGGCATGTACTTGACGGGCCACTTCCAGTTCCGGGACATGTCGAGTCCGGTTTCCTTTTCCGTTTCATTACGGGACAGATTGTCAGGCTGCATTGTTAATATCCTTCCCCATCCTGATGATTTCCGGCTTTCCTCCCGGAAGCATCCAGGTTTTTTCCCTGTCCGGGCACAGCACCTCGAAGGAGCACTCCTCGCTTGAAAAATAGTGCCTGTTCCCGTGCACCGCACAAACGAGAGGCCTGAGCTTTAAATTATCGTTCATTGCGATTATCTCTTTTCCATTGGCCACGAGTATCGCGAAGGGGCCGTTGAGGAGAGCCTGAGAAAAATACTGCCGCAGGTAGGTCAGCCGTTCCCGTTGTTCGGGGTTTTCCTCTTTATCTATCTCCTCCCACAGCGGGGGAGACAGTATCGTGCAGGTATCCTCCAGGGACATGTCGTTTTCCCTGATAAAAAGATCGAAGAGATAGCTGATCACTTCGGTATCGGTTTTCAGGGAGCAGTCATAACCGAACATACCGAGATAATTGCGATTGACACCGTATGAGGTGATCTCGCCGTTGTGCACGACCGACCAGTCGAGGATCGAAAACGGGTGCGCCCCGCCCCACCAGCTCTGCGTGTTGGTCGGGAACCTGCTGTGCCCGATCCACAGATACGCATCCATCTTGTCGAGGAGAAAAAACTCTCCGAGGTCTTCAGGATATCCGACCCCCTTGAAAACCCCCATGTTTTTTCCGCAGGAATACACATATGCTCCCCGTACGCTCCTGTTGAAATTGAACACGAACTTCTTCATGTAGCGATCCTGCATATCCCCCTCATGCACGGTCCTGACCCCGAGATTGGAGAGCTTGAGGTCCTCATTGCTCGGACCGGGGTAGGTGAAATACCGCTTCAGCAGGGGGTGCCACGCGATCGAGCTCACGTCCTTCGTGGGCATGTCCTCGGCTATCTTGACATAGAGATGGGCACGAATGAACTCGTCAGCCTCCTGGGCGGCGCTCTCCGTGTCGCACGCGATGTGAAGCGCATAGTACTGCTTAAACTGGGGATAGATTCCGTACGCCGCGAACCCGCCGCCGAGCCCGTTTCCCCGTTCATGCTGAACCGCGATGGCCTGTATGAAATCGGAGCCGCTGAGCATTCCACCGCTTGTATCAATTCCACCGACAATTCCGCACATAACCTTCTCCTTCCAAAAGCATGGAAATGTATATATATTCATTTTAAATAGCACTGTCAAGGGTTATCGGATAAATATCTAACCCTAATTATTAATATAATTAGTCTTAATAACCATCTGAGGGGGAAGAAACCGGCTCGTTATGCATAAGTATGTATATTTATAAATAATAAGCTCCTTATCACTATAAATACGGAGCCCCTGTCGCGGGAAATACAGATTACTGTATATTGGTGGGACTGAACTGGCCGGATTCGACCTGGAATACGAACTTGTCTCCCCTGTAGTAGGAGTGGAGGAGCTCCACCGTTATTCCCCGGTCGTCGTAAATAAGCGATTCCTGGAGCATCGCCGGAAAACCCGATTCCACCTCGAGGAGCTCTGCATCCGGATCCGGAAGGTCGATAGCCCTGAGCGTCTGGAGCGAGCGTTCAAGTGAAACGTTGAATTCCTCTATGAGCAGCTTGTAGAGAGAGTCAGGAATATCCATGGAAAGCATGCTCCTGTACTCCCTGTATGAGAGGTAACTCCTCTCAATGACGAGCGGAATTTCATTTCCGTAACGTACCCGCTTAATTCTTATGGCACGCCTGTCGTTGCCCAGCATCAGCTTCTCAGCCATATCGTCAGTGACCCCGACAACACGCTTGGATACGGTCCTGGTTCCCGGCTTTATTCCCCGTTTTATGAACTCATAGGTAAGGCTTGTTATGTTCTGCAACGAATACTTGAGCTTGTTGTCAATGCTGGAAGAAACGAAGGTGCCCACCCCGTTTTTCCTGATAACGAGGCCGTCATTAACGAGC
>CAYWUT010000084.1:0-14777 GCA_964460545.1 uncultured Spirochaetota bacterium
AACCACGAACGGAAAGAGCCTCTTGTAGGGGAACCATTCGCCGAAAGGTACGAGATGCATCTTCCTGTACGTTCCCTGCTGTTTCCCCTCATTATAGTAGACCGCGACATTGTAAAAATCACCGTCATACTCCCCGTCCTCGTATGATCCTGAAAACTCCAGCGTACCGAAGAGGAAGGCCTTACCGGTCCGCAGAATGTATTTATGTATGCGCCGCGCGTATTTGTTCTTCCGTTCGAGGGCAAAGTTGTACAGCAGCGGGACCGACGATTCACTCCACACCACGAGGTCGGGGTCCTGCCGGAGCGCCCTGTTCGTCAGGTCCATTTCCATGGAGAGATTACCCTTCAGATCCGGACTCCAGGGATCGAAGTTGGCCTGTATCAGGGCGACCCTCGTTGTAGTGAATTCCGTTTTTTTCTCCTCGGTGAGCTTGAAAGCGCCATACACCAGCGCCGCGGCCGAAAGAAGAACAACGGCACAGAGGTGGCCGACGATAATCGTCCACCTCTCGCCCTGAGTCCTTAAAAAGCGGCCGTTTATACGGACCAGCACTGAAGACAGTGCCGCGTTCGCGTAGAGCAGGAGAAAGTTTATACCCCATACTCCAAAGAGGCTCGCGTTCTGTATGAGCAGAGGATTTTTATACTGTGAATACCCCAGTATTCCCCAGGGAAAACCGAGGAAACCGACGGTTTTCAAATAATCCACCGCGAACCATCCAAGCGCGAGATAAAGGGCCGTCAACCGGCCGGCCTTCCGGGCCAGGGCCCATATGAGCAGCGCAGAGAAAACGAAAAAGAGTAATTCCGCGAAAATGCCGCCGGAAAGCGTTGCGGGATGTTTGTACTCCTTCATCCACAGGAGGTAAATGATGTTGAACAGCACACCGGTAAGGAGCGCCGCAAGCAGAGATCGCTTGAGCGAGGATGTTCGAATAACGGCGTAGAGAGGCGCGAGTGCCACCCATGCAAACGGTGATATTCCCGGCAGGGGAAAGGTCAGTATGAGCAGTACCGCTGAGAGCAGCGAAAGGAAAACCCACAAAAATTTGCCGCGGATACCGCCCTGCATTTGTGCATCGTTGTCCGGAAAACGAGGGACTGGCATGTAAGATTGAAGGCGGAGCATGTAAGAAGTTATTTTTATCAGGAGACTTTCGTTTTCGAGATTGATTTGAGTTCTTTTCCAGGTCTGAAATAGGGTACTTTTCTCTTTGGAACGGTCACGGAGTCGCCTGTTTTCGGATTTCTGGCTTCGCGTTCCTCCCGGGTCTTCACCTCAAATGTTCCGAAACCACGCAGCTCGATGTGCTCATCGTTTTTCAAGCCGTCCTTCACTATCTCGAAAAAAAGATCTATTACCCGAGCGATATCCTTTTTAGTAAGACCCAAGCGTTCGTAGATTTCCTCGACAATCTGTGCCTTCGTCAAAGCAACCTCCTTTTTCGCACAGAGTGAGCCTTTTAAAAACCTGTACTGTTTCTTCTCCCGGTACACTCACCTATTTCACGGCTAGACAGAAAATTATACATGGAAATGAACAAATAGCAACGGGAAAATCGTTAAAACCCTTATTTTATTACAGTTATAGGGGAAGGGTACTTAAAAAAAGAAAAGAACACGACGGGATTCGTGTTCAACGACCTTACTTCGCGGCCTGCGTACTCTTTATCTTTTGCGCGAGCCTGGATTTCTTTCGCGCGGCCAGTTTCTTATGTATCACCCCTGAAGAGACGGCCCTGTCTACGATTGAAACATACTCTCTGTAGAGGGAATCGAGCGCCTCACCGTCATTTTTATCAAGTGCGGCTTCGATCTTTGTTCCAGCGGTTTTGATCTTTGATTTCCAGGACCTGTTTTTTAACCGCTTTTCGCGGTCCTGACGCACGCTCTTTTTTGCCGATTTGTGTACTGCCAAGGACTCCCTCCTCGTATATTGTCTTATCAGTTAATGTACTGCAATTCACAAAAGTCGATGGCCCATAAAGGCTCTGACCTTTAATTCTTCCATGGCCTCTCGAGTATTGATAAATTAAGGTAAAACCATGCGGCACGTGTTTTTCTGAAATTTTACGTGCCTATTTTTTTGCATGGCTAAGGTATAACCTTCACGTTGTATAGTCAAGCCGAATGTCCTCCATCATCCGGACTGCGGCTGACGGTGTGAGAGACGTATGAATAAAACCGCGATGCTGGCAGGTATTCCTCAACGGCCCGGAATCTATATCATGAAAGACCGGGACGGAGAGATCCTCTATATCGGAAAGGCGAAAAACCTCAAGAAGCGCGTGTCCTCCTACTTCCACGTTCGATACGCCGGAGCGAAAACCGAAACTCTTGTCGGCAGGATCGACAGGGTGGAAACCATACTCACCGACAACGAGGTCGAAGCGCTCATTCTCGAAAACAATCTCATCAAAAAGCACAAGCCGAAATTCAATATCGAGCTCAAGGAAAACGAGAATTATCCCTATATCAAAATCACCCGCGAGACCTTTCCCAGCATCGTCAAGGTGCGAAGACGGCGCAACGATTCGGCCCTCTACTTCGGCCCCTATACGAGCGTAAAACACGTAAACAGAACCATAAAGACCATAACGGAAATCTTTCCGATCAGACGGTGCGGAATAAACCTCGACCGGGTGAGCCGCTCCACTCCCTGTCTGAACTTCCACATAGGAAAATGCGCGGGCCCGTGTTGCGGGAAAATCGACCGTGACGGGTATGCGGATATCGTGGATCAGGTAGTCCTCTTTTTAAAGGGCAGGAGCGATCAGCTCCTCAACCACGTAAAGGAGGAGATGAAGGAGGCCTCGGAACAAAAGAACTTTGAACGCGCGATCGTGCTGCGCGAACGGTACAGGGCTCTGGTTCACCTTCAGTCGGAACAGAAAATCACGACGCCCGACAACGCAAACGAGGATTTCGTCGGGATTGGCCGCGGTGAATCCATCCATGTCCTTACCGTGCTCGTTAAGAGAAAGGGCTCCATAACGGGAAAGCGGGATTTCACTCTGACGGGCGACTCATCGGATAGAGAGATCTTTACGAAGTACCTCATTCAGGCTTACGACACATACAGCGATTTTCCTGATACGGTCTATTTTCCCGTCGATATCGAGGGAAGGCAAGCTCTTGAAGCGTACCTGAAGAACGCGCTTGGAAAGACCATAAGGATCAGGACCCCCAAGCGGGGAACGAAAAGCAGGCTCGTGCATCTCGCTTCAAAGAACGCCTCGCATAAACTGAGCGAAACGGTCCGGCTCCCGGACCCTGAAACCGCCCTGGCTGACCTGCAAAAGGCGCTCTCCCTGAAATCCGTGCCGAGACGTATCGAAGCCTTCGACGTGGCGACCATGGAGGGACATTACTCGGTGGCTTCACTCGTGAGCTTCACAGACGGCATGCCCGACAAGAGCGGATACCGAAGGTTCCGCATACGCTACTCCGGGGGGCAGAATGACATCGAGATGCTGAAGGAAGCGGCGGCACGCAGGTATCAGCGTGTGTTAAACGAAAAAAGCACGCTGCCCGGCCTCGTGCTCGTGGACGGAGGCGCGGAACAGGTCAGGGGAGTTCGGAAAGTGCTGGACGAACTGGGACTGCGGGAGGTGGCCCTCGCGGGGCTTGCGAAGAAACACGAGGAGATCCACCTCCCGGGCGGCGGGCGCCTGCGGCTTCAGAAACGAAACGACGCGCTTCGCCTTCTCATGGCGATACGGGACGAGGCGCATCGATTCGCCAACACCTACCATTTCACCCTGCGAAGGAGAGAAGCGCTGCGTTCGAGGCTCGAGGAGATTGAAGGAGTGGGGGAAAAGACGGCGGACGCCGTGCTCACCGCGGTAGTTTCAGGGATTACTTCCCTCGAAGCGATCGAGTCGCTCCCGGGAATCGGAAAAAAGCGTGCCGCTCGAATATATGATGTACTCACCCGCCTGCTGAAAAGCTGATATCTCCGTTCATGCCGGGGTCCGGATTACCCGGGGACATCCCCGGTCGATTACTTCCAGCCTTCAGGCGTTCTGGTCCTGGCCCGGTTTCTCCTGCTGGGGCTGGGGTCCCTGCTGGGGCTGGGGCCCCTGTGTCCACCCTTCCGTACCCGGACCGGGTGAAGCCGGGTTCTGTCCGGTCTGGCCTACATTGGGATTGTGAACCTGCGGGCCTCCGGGCTGCGGGCCTCCGGGCTGCTGACCGTAGCCGGGCTGCGGTCCATATCCTGGCTGTGGCCCCTGCTGTGGGTGGGGACCCTGCGGGTAGGGGCCGTAACCGTTCTGGACGTATCTCATCTTGTTTCTGTCCTCATCCTCATCATCGTCTTCAAGGCCCTTAACGGTTTTCTTGAACTCCTTTATTCCCTGGCCGAGCGAACGGGCTATCTTGGGAAGCCTCGCAGCACCGAACACGAGCAGCCCAACGATCAAAATAATGACAATCTCCTGTATACCAATTCCTCCGAGCATATTCAACCCTCCGTTAAGTTGAACGTACCGGTGTACGTGACAGTCGGTACAGAAAGGACGCACGTCCCGGCTGTATCCCGTACGGCGCCTTTACACAGCTTTAGTGTAGCTACCTTTAAAACCAATAGCAAGTAAAAAGTGTTATATCCGCCGGACCGCCGCCCGGACGGGTAATAACGGGCTCCGTGTAAATAATAACTATAAACGGACGCGGTGTGAAGCGATTGAATATTTTACGGTGGAATAGAGTATCGTTATATTATTAATGAAGAGACGGTTTCGCCGTTCCAACTGCATAAAGACCCTATAACAGGAGAATACCATGGACAAGTTCGAAAAGTATAAGAGCCTGGATTACACAATGCCGAAAACATCGTCAGCGTGGAGGATTTACGGCCAGGGCATGGATAACTTCGGTGATGACAAAAAGAGTACGACCCTTCCCATTGAGGAACCCGGCGACGACGAGCTTCTTGTTCGAAACGACGCGGTGGGCCTCTGCTTTTCGGATACGAAAATCATAAAGTTCGGAGAAAACCATCCGCGTATAGCGGGACGCGATATGAAAAAGGAACCGACCATTCCGGGCCACGAGGTCGCACTCACCGTTATAAAGGCCGGAAAGAACCGGGCTGACCGGTACAAGCGGGGCGACCGGTACATCATCCAGGCGGACGTAAAGTACAAGGGAGCCAAGATCGGTTGGGGTTATGTGCTGCCCGGCGGCCTCTCCCAGTACTGTATTATTACAAAGGAAGTGCTGGACGGCGACGAGGGAAGCTATCTCATACCCCTTGAAAACGATGACATGGGCTACAGCGAGCTTGCCCTCATAGAGCCGTGGGCCTGCGTGGTCGCCGCCTACCGTATTGAACACCGGAAGAGCATCAAAGAGGGCGGCGTGCTTCTCATCGCGGGCACGGGCAGGGACGAGAAGGACTGGGATTTCTCAGGCCTCTTCAAGGGAGGAACACCGGGAACCGTCGTGGTCACGGGACTCGGTTCCGGAACGATGAAAAAGGTGCAGGATACTCTGCAGGGCCGGGGTCCGGCCATCAAAGAGGAGAGCGGAAACGATATTCGCGGGCTGGCAGGTAAGTATACCGAAGGCCGGGGCTTCGACGACATCGTACTGCTCGGCGACCTGGACAACGAGACCGTGGCGGCCGCCGCGGATTCCCTGAACGCGAACGGGGTCCTGAACTACATGGCATCCACGGATAAGGAACAGACTGTTCCGGTCGACGCGGGGAAGATTCACTACGATGTAATAGGAATCATCGGAAGCACGGGAACGGATGTCGCGGTTCCCTACACGGAGAACGCTGATTACCACATCACGGGAGAGAGTGTGCTCATGTTCGGAGCGGGCGGGCCCATGGGTCAGATGCATATACAGCTCGCCATGGAGCAGGAGAATCCCCCGAAGCTCGTTGTCGCGACTGACATAGACGACAAGCGCGTGGAGACGCTCAAGCGTAAATTCGGGCCCCTCGCCAAGGAAAAGGGCATAACCTACCGGGTCTTCAATCCGAAGGGCTTTGACGACCCGGACAAGTACAGGAAGGAAATCCTCGGCTTGAACGGAGGCGGGCTCTACGACTACGTTGTCTGCCTTGCGGCCATACCGGCCGTCATAGAGGAGGCCTCGACCTACCTGGGCGACAGGTGCGTGCTCAACATCTTCGCGGGCGTTTCAAAGGGGACTATCGCCAACCTGAACATCAAGGACGTTGTGAGCAAGGCGGCACGGTACATCGGTTCGAGCGGGTCCACGATCGCGGACATGGAATACACGTTGAGGAAAAACGAGAAGGGACAGCTCAAAACCAACAACGCCGTCGCGGGTATATCCGGAATGAACGACGTGTGGAGGGGCATCGACGCGGTCCGCACGGGCAGCTTCCCCGGCAAGATCGTCGTATATCCTCACATCGACAACCTCGATCTCACCCCGCTGGATGAACTGGGGGAAAAATTGCCGAAGGTCGCCGCCCTCCTCTCCAAGGACGGCGGATGGACGAGAGAGGCGGAACAGGAGCTCCTCAACGAATTGACGAATATTTCATAGGGGGATATATGCCGACAAAAAGGAAGGCCATCGTAACCGGAGGAGCCCGTGGCCTCGGCGAGGCCATCTGTCTGCGGCTGGCCGAAAACGGGATCGACACGGCGGTCGTGGACGTCAACTGTGAAAAAGCGGAAGAGGTCGCGGCACGGCTGCGAAAAGATAAAAACGTCGATGCAATCGGCCTGGGTGTCGACGTTACCGATGAAAATCAGGTGAAATACATGGTCGAGGAGACGGTTAGGAAGCTCGGCGGGCTCGACATACTGGTGAGCAACGCCGGAATAGTCGCTTCATACGAGCTGACCGATTTTCCGCTCGACGATTTCAGAAAAATAATGGAGGTCAACCTCATCGGGTACTTCCTCAGTGCCCGTGAGGTCGCCCGGGTCATGAAGAAACAGCGGAGCGGGATCATCATTCAGATCAATTCCAAATCGGGGAAAAAGGGAAGCTACAAGAACTCCGCGTATTCGTCCTCGAAATTCGCCGGTATCGGCCTGACGCAGAGCATCGCACTCGACCTCGCCGAATACAACGTTCGGGTGAACGCCGTTTGCCCGGGCAACCTGCTCGACTCCCCGCTCTGGGTTAACAGCCTCTATACGCAGTACGCCCGGAAATGGGGAATAACCGAGGAAGAGGTGAGGCGGAAGTATATCGACCAGGTCCCTATGAAGCGCGGCTGTACCTATGACGACGTTACCTCGGTCATCCTCTTTCTCATCTCGGAGGGCGCATCCTACATGACGGGGCAGGCGATCAACATCACAGGCGGCCAGGAAATGCGGTAACGACATACCCGTCGACTTCCACGGGAATACGGTAAAAACCGGAGAGGAAAGGGATAAGCGTAATGAGTGAAAAAAAGTATAGGATTACCTTTGAGCCGGACGGAAAATCGGTGTTTGTACGGGCGGGAACGACCATCTACGAGGCAACGGGAGAGGCCGGGATCATCATCAAGGCCGAGTGCGGCGGCGCAGGCGTATGCGGGAGCTGCAAGGTCAGGGTCGTCAGCGGCGAGTACGAGGAATCCGGATCTGAAGCGCACTTGACGAAGGAAGAAATTGAAAATAAAACGGTGCTCGCATGCAGAACGAAAATCTCAAGCGACATGACCGTTGAGATACCCCTTCAGTCCAGGCTCTTCGAGCAGAAGATACTGACGGAAGGAATCGAAAAACCGCTGAAACTCTCGCCCAACGTCAGGAAGCAGTACGTGAAGGTCGGCGAGCCCTCTCTCGAAGACCAGCGTTCCGACCTCGACCGGATCCTTGACGCCCTGGAAAATGACGGCAAGAGAATACCGGTCGACGTTCTGAGACGCGTTCCCGAAAAATTGCGAAAGGGCGATTTCGGAACCACCGTCGTGCTGAACAGGGACGAGATCATCGGCATAGAAACGGGAGACAAAACGGACAGGAATTACGGTGTCGCTTTCGATATCGGGACCACCACCGTTGTCGGCTACCTTCTGGACCTGAACACGGGAAAACAGCTCGCCGTCTCCTCCATGACGAACCCGCAGACGAGTTACGGCGACGACGTGATCTCGAGAATACAGTACACGATCGAAAACCGGGACGGTCTCGACGACTTGAACGAACGAATCGTCGCGTGCGTCAACGATATCATCGTGGACCTCGCCGACCAGGCCGGGATCGAGAAGAAGTACATCTATGAAGTGACGGCCACGGGCAACACCACGATGACGCACCTCTTTTTCAGACTGAATCCCAAGTACCTCGCCCTCCATCCCTATGTGGGAGTCGTCAGGGATAGCGTTGAAGTGCGGGCGCGCGAGCTGGGCGTATCCATCAATAATTACGGCAAGGTCGTGTCCATGCCGAACATCGCCGGGTTCGTGGGAGGGGACACGGTCGCCGTGATCCTCGCTTCAGAGATATATAAAAAGAAAAAACTCTCCTTCGCCCTGGACATCGGTACGAACGGCGAGCTCGTACTGGGGAACCGCAACCGGCTCATCGCCTGCTCCACCGCGGCCGGACCCGCTTTCGAGGGCGCGCGCATCAACTACGGCATGCGGGCGAGCGACGGCGCGGTTGAAAAGGTGCTGATAGACGAAGACGGAGTGGAAATCGGGACTATAGGAAACGGTCTTGCCATAGGCCTGTGCGGGACCGGGCTCATAGACGCTGTCGCGGAGCTCCTCAAGGCGGGCGTTATCACCGCGAACGGCAGGCTCCTGAAAGGTGAGGACCTGCCTCCGGACGTTCCCGAGTTTCTCCGCACCCGCGTCATTGACCATGAGAAGTACGGCGCCTCCTTCATACTCGTCCCGGGAAACGAATCGAAAACCGGAGACAACATTCTCCTCACCCAGAAGGACGTGCGGGAAATGCAGCTCGCCAAGGGCGCCATATTCGCCGGTTACCAGCTTCTGAAAAGTACGCTCGGAGTCGAGGATGAGGATATCGATGAGATTCTTCTCGCGGGTGCGTTCGGCAACTACATACGGCGCGAACAGGCGATGCGGGTGGGACTTCTGCCGCAGGTCCCCAAGGAGAAGATTAAATTCATCGGGAACGCCGCCGGCGCCGGGGCCAGGATGGTACTGCTCGCCAGGGAGCTGAGGGAAGAGACGAGCAGGATATCCGAGAACACCGAGTATATCGAGCTCGCCATAAACGCGGACTTTCAAAAGGTCTTCGCGGATTCCATGTTCTTCCCGGAAGGTTGAACGTCGGGCCTACCGTGCACCGAGCATCTTTCTGAGACGGATGATATTCGTTCTTAAATCCGACGACTTTTCAAATATCGACGAGGTTCCCGTAACGAGGACCTCCCCGCCCGCGTCGAGCATGCGCGGTATGTTCTCCCAGCTCACGTTCCCGTCCACCTCGATCTCGCCCTCGAACCCCGCTTTTTCGAGAAAAGCCGCGGTCTCAGCGATCTTCCCGATCATGCCCGGCGCAAGGGCCTGGCCCGCGTAACCGGGATTGACGGTCATGACGCACACCATGTCGAGGAGGGGTACGAGATGTCGTATCGACTCTATGGGCATGGCGGGGTCGACAGCGACCCCCGCACGGACGCCGCGCGCCTTTATTTCCTGCAGCGTTCGGATCGGATGGCTGCAGGTCTCCGGGTGGATGGTGATAATCGCGCCGTCGAACGACGCGAAATCAACGGCGTACCTGTCGGCGTTTTCGATCATGAGGTGAATGTCGAGCGGGATTTCCGAGTACCCGTGCACGGCCCTGCAGAAATCGATGCCGAGCGTGAAATTGGGCACGTAATGGCCGTCCATGATGTCTATGTGGAGATAGTCGATCGACTCTTCCCTGAATATGTCGAGATCACTTTTCAGATCGAGGAAATTCGCGCACATCAGGGACGGCGATATCTTGATATTTTTCATGGTATAATCCTCCAGACCCGGGTCGCGCCTCCAGCCCGGCAACCGGTCCGGTTTTACAAACCGGGTTTTACGATCACCTTGAGACCCTCGCGCGACTCGTGGAATGCGAGCGCGTCGTTTATCCTGTCAAGCGGGAACACGGCCGAGATGTAATCCTTCGCCCGAACCCTTCCCTGTCCGATGAGCTGCACGGCCTTCTCGTGCTGATGGGGAAGGGAGCCGTGGCTCCCCATGACGAAACATTCCTTGTAATGGATGATGTTGGAGTCGATGCACAGCTTCGGCTGGTTCTTCAATCCTCCGAAGAGGTTGACGTAACCGCGGTGACGTACGATGTTGATCGCGTCCTCGTGGGCCTTTACCGTACCGGCGGTCGTGATCGCAAGGTCGACCCCCTCGCCCCCCGTTTCCTCCATGACCGCGCGGACCAGGTCCTCGTCTTCTGTCGCGATGAAACGGGCCGAGGGCAGGAACTTTCTTGCCATCTCCAGCCTTTTTTTGGACCGCTGTGCCGCAAATACCCTGGAAGCGCCGAACACCTTTGTCAGCTCGAGCATCATGCACCCGATGGGTCCGAGGCCGATGACGCAGATGCTTTTTCCGAGCCCGAAATTGGCGAGCTCGAGTCCGTTCACGGCGCATGCGAGCGGCTCGGCGAGCGCCGCCTCGTCATAGCTCAGGCTGTCCGGTATCTTCGTTACCGGGCCGAATGAGAGTATGGTCTCGTTCAGGAGCATGTACTCCTGGAATCCTCCGGCGAACTGGTACCCGACCGCATAATTAATCTCGCAGTTCGTACCCATGCCGTTCTGGCACCAGTAGCACTTTCCGCAGGGTACGTCGGCTCCGAGCGCCACCCTGTCGCCGACTTTGACCCGTGTCACCTCTTCACCGGCCTGGACGACCTCGCCCGCCAGCTCGTGCCCGATTACGGCGGGCACCTTGACGCGGTCGTTCCCGAAATGGAATATCCGTATATCGGAACCGCAGACGGCGCATGATTCCACCTTGAGCAGTGCGTCCCTCGGGCCGCACACGGGTTTCGGTATGTCCTTTACCGTCATCCTGTTCAGTTCTTCAAGTACGGCAGCCTTCATCCTCTCTCCCCTGTATGTTCACCTGTATTATTCGTCCGTTGCCGGATGTTGACAATATACAGCCGCTGCCGGGCAAGTTCGAGCACTTAATGGTTGAATTCCTTTCCGACCCTCCCTATTTTCAGCATAGAAGGCGAATGCGAGGAGGAAAAGATGAAAGCCCTGGTACTTGCGAAAAACGGTGTGCTGGAATACGGGGACGTGGACATGCCCGAAAGGTACTCTGAGAGGTCCTGCCTCATCCGAACGGCGGCAGCCGGAATATGCGGCTCCGACATGCACCGGGCATTCGAGAACGGGGCCTATCACCATCCCCTCGTCATGGGCCATGAGTTTTCCGGCGTCGTTGAGGAAGCCTTCGAGGGATCGCGGTACGAACCGGGACAGCGGGTCGTGGTGTTCCCCCTTCTGCCCTGCAGGAAGTGCCGCGCGTGCTCCACGGGCGACTACGCCCAGTGTTCGTCCTACGATTACTACGGTTCCCGGAGGGACGGCGGTTTTGCCGAATACGTATCCGTACCCGAGGAGAACCTTTTTCCCCTTCCCGGTCATGTAAACATCGTGCACGCGGCCATGACGGAGCCCTGCGCCGTTGCCCTGCACGGGGTCAGGAAGTTCCGGATGGAGGGCGGTGAAACCGCGGTCGTTTTCGGGGGAGGGCCCATTGGAAACATGGCGGCCCAGTGGCTGCGGATACGGGGTTGCAGGCGCGTCGTCGTGATTGACATCGACGAGCGAAAGCTCCGGATTGCATCATCCATGGGCTTCGATGTGGTGAACGCAGGGCGGGTCGATCCCGTGAAAGAGATCGGGGCTGTGACGGACGGAGAAGGCGCTGACCTCGCGGTGGAGGCATGCGGGCTTCCGCTCACCTATCTGCAGGCGGTCAAATCGGCGGCTCGGTTCGGCCAGGTGCTCTTTCTCGGAAACCTCAGCGGCACCTTCACCATGGACGACGTGGATTTCACGGACGTGCTTCGAAACGAACTCGTTCTCAGGGGAACCTGGAACTCGAAAATCGTGCCGTCTGGGAGCGACGACTGGTCGGTCGTGCTCGCCTACATGGACCGCGAGCTTCAAGTCGCGCCCCTCATCAGCCACACCCCGCGACTGTCAGAAGGGGCATCCATCTTCAACAGCGTTTATAAGAGGGAAGAATTTTACAGCAAGGTCATCTTCGTCATAGACGATTCAAATGAGCTGAATCCTAGGGAAGCGTCTTGAGCACGAGCTCGCAGAGTATCTTGTGCGCGTACCCGCTGAGATGGATTCCGTCCGGGGCAAACACGTCATCCTTCGCATCCTTCAGGGCCAGGGCGAAATCGATGAGCCCGATCCCGTTATTCTTCGCGAGATCCCGGATGATATCGTTGGCCTTGTCGATGCGCGTCATGTCGTAAACCCAGTTGTCCTCCACGAACTTCGCCCTGAACCTGCCGAGCTCCACGTAGGGCAGGGTCACGACCGCGACCGTCTTGCCCTTCTTCTTCAGCGTGTCTATGAAATACTCCATGTTCCTTCGGTACTCGTCCAGGCTGAGGTTCGAGATATGCGCCTCGTCGTCCAGCTCCCTGCAGTCGTTCGTGCCCAGGATCAGGATCGCCCGGTCGAAGGTCTCGCTCAGCACGGTCGAGTAGAAACGGTTGATGATATGGTAGGTCGTGTCACCCGAGACCGCGAGGTCGAGTATGTTCCTGGTGGGATCGTTTTCCCACAGCTCCATCAAAATCTTCGCCCAGCTCTGCCGGTCCGAGGTGAGTGAGTCGCCGATCGCGCCTATGGTGAAACCGGGTTCCGCTGGCCCCCGCTTGTAATCCGCCCCAAGCTCCCGGACCCCCGCCGTGACCGCGGCCTTCAGCCCCTCGTCGATCGCCTTCAGCTCTTTTTTCTTAACGCCGTACACACGGGCGATGGAGCTTAAATCGTCGTCCTCTATCAGGAGCCCGAGGGTCTTGTGCAGGTTGAACCGGTGCATGAAATCGAGATCATGGGGAAGCTGATTCATGTTGAACTCCTTTATTCGTGTTAATCGCAGTTTACACGGATTTTATAAAAAGTAAAGTGGTCAAAAGACGAAGGTGACAGTTCCTAAAGGAACTGTCACAAAGGGAACTTGTCCTCGAATGAGGCGGTTTACCTCCGAATGAGGGGACTTCCACCCTGTCAATCGACTTGATACCCAATTCAATTATATACAACTGACATTAAAAAGAATAAGGAAATTTATAGACATATTATATTATTTACTCTATCATTATTTATAGAGATAAATCAGATTATCGAAATTTTAATACTTTTTCAATCTTATTTTTTTTGTATGAGAAAACGGTATATGAGATCAATAATACATATAACCGGGTGTTTTTCAGCGGTTCTTCTCTGTGCCGTTTTATTTCTAATCGGATGCGGTAATGGAACGAGTATCCTTTATAGACCACATATTCATATTTACTTTAATGGAGAATCAATTGAAAGCGGGGATACCGTCAGTGTTCCTAAACATACAACGTATACCGTACAAATAAATATCACGAGTGATGAATGTATCAAGGGTTGTTTTATAAGCTATACCAATTGCGAACCAATAGATATAACCTATCTAGATTGTTATATAGATAAAACGGTGCTTGGGG
This sequence comes from uncultured Spirochaetota bacterium, assembly GCA_964460545.1. GTDB lineage: Bacteria > Spirochaetota > B62-G9 > B62-G9 > DRHN01 > CAYWUT01. The sequence continues at coordinate 13,649 of CAYWUT010000084.1, forward strand.
CTACGGTTAACCGGGAAGGAGGTCCGCCTGATAGTTCTGAAACGATTTCCATTTATGCAGTGAACGAATCAAATGAGAGCTCGGATAATTTCATATTCACCGTATCGTTTTATGAGACCAATCCCCTCGTGAACATGGAGCTCTCTGAAGCCGTTGGAAACATCCCGCTCTACCATGCGTTCCTGAATTATTTTATAAACCAGGGTTACGAGTTCTGGGATTTCAGAACCTATTGGGAATCTGACAAGAACGAACTTCCGGAAAAACTCCTGGTAATAAGACACGACGTCCATCACAGGGACATCTACTACGCCTATTGCTCCTATCTGATTGAAAGAGAACTGCTCCACGACAATGTAGCCACGTACTTCGTGATGCTCCTCTTCCCTCCGGAAACTGTTTATCCTGATTATGAAGTTATTGAAAGGGATTACCTCGACATAATTGAGTTCTTAAATGATCGCGATATTGACGTGCAGCCGCACATCTCTCCCTGGGATATGTATGTCAGTGACGTGCAACCCTGGTGGAAGGATATGACGGCCGAAGATCTGGAAGGATTGGTAAACGGAACTTACCAGATTATACAGTACGATGACGGTATTGAGATCGAGGTAACAGGTGAAGACGTACTCGGCATCCATGAGATAAACACTGATATAATGCGGCTGCTGAAGGCATACAACGAAAGGTGGCGATTACAGACCGCCGGGGAGGTATATGCCTATGCAGCGCACGGAAGCCCGATACCCATTAATTATGTAATAAACAATACAAAAATCCTCGATCAGAGAACCCTTCTGAGCAGCGGGTTGTACCGTTTCGACACCTATAATACCGTTATAAAACAGTATCTACACTACCTCAGCGACAACAGCAGGCCGCGATGGATCATTGAACCGGAGCGCATAACGTCCGGAAGACATCAATTCCTCATGCATCCCTATGTGTGGAACAATCCCTACGAGTACTGGGAATAAGAAAATGAGTCAACCCCTTGTAGTGGTAAACCCTCTCTAGGGGATAACCCCCCTTGAGAGGGTGAACTCTTTGCATGACTCATAAGGAAGGGGTCAAGCCACTCAATCGGGGGTATAAGTCCTACAATGGTCATCACCCGGCCCCACAT
>CAYWUT010000085.1:0-14445 GCA_964460545.1 uncultured Spirochaetota bacterium
AGTTTTACAATTACATAAATGTATCCCCAGGATACGAAATAAATATAAATACCCTGTTTAATAACTGCCCCCGGGCATAGAGTAATACCTCGACGTTCACCCATTTTACGGTTGATAAAAAAATAAACGGCACGATCCCGTTATAAAGCGATGCCGTAGTCGCCCTTCAGGCGTTTCATATTCTCCTGCGCATTCTCGTATTTCGTTTTTCCATAATTATAAAAATCGAACTCGATGGTCGAGATGTTCTGCTGTATAAAGCTCCAGAGTGACCAGTATATGTCAGGAAAGGGCTTGAACATATCCACGAGATAGAGATTCTTTTCGTATTCCATTCCCTCGCAGTAGTGATACACAAAGCTCTTTTCAGTTTCACGGTCCACCAGGATCTCCTGGAACATGTCCGCGACGTCGTAGTGGGGCGGAGCCATACCCGCGTATTCCCAGTCGATGAGATACAGCGGCTCGGGGTAGAGATGCTCGTACCCCTCCTTCACGAGTATGAAATTCTCGGCGAGCAGGTCGTTGTGACAGGGTGAAAAATCGGTCTCGGAAATATCCAGCTTTACGTACAGCTTATCGAGTTTTTTAATAGTGGTTTCGAAATCGAACTCAGGGTAGGCAGCTCCCAGGCCCTTGAGTATTTCGTCCATTTTGCAAATTTCATGGTAGGGATTGAAAAGTTTTGGAAGCCGTATCGCGCTGCGATGCAGCCTCCTGATAGGATCCACGATCTTTTCACGCAGCTTCTCTCTCAGGAAATCGGGATTCTTGAGCGTGTAATTATAGGTGATGTACTCGATGATAGTGATGTTGTTCTCCGGAAGGTACTTCACCAGCTTGGGAGATATGCCGATCGAAGCGGCACGCTCCATGGCTTTAGCCTCGTAATCACGGTTAATAAACAGTTCCGTCTTATCTCCGTAGATCCGTACAGCAAGGTCCCCCTTTTCGGATTTAACCCGGTAGAGCTTGTTCGTTATCCCGCCGCTCAGAACCGAAATATTTATTTCCCCACAGTCCTTCCATTCAGGCATGAATTGCAGGAAGATGTCTTTCGTCATATCGGTTTCCAACAGATTCACATCGCCCATTTTTACCGTCCCGTTTTTTTTCTTGTAATATACCGTGGACCGTATCCAGCTCAGAAGTCAGGTTGAGCGGGGATATCGAAAACAAGAATAACACTGGAAAGAGCATTATTCAAGAGATCGGCTTGTTTATAACGGAAGGAAGGATCGGAAACGTATCAGGGCGCCGGGAAACCGGGCTGCATGTGCATTCCGCGGCAACGTTTGCACAGTCCGCCGTAATCCATCCAATCGTTTGCCGAGATGGACCTGCCGCAGTTTTTACATAACAAGGGCCCCTCATCATCATCCCTCAATGAATCCCGAAAAGATGAGATTTCAGAAATACCTTTCTTTTTCGAGCGAAATTTTTCCTCTCGTTTTTTCATGAAACCCGTCCTTGAGAGGGACCGGAGTTTCTACAGAAATATCTTTATATTCCTCGTTTTTCTCAATAAAGGCGGCTCAATGGGGACATCTCGGGATGGGAAAAAACCGCTTCAGCCTTCCAGGTACCGCCCGTGTATACCCTCGAAGGCCTCGATGTTTTCGAGCATGACTCCGGCCATATCGGGATCGAAATGTGCTCCCGCGCTTTCCCGAATAATATCCGCCGTTTCACCGTAACTCAAAGCCTTCTTGTACGGACGCCTGGACAGCAGGGCGTCGTAAACGTCGGCGAGCGCCATGATGCGGGCTTCCAGGGGAATATCGTCTCCCTGCAGCCCTTCTGGATACCCCCTGCCGTCGTACCGTTCGTGATGGTGAAGCACGATGTTGTAGGCCATCCGGAAAGCTATCAGGGAGCAGGCATCGGTAACGGTCCTTATCGTCTCGGCCCCCGCTGTTGTGTGTGTCTTCATGACGCCGTATTCACGATCAGTCAGCTTCCCCTGCTTCAGCAGAATGCCGTCCGGAATCGCCACCTTGCCTATATCGTGCAGCGGGGACACGAAAAAGATGCTCTCGATAAATGATGAGGAGATCTGTTCTCTGTACCGGGGGTGTTTCAAGAGGAGCTCCGCGAGCAGAACGGAGTAATCGCGCACCCGGTTCAGGTGGGCACCGGTTTCAGGGTCCCGGGACTCGGCGAGCTTTGCAAGGGAGAAGACGAGCGCCCGGTAAGCGCCCAGTATGTCCTGCGTCGCGGATTCGTCGGACATACGCAGCCGCTCCGTTAAAACCGAGAGTATATGCCGCGCAAAAAGGGTGTTCTCGTCCAGGAGCCTGGAAAAATCCTTACCTCCCATCTCCAGGCATTCGACCTCGTTCACCGTCTTGAGCGTGGCGGACCGTCGCCCCTCCGAGATCAGGGCCATTTCCCCGAACGCCTCTCCGGGCTGCAGTCTGCTGAGCTCGCGCTGAAGCAGGCCGAGCTCCTTCTGAACCACGACCTCCCCCTCGGTTATTACGTATACCGTGTTTCCGAGGTCCCCCTCCTTGCAGATAACCGCGTCCTGCGGGAAACGCACGGTTCGAAAGTACTTCGCAAGCTCTTCAAGGTTCTTCTCATCGATACCCTGGAAGAGGTAGCAGTTTTTCAGATGATTTATAACGTATTTTTTCATTGTGTTCCCCTAAAAAAATTATATAACAATAAATAATTATAATCAATTAATAATTATTTTATTTTTTATTCTTTCATACCCCCTTTTCTTCGGGAAAATAATCATTTCGGATCACTATGAATAGAGAATCTTGACAGAGTGAAGAGATAGTGTTTTTCTTTTAACAAAGCACGAGAAAATGAAGGAGCTGCATATTCGCAACTTCGGGAAAAAATAATTACTTAACGAGACCAAGCCGGCTCTCCACGGAGGATTCATGAAAAATGCACAGGAATAAATTAATCGCGCTCCTCGATCGCTACAGGGATGATTACCCGGAGGAGAAGGATCTGGCCGACCGTTTCATCGAGTTCATAGAAAACAACGCGGACTGCTTTCAACGCTCTTTATTGACCGGCCATATAACCGGTTCGGCCTGGGTGGTCGACCGGAGCGGGACCCGGGTCCTGCTCACCCATCACCGGAAGATGAACCGGTGGCTGCAGCTCGGCGGTCACACGGACGGCGAACCCGATGTTCTGAACACGGCCCTGCGGGAGGCGGAGGAGGAATCGGGACTGGCAGGTCTGAAACCGCTCTCAGAACATATATTCGACATCGACATACACACAATTCCGGCTGCGGACAGGGAGCCCGCGCACCTGCACTACGACGTTCGGTTCCTTTTCAGGACCTCGGAGTCGGAGAATTACACGGTGAGCTCAGAATCCCGCGACCTGGCGTGGGTGTCTATCGATAAGCTGGCCGATTACACGACCGAGGAATCCATGCACCGCATGGCCCGCAAGTGGAAAAAAAGGCGAGGAAGAGAGGCTTGAGAGTGCGGATATAAGAATTGCAGAAATTGGTAATAAAAATAAGAAATCCCCGCCCAATGAGAGCGGGGATCCATTTACGTTAGCGGGGGCAGGATTTGAACCTGCGACCTTTGGGTTATGAGCCCAACGAGCTACCAACTGCTCCACCCCGCGCCGCTGGTTTTTAATGTATGTTCAGCGTACGCGCGAGTCAAGGAAAAAGGGCCTATCCCCGAATGGGTACCGGTTCTCCGCACTTGTCACACCGCCCATTCCCCAGATTCACCCTTCGGACCCCATAACCCCGCCGTTCCACCAGCACGGCCCCGCAGCTCGGGCAGGAGGTGTTCGCATCGGTCCTGACGTTGCCGAGGTATACGTAGTCCAGCTTCTTTTCTGCAATTCTCTGCAGCCGCTCGAGCGTTTCCACGGGCGTTGGAGGGGCCGTGAACTTATACATGGGGTAATAGGCGGACAGGTGATAAGGAACCGGGCGGCCGAGAGAGGAAAGAAATTCCGCGATTTCCTCCATCTCCTCGTCGGAGTCATTGTAACCGGGTATGATGAGGGTGGTCACCTCGAGCGTCACGCCCTCTTTTTCGGAAACGGCGCGTATCGTCCGCATCACTGGATCGAGCCTGCCTCCGACGATCGTTTTATAGAAATCGCCGCTCATCGACTTGAGGTCGATGTTGAACGCGTCCGCATAGCCCAGGAGCTCTGCCAGGGGTTCGGGATTTACGTATCCGTTCGTCACGAACACGTTCTTCAGACCCTGCTCCCGCGCGAGTTTGCAGCAGTCGAGCACGTACTCGAACCAGATGAGGGGCTCGCTGTACGTGTAGGCGATGCCGATCGAATCCCCGCCCGCGGCCAGCCGTACCATCTCTTCGGGCGGGTAATAGTCCGTGGGATGGGCCGGATCCTGGGAAATACCATAATTCTGGCAGAATTGACATTTGAACGAGCAGCCCACCGTGCCTATGGAAAGTATGGATGCACCGGGATAGAAGTGATAGAGGGGCTTCTTTTCAATGGGATCCATGGCGATCGAAGAGACCTCGCCGTATATGTTCGTGTACAGCGTTCCCTCCCGGTTCACCCGAACACCGCATATACCCGTTTTGTCCTTCGCTATTACGCAGCGGTGAGGGCAGAGGCCGCAGCGCACCCCGCCGCGAATCCCGCCGTCCTCTTTTTGCGTGTAGTAGCGCGCTTCCTTCTTCATAAAAATTCCCCCTGTTTAATCGGAAGCCGCAATCCTCATATATTGTCGATGAGGAAACAGGCGGCAAGCCCGCTGATCGTCCCTCCGGCCAGCGCAAATAAAAAAAGAAAGGGGAAAAGGGCGTAGGAGAGCCTGCTGTTCACAAACAGACCGTTGACGACCGCAAGCTGGGCCGCGTTGCTGGAAACGGCCCCGAGTATGCTGATGCCGACGATTCCGAGCCACCGCCCCCGGAGAACATAGAACAGGTACATTACAAAAAACGAGACGATCCCGCCCGTGAGGCTGAGCAGGAAGGTGAACGACAGGAAGGTCCCGAGCATGAGCGAGGACGCGATGATCCTCGAAAGAACGAGAAGCATGACCTCACGCGGCTTGAGAACGGTGAACGCATAGAGCGTAATCGCATTGGCGAGCCCTATGCGCATCCACGGAAGGGGCTTCGGTATTACGGACTCGGCAATGGCGAGGAAGATGGCAAGGGCCGCGAGAAACGCCCCATAGAATATCCGCCTGTTGCCCTCAGAGCTCCTGATCTTGCCGGAGATCCGCTCCCCGGCCTCCTGCGCGGAGCCGTTCGACATGTTTATCTCCCCAGTTCGGGAATTAAGGTTCCCGCACCCCGGCCGTAACGTCGTAAATCGTAATGCACGTCATCCCCGCTATCTCGAAACGCCGTCCACATCGGGCTTCGATCCCGTCATTTCCACAATAACCCTGTTCGGAAGGCACACCGCCTGGTCCCCTATCCTCTTCACCTTCCCCATCTTTATGCAGACCTTGTCCCTGCACGGGGCCTCCTCTATCCATGCCGCGCCGTTTTCGATAACGACCTTGTTCGTGCCGAGCGGCCCCTCTACGTACAGTGTTCGTGAAACAGCGGGATCGAACACCTCCCTGTAACCCTCGCCCGTCACCTCGATGCGGCCTTCGATATCGCGGCCGAAGTAGAATACGAAAAGAAATATCACCGCGCACCCGACCGCTGAAAAAACCGCATAATCACCGGGCCTGAGGTATTTGAAAAGCTTCATCTCAGACGTAAAACCTCTCTTACTATGGAAAGGACGATGAGCAGGATCGCCACACCGATCATCCCGAACTTGTAGGGGGTAAACCTGCCTTCACGCGTCAGGAACACACCGGACACGTAGAGGAGAAAACCGAAGGCCGCGGTCGAGTAGGGAAACCTGAAGGGAACGATGCCGAAGAGGAAGACAATGGAGGCCATGATGAAAACCGCGGCCGCATAGGTGAATATTATCCCGAGTTTATGTCTGTTTCCCACGACTCCCTCCGCACGAACGGGCACTCTCAGCCCAACCGGTAGTAGAGGATCTCCGTCTGCCCGTACTTCTTCCTCTTATCGAGGCGCGCCCCGGTATCGAAGGAAGGAGGTTCCGGTGCCCAGGCACGCTCGTGAACGAGCACCGCCGGGCCGTCCGAGACCCTCTCCACGATAAGGTGCACCGCGGTCCCGCACTTTTTATAACTGTAGGGCGGATCCATGAATATGATATCATAATCGAGCGCCTCCTGTCTCTTCAAAAAGGACAAAACGTCACTCCTCACGACCTCCGCGCGGTAGCCGAGAATCCGGAGGTTTCTCCCGATCGATCGGATGGACTCTCCCATGCGGTCCACAAAGGTCACGCGGGAGGCGCCCCGGCTTATCGCCTCGAGCCCGAGCGATCCGGTGCCGGCAAACAGGTCCAGTACGGCAAGGCCCTCCATACCTTCCTCGAAAAAACCGAATAGCGTGGAAAAAACGGCCTCACGGACCATGTTCGTGGCCGGACGGACCCCGGAACCCGGTACGTAGAGACGCCTTCCGGCAAAACTCCCGCCGGTAAGCCTCAGCAGCTTCTTCACCGGTCCCTCCCCTATCCGCCGTAAAAAACAACCGCGTTTTTATAGGCATCACTCTTTGTGAAACCATCCAGGTACCGCTTTCTTTCCTCCTCGCTCCCGATCTCACCGTTCACATACCGGCGGGCGTCCTTCTGAGCGCGCGCTATGAGCTTTGTGTTGATGTCCATATTGTCGATGAGGAATGAGGGAATACCCGACTGTTTTCTGCCCATGACCTCGCCCGGACCGCGCAGCCTCAGGTCCCACTCCGCTATCTTGAAACCGTCGTCCGTATCCCGCAGGATTCTCAGTCTGTTAAAACTATCCCGTCCCGTACTCCTGTCAGGAACGAGGTAGCAGAACGAACGATGGGCACCGCGCCCGATTCGGCCCCTGAGTTGATGTATGTTCGAAAGTCCGAAACGCTCGGCCTGTTCAATGACCATGACCGTTGCATTCGGTACGTCGATACCGACCTCGACGACCGTGGTGGATACGAGGATGTGATAGTGCCCGTCTCTGAACCGCCCCATGACATCCTCCTTCTCATCGTCGCTCAGCCGCCCGTGCATGAGACCGACCCGGTATCCGGAAAAAACCTCCTTCAGCCGTACGTGCGCCTCAACCGCGTTCTTCAGGTCGGAATCAGCTGAATCCTCGATAACGGGGTACACGAAATACGCCTGCCGTTCCTTCTGGAGCTCCGCCCGCACCGCGGAATACACCTTTTCGAGGCCGGCCTGTTTTTCAATAACGGTCTCCACGCCGGCACGGCCCTTCGGCATCTCGTCGATCACGGATACGTCGAGGTCGCCGTAGAGTGTCATGGAGAGCGTCCTCGGTATGGGTGTTGCGCTCATAACCATGCAGTCCGGATGATCACCCTTCTCCCTCAGCCTGCCGCGCTGAAGCACGCCGAACCGGTGCTGCTCGTCTATGACGACGAGTGAGAGGTTCTTGAAGACGATGTCATCCGAAAAGAGCGCGTGCGTTCCGATCAGAATGTCCGTAGTGCCCTTTTTCACTCTCTCCGTGACCCGGGTCCGGTCCGCTCCGCGCACGCCTCCCGATACATAGTCGACGGCCAGACCCATGGGCCGCAGGTAAGAGCTTATGGTCCTGAGATGCTGGCGTGCGAGTATCTCTGTCGGCGCCATGAAACCGACCTGTCCGCCCGTCTCAATCGCACGGAGACATCCGATGAGCGCAACCACGGTCTTGCCGCACCCCACATCGCCCTGGATAAGCCTGTTCATCGGGGACGGCGAGGAAAGGTCCTGCTCCATATCCCTGAGCACCCTGGCCTGGGCGCCCGTCAGCTCGAAGTGGAGGTCCTGTATAAATCGCTTCTTCAGCTTGTCCTCGCAGGGACGCCGTTCCTTCACCGTATGAGCCATCCTGCTCCGGTTCAGTGCGACAACGAGCTGGTACTTGAAGAACTCCTCGTACGAGAGAGTCTCCTTTATACGGCGCAGGGACTCCATGTCTACGGGATAATGAACCTCCGCGAGGAGGTCCCCCCTGCGGGCAAAGCCGTACCCCTCTGCTATGACACGGGGTATGTCCTCCCTCTCCATCTCCCTGCAGATACCGATCGCCGCAGAGGAAAGGCTTCGTAACTTTTTCTGGCTTACTCCCTCGGTGAGGGAGTATACGGGCAGTATGCGCAGGTTACCGCTACCGTCCGGCGCATAGTCGAACTGGCTGAAGGAAACCCCTCCCCGCTTTACCAACGGTGGACCGGTCAGGTAGAAACGCGTACCCGGCGCAAGGGTCCCGGCCAGGAAATTCCGATTGAAACAGAAAAGAGCGGCGGTACCGCTTCCGTCGGTCACCTTGATCTTCGGGTGACGCTTCCCGCGATAGTAAAATGAGGATACATCGACGGACTCTACGAAGAAAGTGGCTTTCTCACCGTCTCGTGCATGGGCCAGCCGCCGGAGATTTCTCCTGTCCTCGTAATCACGGGGCAGGAAGAGAAAGAGGTCGTGTATCGTTTCTATACCGAGCTTGCGCAGTCTCTGGGAGAGGTGCGGACCGACGCCCTTGAGGTACTGGATGTCGTCACCGGGCCGGAGAGATGCTGGCATCGTAGTTCCTCTGAATAACCCTTCGCACCGAATCCGTAATGGCGTGCATGGATTCCCGTGCCGTCTTCCGCCCATCGCCCTCCATTCCATGATAGAGCGGCCGATCGACAACGACACGGATAAGCCGGGGCTTGATAACAAAAGGTTTCACGAATATTTTGTCCGTATGCGCAAGCGAAACGGGCACGAGCGGCCTCCCCGTGTCCATCGCGATATGAAAAGCCCCCCTCTTAAAAGGGCCCAGTTCCTCTCCGCGGGTCCGCGTACCCTCTGGAAACACCCAGAGCGAGTCACCCTGGGCAAGCGCCCGTTCAGCTTCGAGAAGGCTTTTCGAGGCCGACCTGGACTTACCGCGCTCCACGGATACATAACCGGCCATGCGCATTGCGGTGCCGATAACGGGAATTCTGAAGAGTGACCGTTTGGCGAACCACCGAAACTGTACCGGGACTACGGCCAGCCCGACAATAATATCCATGAAGCTCCTGTGATTAGATACGATGACACAGGGAGCGTTTTCCAGAAGGTTTTCCATTCCCCTTGTCTCGGTTTTCACGGAGCAGAAAACCCTGAGGAGTATCTTCGCCCAGATTCGAATGACGTTCCGGTAGAAATCCCGGCGGTTCCTGAGAAAGGGGGTAACGATGATTAAGAAAATGAAGAAAAAGAAGGTAAGGAGACTGCCGCAGAACCAGTAAACAATCCCCCTGATCATGATCCTCCACCCTCATGCGTGTAGACGACCGGGGCTTCGGACCACAGTTTTTCCAGCCTGTAGTACTCGCGGCCTTCCTGATTGAAAATGTGCATCACGAAATCGCTGTAATCGAGAAGTACCCAGGGGGACTCGAATACATTCTCCCGTGAAAGCGGCTTCCGACCCTCTTCGCTCATCATCTCCCTGAAGTCGCGAACGATTGCCCGTGCCTGCACCGCGGAGCTCACCGTGCATATAATAAAATAATCGGTTATGCTCGTCATCTCCCGAACATCGAGTATGCATATATCCCGGGCCCTGCTCTCCCTGAGGAATTCACCGATACGTTCCATTTTTACGGTATCACTCGCACGTGCGGCTTTACTTTCGCTCATCTGACGTATTTCCCCTCGAAGTCGTTACCGAGTATGACCGTAACGTCCACAAGCAGGGTCTTGTCTATTCTCGTATAAACCTCCCTGCAATTGAGGATATCCGCTATTCTTCGTGCGAGCGATGGCCTGCCTATCCTGTCGATCACAAGTGTCTGTTCATAATCGTTTCTCAGGGCGTTTCCGAAATGCACAACATTAAAACCGTACTCGAGGAAATAATTCCGAAGGCTCTGTGCCTGCCCCGGGTTCCCGGAACCGTTCAGTATCTCGATCTTGATCTCGTCCCCGATCGGCGCCGGACCGTCGTCACTGATGAAATTCCTTACCGTTTCGATCCTCTCCCTGAGCCACCGGCCGTTCTCCACGGGTGTGACATAGTCCTCGTCTTCAACGGTTACGTTCTTGCCGTACATCTTGTAGAAAAGAAGCCTGGAAGACCCCAGCTTCTGCATCTCCCGTGCGAGTATACGGAGATCTTTTCGGTTGAAGCTGGTTTCCACATCATCCATGAGTATACCCGCGATCCGGGGGCTTTCGAAAAACGATTCGATATCCCGGCTTCTGTCTATAAGCGCCTCGACAAGAAGACGGCTGTTCTCAACCGTGTCTCCCAGACCGTTTTCTCCGTAGCGGTACATGAGGAGCTGTTTGACCTTGGCCCCGTCGAGGACGTGCTCCCCCTTGGGGATGTTAATGAAAACACCCCTGTCCGGGTCGGTGTAATTCATGGCCTCCGTGATCGTGATCTCGACCCCCTCGAGCAGGTCCACGAGCTTCTCCACATCCTTTAAATCGTAAACCACGTAGTGCTCGAACGTCAACCCCGTAAGCTGTTCAACGGTCTTCCTCACGATACTCATGCCGCCGCGATTATGGATATTCCTGATGGAATCATAAATCGGCTTATCCTCGTAATCGACCTTCATCCTTGTGTTTCCCGGTAGGAGGATAAATGCCTGCTTGACCGTTTTCGGGTTGTAGAAACTCAACAGAATGGACTCGGTTTCTTCGCCGTTCTTCTGTACGAGAATCATCCCGAGTATCGTTTCGCTCTCGAGCAGCTCCTCCATAGAGCTCTCTCTGAAGTAGAAAATGAAATAGATCGCGCCTACGACAATGACGATTGCAAGCAGGATGAGAAGCATTGAAACCCAGTCAAAATCCGGCTTTTTCTTATGATCGGACTGGTACTTGAGATCAGCGATGTTGATTCCCATGGGGTGGTTATTCATCCTTTCCCGTGACCTGTACTGCCGGTGTTCATAGTATACACAGGATTCGTCTCACATACAACCGGCGAATCGTTTTCACTCCTCCCTTGAACGGCGCTTCATCCGAAAAAGACACCGCCGCCTCATTCATTATTAGCACGCACCGAATAAGCGTTGTAGGCGCGGCACGTGACCTCGAGTATTGGAAGGTTTCGCATCAGAAGAGAGCGGAGCGTAAAGCCCAGTATGTACGCCACGGTTCGGTCAAGGTTCCGAAATGCAAGCCGCCTCGCTGTTTGAACTCCCCTGAAATTTCTGCCGGGCTCAATGAAATCAGCTACGAAAAGTATCTTATTCAGGAGCGTCATGGAGGGATGACCCGTTGTATGGACCTCGATGCTTCTGAGAACATCCGGCTCCTCGACACCGAAGTCGGAACGCGCCACCATGCTTCCGGCAGGCGCGTGCAGGAGGCTCACGGTTCTGAAGGGCTCGCCTATTCCTTCAATACCGCGGCCGAGCACCCTCTCCAGCCGGCTGAGCTCCATATCCCTTGCTACATCGTGGAGCAGTCCGGCGAGCCGCGCCTTTTCGACTTCGCTCCCGTAATACTCCGCGAGCCTGACCGCCGCCTCCATTGTCCCGCGCGAGTGCGTCAGGCGCCTTTCCGACAGGTAAGACCGCAGCTTCTCCTCAAGGTTCATGCGCCGGTCCGTAGAGCTTGTTGCGAATTATGTAATCGTATACTCCATCCGGAACAAGGTACCTCACACTCCCGCCGCTCCGCCGTCTTTCCCGTATTTCGGATGAAGTGACATCGATCCTGCGTCCGCTGAACGTTTCCCAGGAAAGGCCGGGAATATCGGCCGGTATGGACTCCCCGGACGATTGGGGATATCTTCGCATCACGATGAAATGAACGAGGGTGCAGAGCTCCTCAATATTACGCCAGGTGTGGAGCTCCCTTAAAAGATCGGATCCGATGATAAGGCTCGGTCTGCCCTCGAACCGGTACCGGCTGTAAACGGAACGGACCGTGTCAATCGTGTATGATTCCCCTCCCCTCCTGATCTCGACGTCATCGCACAGGAAGCCGTCATTCCCCCGCAGCGCGGCACGGACCATACGAAGCCTGTGCTCGGGACCGGCGGTGTCATCGATGCGCTTATGGGGCGGTATATTGACGGGTATGAACAGGATCTCCCGAAGATCGAATCTCTCTCTCACGTCTTCCGCCAGACGGAGATGGCCGATATGTATGGGATTGAAGGTACCTCCGAACAATCCTATTCTTCTACTTGTCATCTTCCCTGTTCTCCATGAGATGGACGATCTCCCGCTTAAGGGCCCCCACCCCCCTGCCGGTCACGGCCGATACGGTGAGTTTCCCCGGGGGCGGTCCCTTTAAAAATGCCTCCTCGTCCTCGTCCCCGACAGCATCACGTTTACTTCCCACAATGAGCCGGGGTTTTTCGAGGAGTTTTCCGGAGTAATTTTCCATCTCTCTCAAGAGTGTTTTATAATCCTGCTCGGGATCGCCCAGGAGGTCAAGAAGATAAACGATCGCCTTTGTTCTTTCCACGTGACGGAGGAATTGTATACCGAGACCCTGCCCCGTACTCGCGCCTTCAATGAGGCCGGGGATATCCGCTATTACATACTCGCTCTCGTTCCCGAATCTCATCACACCGAGGTTCGGCGAGAGTGTGGTAAAGGGGTATCCCGCGATTTTCGGTTTAGCACTCGTGAGTACGGAGAGGAGTGTGGATTTTCCCGCATTCGGAAGCCCGACAATGCCGATGTCGGCGATCACCTTGAGCTGCAACCGAAGCCGCAGGTTCTCCGGCGGCCCGCCCTTCTGTGAATACCGCGGTGCCTGGTTCGTCGATGTTTTAAAATGCGTATTTCCAAACCCGCCCCTGCCTCCCCGGACGGCGGTGTAGACGTCGTCCGCAGTCACGAGATCCGCGAGCAGGGCTCCCGATACCGGATCAATGATTACGGTACCAGGCGGAACGGATACGACAACACCTTCACCGTCGGCCCCCTTCCTCTTCCTTTTTTCCCCCGGTTTTCCGTTGCGTGCCTTCACGACGTTTCTGGTTTTGAGGTCGTGGAGTGTTCTGAGCTCTTTCTTAACCGCGAAAACGACATCGCCCCCCCGGCCGCCGTCGCCGCCGTCCGGTCCTCCCTTCGGTGCGTACTTCTCCCGTCTGAAGGATACGGCGCCGTCCCCTCCTCTCCCCGAGACCAGGGTCAGCTCTACCTCATCTATGAATCGTGCCATACGCTATCCGGCGGAATGAAGGCTCTATTGCACTGGTAATCTGGATGGATAATTATGCAGTATTGTGAAACGGGAAGCAGAAACGGATGATCCCGGGCTTACTCGCTGTATACGGATACTTTTCTCTTACCCCAGGCATTGTTTTCATATTGAACGACTCCGTCGCTTTTTGCAAAGAGGGTATCGTCCTTTCCGCGGCCCACGTTCTTCCCCGGATGTATTCTCGTTCCCCTCTGCCTGACGAGTATGGTTCCGCCGCTCACCTTTTCACCCGCAAACCTCTTTACACCGAGCCTCTTGGAGTGGCTGTCCTTGCTGTTCCTTGTGCTTCCGCCGCCCTTTTTGTGAGCCATGTTTACGCACCTTTTGAGAGTTTTTCCACGACTATGCGGGTATACCGGGGTCGCGATCCTATGGTTCGCCTGTAATCCTTTCTTTTCTTGTACTTGTAAACCCGGATTTTTCTTCCCTTGGCCTGGTCAAGTACCTTCGCGGTGAGGGACATTCCCTTGATATAGGGAGTCCCCACTTCGACGTCCTTATCGTCATGAAAGAGGAGTACTTTGTCTATTTTTATATTCTCGTCAGGGGACATTCCCAGCAGATCGACGAGAACCGGTTTTCCCTCTTCTATTCTGTACTGCTTGTTGTTGAGCTCAACGATCGAATACATACCTTCCCCCGAGATTTGACATAAAAATATAGAAATTACATGTCAAAGTCAACCAAATCCACTTCGATCAATAGCGCCTGGAAAGCAGCAAGGTCATCAGTATACAGACTTTTATAAAGAGCAGATAAAATATTTCCAGTATGTTGATCTGTGACGGAAAGGTGAAGTTGAACTTGCGCTGAAGAAACCAGATACTGAACTGGAGGGGAAAAATTATCAGGCCTAAAAAGAGTATGGGAGCCATGTAATCCTTTGTGTGCCTGAGAAAAAGTACCACGGACAGCCCGTATATACCGACCCCGAGTGCGAGATCGAACCACTTGAACATAAGATCGGGATTGCCGTAGAAAAAATCCATGCTCGTATTCCGTGTTACTAAAAATGGCGTAATTGCATAATACAGGGAAAGCGGCCCGGGAGCAAGAATGAATGACACCGTACCGAACGTACGCACCGGGCACGGGTCTTACACGTTTTAAAGATTTTGACAAGCCATGACCCTTTCGATACAATGACGGAGAGGCCATATTATGGGATTCATCATTGCCATTACCGTACTCTTCCTGCTCCTGTTCGGG
>CAYWUT010000086.1:0-14437 GCA_964460545.1 uncultured Spirochaetota bacterium
TGATGCTCTTCACGCCCGAGCAGCGCGCGTCGGCGTTCATACACGACATCAAGCAGCTCAGCGACATCAACAGCATCATCAAGACCTACGGGCTCGACAGGCCCGTGTACGTCCAGTACTACAACTGGCTGCGGCAGATCCTGAAGGGCAATTTCGGCTGGTCCACCACCGTGTCGAGGCCCGTGATCGATGCGTTCCGTTTCTTTTTGCCCCACACGGTGGAGCTCGGGCTGTTTGCCGCACCCCTCATCATTCTCGTCGGGATATGGCTCGGTTCCGTGTCGGCCGTACACCGCGACAAACCGGTCGATCACCTGACCCGCTTCATGGCCATTATCGGATGGTCGCTTCCCACCTTCTGGTTCGGCCTCATCCTGCTCATGGTGTTCTACGGCTACTTCCAGGGTCTCTTTCCGCCGGAGATACTAAGCTACGAGGCACAGGTGTATGTGGAGTCCTCCGAGTTCGTCCGCTACACGAGGATAAACACCCTGGACGCGGTCCTCAACGGTTCGTTCTATGTTTTCGTGGACGCGATCAGGCACCTGGTGCTTCCCGTGATCACCCTTACCGTGATTCAGATCGCGGTGGTGATGCGCATCATGCGCTCCTCCATGCTGGAAGCGCTCGGCAGGGGATACGTGCTGACCGCGCTGGCGAAGGGGGCGGCGCCGAGGTCGGTCATCAAACGCCACGTGCGAAGAAACGCCCTCATACCGGTTGTAACCGTATCAGGCTGGCTTTTCGCCCAGCTCATGGCGGGCGTGGTGATAACGGAGACGATCTTCAACCGGAAGGGCCTCGGATGGTGGTGGGCCCGTGCCGCCACGCAGCTCGACATCCCGGCCGTGCTCATGGCGGTGCTGTTCAACGGCGTCCTGTTCGCCCTGACGAACCTCATCGTCGATCTTTTGTACGCGTATATCGATCCACGCGTACGTCTCGGATAGCACTATGTTTTTTCTGAAGAAGCGAAGGATCGTCAAAGAGCTCGAACAGCATCCGAGGTTCAAGGAATTCACGTTTTCATTCAGCAGGATCTTGAAGAACCCGCTCTCCCTGACCGGTCTCTCATTGATCTTCATTTTTTTCATGATCGCGGTCTTCGCGCCGGTCATAGCGCCTCCGAAGTACGAGAACGAGCCTTTCCGAATACCCCACGAGGGATACTCCGTCGTTCCCAGGCCCCCGGAACCGGGACATCCGTTCGGCACCACCACGAAACAGTACGACATATTCTACGGCGTGATCTGGGGATCGAGGACGGCGTTCAGGATCGGCCTCATGGTCGTGGGCAGCATCCTCATCATCGGTATCGTTCTCGGCAGTATCGCGGGATACGCGGGGGGAATCGTGGACGAGATCATCATGCGGATCGGCGATATATTCATGTCCCTTCCCCTCCTCATACTCGCCATGGCTATCGTCACCGCACTCGGCAGGAGCCTCGACAATATCATGAAGGCCCTCATCATCGTGGGCTGGCCCATCTACGCCAGGACGATCCGCTCCAGCATCCTGACCATACGGGAGGAGGATTTCGTGAAAGCGGCGCGCGCGCTCGGCGCCTCCACCTTCAAGGTGATCTTCAAGCACATTCTGCCGAACGCCGTGTATCCTGTTCTCATACTGGCGTCCCTGGACGTGGGCGCCATGGTACTCACCGCGGCCGCGCTCTCTTTCCTCGGGCTCGGCGCCCAGGAGGGATACGCGGACTGGGGACAGATGGTCAGCCTTGCGCGCAACTACATCGTGGGCCCTCCGGGTCAGCCCTTCCAGTACTGGTACGTGGTGACGATTCCGGGGCTCTTCATTCTATTCTTCGTGCTCGGCTGGAACCTCCTGGGAGACGCGCTTAGGGACGTGTTCGACCCGAAGCTGAGGAGGAAATGAAACGGTGAGCAATAAAGAAAGCGCACTGCTCGATATCGAACGGCTCAGGGTGAATTTCTACACCTACGAGGGCGTGGTGCGGGCGATAGACGAGATGTCCGTTTCGCTGGAGCGCGGGGACACGCTCGGGATCGTGGGAGAGACGGGATGCGGCAAGAGCGTCACGGCCCTCGCCGTGCTCGGGCTTATCCTCCCGCCGGGAAGGGTGGAGAGCGGCGAAATCACCTACCGGCCGGACGGAGGGCCGGTGGTGCTGACGGGACGGGACGACCGCTTTTTAAGAGACATTAGGGGAAACGAGATATCGATGATCTTCCAGGAGGCCGGAAACGCGCTCAACCCGGTACACTCCATCGGGAGGCAGACGGGCGAGAGCTTCCTCCTGCACCGGCAGAAGGAGCTCTGCGAATCGGTGCTGGAGGATATGGACGCGCGGATTCGTGCACGGAAGGGCGCCCGGGCCGGGTACCTCCGCCTGCTGCGCGCGGTATACGGGAGAAAGCTCCGCAGGGCTGAAGGGAACGCGCTGAAGGAGCGGTGGTACGGCCGCCGCATGAGAAAGAAGGCGGTCTCCCTGTCCGTCGACCTGCTCGGCAGCCTCGGCATTTCCAATCCCGGCGAGGTGGTGAAGCGCTATCCCCACGAGCTCTCCGGCGGCATGCAGCAGCGGGTCGTCATAGCCATGGCCCTTGCATGCAACCCCGGCATACTCATAGCGGACGAACCCACCTCCAACCTCGATGTCACCATACAGGCGCAGATACTCGACCTTGTCGAGAAGTTGAAAGCAAAGTACTCCTCGTCCATCCTGTTCATCACCCATGACCTCGGCGTGGTTTCCGAGGTGGCCGACCGGGTGGCCGTGCTCTACGCCGGAACGCTCGTGGAATATTCCTCCGTCAGGGAGCTTTTCAAAAGGCCCCTGCACCCCTATACGGAGGCCCTGCTTGATTCGGTGCCCAAGCTGGGGAAAAAGGATCGGCTGCGGTCCATACGGGGAAACGTCCCGAACCTGCTGGAACCGCCGTCCGGGTGCAGGTTCCATCCCCGCTGTCCGGAGGTGATGGACATATGCCGCAAAGAAAAGCCGGGACTGTACCGTAAAACGGACGGTGAGGGTAATCCGCACTATGTCGCTTGTTTCCTCCACAGGGAACGGGAAGAGGACCGTTGAACGTCGCATGAAAGGAATCGGTGGAGTGGACGAATTGCTCGACATCAGGGACCTGAAAACCTACTACCCCATACGGTCGGGTATCGTGCGGAGGACGAAGAATTACGTCCGCGCGGTGGACGGCGTTACGCTCACGCTCAGGAGGGGCGAGTGCCTCGGGCTCGTGGGCGAATCGGGCTGCGGCAAGACAACGCTCGGCAAGACCATTCTGAAGCTGACGGACGCCGATGGCGGCACGATCGGGCTTCGGCTGTCCGGGAGCGTCCCTGAAAGAGGGGAGGGGGACGGGGTCGACCTGATGGCCGTGCGGGGCCGGCGCCTGAAGCAGCTGCGCAGGAAGATACAGATCGTTTTCCAGGACCCCTCGACCTCGCTCAACCCGAGGATGCTCGTGAAGAACATAGTGGGCGAGGCGCTCTCCATTCATAAAATAGCGTCCGGCAGGCAGAGGATCGACCGCGTGGTCGAGCTCCTGCGGGCGGTGGGCCTGAACAGGGACCACATGATGCGGTACCCGCACGAGTTTTCGGGCGGGCAGCGGCAGCGCATCGCCATTGCTCGCGCGCTTTCCACGAACCCCGAGTTCATTATTCTCGACGAGCCCACGTCCGCGCTCGACGTGTCGGTGCAGGCGCAGATACTCAATCTGCTCATAGATCTGAAGAGGGACTACGGCCTCACCTACCTCTTCATCACCCATCACCTGCTCGTGGTGGAGCACATCTCGGACCGCATAGCGGTCATGTACCTCGGCAAGATCGTGGAGCTCGCCGAGACCGATGCGCTCTTCAGCAGGGCGCTGCACCCCTATACGCGGGCGCTCCTGTCGGCCATACCCATTCCGGACCCGGAGATCACACGCGAGAGGATACTCCTGACCGGGGACGTGCCGAGCCCCATCGACCCCCCCTCGGGGTGCAGGTTCAATCCACGCTGCGAGTTCGCAACGGACCGGTGCAGGGAGGAGGAGCCGCCCCTCCGGGAAGACGGGAGCGGCCATTTCGTGGCCTGCCATCACACGGACGCCGTGGCGTCCCGCTACGGGGTTATGATTTAGCGTCTTCGGCGGCCGAGTCCGTTACTTTTTCAGTGAAACCCTTTCGCACCATTTCCCCCCAGCCCTTCGGCTTTTTCAGGGAGTTGAAATAGCCGGCTACCCTCCAGTAGCTGACGAGCTGCCTGAAACCGACGTTTTCGATAATGGCAAGACCGAGAAGGATGAAGAATTCCTTCACCGAGAAATAATGCTCATCCTTCTCCGCGATGCACAGGGAGGTGATCGATATGAGTATCCCGAGCATGACGGTGGAAATGAAAAGAAGCAGAGCGATGTATGGATTGAGAAGACCGGTCAGCGCGGCCGCGAGTACCATGAGGTAGCCCTGCACCTCGATGAGGGGCCCGACCATCTCGAAAATGAAAAAATAGGGCATCGCCACCAGGCCGGTCGATCCGAACGACGGATTGAAGATCATTTTCCGGTGAAAACTCAGGATTTCCAGGAGCCCTCTGTGCCACCGGTCTCTCTGGCGATGAAGGATCCTCATCCTTTCAGGTACTTCGGTCCAGCAATTGGCGTTGAAAGCGTAGCGGACGGTGTGCTTTAATTTTTTCTCGCGCATATGCCGGCTTACGCGAACCACCAGCTCCATGTCCTCTCCCACGGTGTCCCTGTGATATCTTTCGCTCCGGGTAAGGTAGCCGCCGATTTCATGGATTCGTTTCTTGCTGAATATTCCGAACGCGCCGGAAATAATGAGCAGTGAACGGATAAGCGCCCACCCGATCCTGCCCGCCATAAAGGCCCGGATGTACTCCATGGTCTGGGTCAGTGCCAGAAAGTTCCGGGGAAGCGCGATTTTCTCCAGAGATCCCCTTTCGACGGTACAGCCGTTAATGGGAAAGATGTTTCCTCCCACGGCCACGGTTTCGTTTTCCGTGTCCAGCATGGTCGAGGCGGCCCTCAAGAGCGCCTCCGGCTCGAGAAGGGAATCAGCGTCGATTCCGCAGAAATAGTCTTTCCTGGATATGTTGATGCCGGCATTCAGGGAATCGGCCTTTCCGCCGTTCTCCTTGTCCACGACCACGAACTTGGGGATATTGTCGTTGACGTAGATCCCGCGAATGGGTTTCGTCTCGAGGAACCTGTCGTAGAGGAGGTCGTATTTTTCGAGCTCGTAATAGGAAATGAGGGTGTTGAGGGTTTCGTCGGAGGAACCGTCATTCACGACTATGAGCTCGTAGTCGGGATATTTGAGATTTAAAAGGGAGTTGGTGCTCTCAATTATGGTGGTCTCTTCGCAGTATGCGGGGGCGATAATGGATATGGACGGCAGAATATTTCTTCGAAAAAGAAAGGAAAATTTCTTGAGCTTCCACATCCTGGCCTGAAGAGAGGCCCCGGCGAGCGATAGGATGAGTATAATGATATAGACCGCGTTGACGGCCGAGGAATAGTAAACGAGAAGGAAATTAAAATCCATGATAAACAGTTTCAGCGCCCCCACGACGGAAAGGGTCTGAAAAAGAGCGTGCCGTCGCAGCAGGAAAACCAACGGAAAAGCAGCCAGTGTAACAATGAGGATAATCGTCAGGAAGCGGATTTTATCCTTCTCTTTCTTCTCTTCACGTTTGACGGGCGGCTTTTCGGTTTTTACGAGAGACAGCTTCTTTAAAATTCGCTCATGAAGATAGGTGCTGAACTCCTCGCGCAGGGTTTCATGGTCGTCGAGAAGGCGGATGGCGACGTCCAGTATTTCGTTTTCAATCTCCGGGTTTCTGTTCTTGTTCAGGAAGCCGATGATATCACTGGTTTTGCCCAGCCGGAGTATTTCTCCCACCAGTTTTTTTATCGTTTCTTTTTCTTTCGACAGAATTTTCAGAAGGAAATATTCGATGCGGTTTGAAAGTACTTTCGTAATGACGTTATGAACCGACCGGTCCGCTGTCTTCCGGAATATCGCCAGCAGGTATTTGAGAAGCTTCGGCTCCTGCCGCGCCATGTTGGAGAGGGCGTAAACGATATGTTCTTCCAGGTCTTCGACCTGGAGATATCCCATGATCGTATCGATGCTCTCCGGCGTCTTATTATGGGAGAGGGCCCTGATCACGGTCTTCAGAATTTCATCGTCTTCCGTGGCGGGATAATCTTCGCTCCGGATCTCTTCGGGGTAGTTTACGGCGAGGGCTTCAACCGCCCTTCCGCGAAGTCGCGGATTTTCGGAACCCGCCTGCAGCAGCAGGTACGCCTTCAGGTCATGCGCTATGTATACACGTGCGAAATCAATAAGCAGTTCCCGGATCTCGGTTTCATCCCGGCCGAGCAGTGAGGGAACATGCTCATACAGCGATTTTCCGAAATCGATGAGGATGGGACGCACTTTGTCGATATACCACGGGGGGGCTGTGATGAGTGACTCGGCCAGTACCGGGATGGCGGCGGCATTGGACTGCAGCAGTATCGCATTGGCCGCGTAAACCCTGACGATGTATTTATGCTCCCTTTTAAACCGCTCCTGCAGGGCTTTGACGGCAACGTCCGTATCCATGTGGCCGAGATACACGGCTGCCCGTATTCTTCTTGATTTGAACGGCGAGTTTATCATTTTACCGTAGGATTCGTCGATCCCGCGGTTTACGATATATTCAGTGACGAGACCGCGGGTTTTATCGTCAACGGAATACGTCTCCCGCAGCCCGATATAGGTTTCCATGAAGGATTTTTTACTTCGCAGGTTTTGCGGAAATGTCCCTTCCTGAAAGTACCGGCGTACGAGCACGGCCGTTTTCTGCCGGTTTATTTTTCGCCTGTGATGGCGGCACCTCTGAAAGAGGGATGTGAAGATGATGACGACATCAAGTCCGGCAAGCACGTAGAGGATGATGAGAGCGGTTTCAATATCAATCAGCATGCGAGAGTGACCTGATTATTCCCAGAAGCTCGGACATCATGAACGGTTTTCGCAGAAAATACGGGATTTCGTTTTCAAAGGCCCGATCCACCGACAGCTCGTCCCTTTGATAGGATAATAGTATGAATTTTATTTTTTTCGTTTCAGAGGATTTCAGCATTCTCTCCCTGAGTGAAAGACCGTCTATTTTCGGGATATTGAGCTCGCAAATAACGATATCGGGGTCCTGTTCCTCGATGACCTCCATGGCGCTCAACCCGTCTCTGCAGATGAAAACGGCATACCCGGCCTGCTTCAGCAGCGTACTCAGTACGTCGAGGTTCAACTCGTCCGTATCGACCAGAATGATTTTGCCCGCGGCTTCACTGCCGGCATCGAGTGAAGAAGAGTGGCATACGATATTCATCCCGCTTTCCTTGCCTATGTTCACCCTGAGGCTGCAGACGTCTATCAATTTCCGAAGGAATTCCGGGTGGCTGAGGTCCTCCGCGTAGAGCTCCGAAGCCGATACGGCGCCGATCGTCGCGGTCGTTCTTTCGATAAAGGAATCCGATTCTTCGATGGCAAGTCGAATCTTCTCGGCCGTTTCCGCCGGCTCTTCCCCGTTTATTTCAGGGATGTAATACGCGAACCGGCTTCCCTCCAGCTTGAAGAGCAGGTGCGTTTCCGGCATGGTCTGCCTGACGATATAGGCGGCCGTTACGAGCGTTTCCTCTCCCGTCTCGTTGCCGTAGCTTAAATTGATTTGTGGGAAATGGTCCAGGTCTATGAAAAGTACCGCAAAGTTTTCACGGTTGTCATAACTGGCCACTGTTTCGGTTTCCAGATACTGCCGGAAGAACATTCCGTTATAGAGGCCCGTAACCGGACACTTTATCAGTTGCTCGCGGGTGTTCTGAAGGTTGCGCTCCAGACGTTCGTTCAGTTCTCTCAGATGCCTGTTCTCGTCGCTCAATGTCTCCATGGCCTTTTCGATAGTGTAGATGACGGATTCGAAAATCCGCGGAAGGCCGACATCGTATTCCTTGGAGAGTTTTTCCACGTTTGATGCGATAACGGTTATCCAGGACGTTCCCTTTTTCGTATATACCAACTCGAAAAGACGGTTCCACAATTCCCGGCCTGTTGCGGAGAAATCTTTTATGAGAGAGGACTCGTCATCGAGTACGATGTCCGTATCCGTGAACACGCCTCGAACCTCTTCCGGGTTGAAAAGAGAGTAATAACGCTTCAGTATCTTATTGCAGAGCCCGGTATAGCCCCCGATACTCGTAATCGCCTTTTTGATGGGCGAAAGAAAAGTCCCGCATTCGAGGTCGCGGAGGATTTTAATGTACTTCTTGATGTCCCTGGTAAGAATCGACCCGTGCTGGGGCGCGATAGTCGCGATATCCATGCTGAGCAGGTATTCCATTACCGGCCGCAGTATGTCGTTCGAGGGCATGTAGGATTCATGAAACGCCTGCATCGCCTCTTCATAACCATCATCCGCGAACAACCCCCAGTTGAGTGTAAATCCGCCGAAGAGGTCTCCGCTGAAGAGAATTCTGCTTACGGGATCGTACGTCAGCACTGCTCCCGGGAAATGGAGGTAGGGGGCATGGATGAACTGCAACGTTCTGCCTGATTCCAGCTCCAGGCGGTAGTTGTTCTGATCAACGAGATAAAAGGGCGAGGTGATGCCGTAATACTGTATGATGACCGATGTCCGCCAGTGGCATGCGATCCTTGCCTTCAGGCCCTTTTGTTCAAAGAGCGGGACTGCCGAACAGAGGTCGGGGTCCTGGTGGCTGAGTATCACATGTTTGATTTTCTCCAGGGGCGTCAGGTCGGTAACGTTTTGAAATACCTTTTCAAAATCGAGGGAAGATCCGGGATCGAAGAGAACGGCTTCATCCCCGTCACGCAGCAGGTAGGGGTTGCAGTGCAGCGTGTTGACCTGTTCCGTGTCGCCGACCCAGAATATGTTGTTATAAAGTTCCGTGTTCATTGTGCGGAAATTATATCGCGGGAGGGAATTTATAACCAGAATAAATATGACGGCATAAGGTAAGCCTCGGAACAAATCATCCGAATGCTCGGAAAAGCTGAAGCGTTTGGTAGCTGGTAGGGAAGTCAGCCTTTCACCGAGCCCATGAGCAGGCCCTTGATAATCATCTTCAGCAGGAAGATATATATCAGCACGACCGGGATGGTGGTAATGGCGGCGCCGCTGCATATCATGTTCCAGGCGGCCACGGTGGTCCCTTTCAGGTTCGCAACGGCAACTGTCACGGGCTGGGAGGTAACTCCCCGCGTCAGGGTCAGCCCGAAGAGGAATTCATTCCAGATATTGGTGAACTGAAATATCGCCACCACGGCGAAGCCCGGAAGTGACAAAGGGAGAAAGATCTTCGTATATGTCTGGAACGTGTTGCATCCGTCGACCCAGGAGCTGTCGACGAGCTCCTGGGGAAGCCCCTCGTAGTAGTTGCGAAAGAGCAGCGTGGTGATGGGCATTCCATACGCGACGTGCGTAAGAATCAGTCCCAGGTAGGTATTGAAAAGCCCGACCTTGCCCATGAAGATCACGAGCGGAATGAGTATCGACTGGGGTGCGATATAAAACCCGAGCACAAGTATGAGGAAGACCGCCTTGTCCCCGTTGAACCTGAATTTCGAAAATATATACCCGCTCATCGAACCGAGTATCGAGGAGATGATCGTGGCAAAAACCGTCATGATGGCGCTGTTTACGAGCTGCTTCTTAATAAGGTTGAAGGCGTGCGTATAGGCCCCGAAAAAGATACGGTGCGTGGGGGCGACCGGGCCGTATTTCAGGTCCTCATCCGTCTTCAAAGACGTATTGAGAAGCGTATAGATCGGAAAGAGGTAAAAAAGCGATAACGCTATCAGTACTATGTATATCAACACTTTTTTACCCATGCCGATACTGCCTCTCCGTTACCTGCTCTTCAGTGCACCGATTAATACGGGAACGATTATCACAACGAACGAAAGAACGAACATGAAAAAGCTTATACTTGCCCCATAGGCGAAAAGGTTCTGGTTGAACGTTACCCTGTACATATAGGTTGCAAGTACCTCCGATGAAAACGCGGGACCGCCTCCCGTTAACAGCCAGACCAGATCGAAAACCCGCAGCGAATACATGAGGAGTATGAGAAGAACCGTAAAGGTCGCCGGTTTCTGAAGCGGAAGGATCACACGCAGGTATCGCTGAAAGGTACTGGCGCCGTCCACCCTGGCGGCATCAAGAATATCGGGGTCTACGGACGATATTCCCGCGTAATACACAAGGGTCGCAAACCCGGAAAACTGCCAGACATATACGATGGCCACCGATATGATGGATTGTTTCGTCGAGGTGATCCAGGGCTGCGCAAGGAAATCGAGACTCACCATCCGCAGGAGCGTGTTGATGGAGCCTTTGTCCGGCATGAACATCCATCCCCACATCGTCGCGGATGCAACAAAGGAAAAGGAAAGGGGAATGAGGTAGATGGTCCTGAAAAGACCCTTGCCCCTGACTCCCAGGTCCAGGAAGATCGCGCAGATGATTCCCAGCGGGACGGTTACGCCGATGAATATGACTATGAGCTTGGCCGTGTTGAACAGGCATTTCCTGAATATGTCGTCTTCGGCGAACAGCCGGATATAATTCCGGACCCCGATGAATTTACCCATGCGGCCGATTATCCGCCAGTCCGTCAAGGACGTCCATGCGCTCCAGCCCGAGAAGATATACACGAATATCAGGACCAGAATAATGGCGGGAGCGATAAAAACGATGCTCGGAATATTGTTTTTGACAACCATAACACCATGCACTTGTGTACATATTTATTAATCATGTTTTTTTATCAGAGGAATAAAATTTAGTCAATGTAAATGTAAAATATGCATGGGCGCGGCCACGGGCGGCACCCATGCATGAATAGAAGAAAAACGTATCAACGTGTACAAACGACCGTCAATTACCGAACACCTTCTTGTATCCATCCGCGAAATCTTTGACACCCTGATCTACATCAAGGCTTTCGACGAACTTGCTGATTACACCTCCGTATACGTCGAGCCAGGCTTCCGGCGGTCCTGCAAAACAGCACTGCACGATATTTGTGGACGGGTCCCTGAAGGCCTTGAGGATATCCTGTGAAATTGCGTCGTACATATCCGTCGGTGCATCGAGCCGCGGAGGTGTCGCACCCTTGATGGGACAGAAAGCCGTTTCCGCCTCTACGGATGACACCAGTTTCAGCCACTTCATCACCGCATCCTTGTGCGGAGCCCCTTTACAGAGTGAGAACCCGTCGAGGTTGAGCGTAAACACCCCCTTGGTACCCGGGCTCGTCATATAATCGAAATCGACCTTCGGCTTCCACCCCGCGGAGGTGAAGTGCCCCTTGGCCCAGTCTCCCATCTGGTAGAAGACCGCCTCGTCGGTCATGAGAAGGTCTGACGCCTGGTCCCATGTGAGCGCGGAATAATCGGTGTTGACGTATCCGTTTTCCATCATGACTTTCAGGAACTCCAGCGCTTCCCTGATTGCGGGATCCGTGGCGGGATTCGCCTTTCCCGTATACATCTTGTCGACATAGGCAGGACCCCCATGCGGCGCGCCTGCTATAATCTGTTCGACGGTCAGTGCCCACCAGAACTGCTGGCCGCTTCCGGCGCCGACCGAATAGGGGATATACCCCGCCCTTTTAATCTTCTCGCATTCGGCATAGAACTCGTCGAAATTCCTCATCGATAGGTTTACGCCGAGCTTATCCACCAGTTTCTTGTTGTACCACAGGCAGTTGCATCTCATCATGTTCAGCGGAATCGATACTTTGTGGCCGTTCACCGTACCCATTTTCTTGATGAGCTCGGGGAAAGGAATCCCTTCCCAGATTTCATCGATCGGCTCCAGCACCTCGGCAAATGAAGCGAGCATACCGCTTCCATAGGTCAGCTGGAACGTATCGGGAGACTCGCCCGCCATGACCATGGTCTTGATCTGGCCCCTCATGACGCCGCCGCCGCCCCCTGCCACGGGGTTTTCGATAATCTCGATGTTAGGATACAGTTCATTGTAAATCGCGAACACGGCGTCTATGGCTTCCTTTTCGCCTCCGGCAGTCCACCAGTGGTAGACGATCAACTGCTCTTCTTCCTCGGACCCTGCGAAAAGCATTCCCCCGGTAAGAAAACACAGCGCAACCACCAAAGTAAGACATAAAAACTTTTTCATAACATCCTCCTTAAAGAATTTTGATACCATCCTCTTGGGTCCCGGTGTCAGGATGCAATTGGAAATGGTAATCATTTTCACTAAAAGTGCATAAAGCTTCCTTCTGCAATTATTCAAGAAAGACTTGTGTAAGATTTTCGAACAACGAGCTCAGGGGGAACCGAAAATTACTTTGTTATGGGTTTCCTCTTTTTTCAGTTTTTTATAAGCTGTGTCGCGGTGATTTAAGCATGGGTAATCACGATGCAGAGACACGTGTAACCGTTTTCAGAGACCGGAAATAAAAAATTCAGTTACTTGCAGGAATAAATCTGTATTCTTCGAAAAAACGGTCTTCATAGCAGCATTCGTATGGAAGAGTCATTTATTATAGTAGTTCTTCCATTATTATTATTTGTACAACGCAAACGATAAAAAAATACTAGCATAGAGCACATGTTTTGTCAAATTCTAATTCGTTATGCGTTTATGGTGTATTATGGGCCGCTTGATCTTTAAAATGAGATTATCGTTTTTTTAATGAATTTTTAAGCTTTGACCGTGGGTACGCTGCACGGACCTCAGGCGCCTTTCAGGCTGCGAACGATTTCTCCGATGCCCGGCCTTTTTCCGTACATCAGCATATATACCCTGAAGACCTTGACTGCGAGGAACAATCCTCCGACAACGGAGAGCCCCAGCACCCCTATGGAGGCCGTCAATTGCCACGGCGGAATTTCCGACACCCCCAGCCGCAGCATGGTCTGAATGGGGGCCGTGATGGGGAATATCGTCAGCACGATCCACACGGGACTGTTCGGGAAGTTGATGAGCAATGAAGAAAACCAGAGCGGTATGAAGCACCCGAACATGAAGACCATGGCCAGCTGGTTACCTTCCGTAGCATTGGAGCTGACCGCACCGGCCCCTATCCCGATGACGGCGAACAGCAGGTAGCCCAGTATGAAATAGACGATCCCCAGGACCAGGAAGTTGCCGGGTATCCGGATTTCGCCCATAAACCCGCCGAATGCGGATGAGGCCAGGCCCAGCAGCAGCGGTGCCGAGATCAGCCATACCAGCACCTGCAGCAGCCCGGCCGCGCCCAGTGCCAGCACCTTGCCGACGAGCAGCCGGCGGACGGAAACCGACGAAAACAATACCTCGATGAGTCGGCTTTCCTTTTCCTCTCCCAGCCCGTTGATCAGCCCATTGGCGCCGAACATGAGGGCCAGGGCCAGCAGCAGGGAAAAAACACCGGGGATTATGATGTTTCCGACAGCGCTCTGCTCGCGCGCCGGATCTCCCTGTTCGGTGAGCCGGGTGACCTCCATGTTCAGCGGGGAAACAACCACTCCGACGATGTCCGGCGGCACCCTGTCTTTCAAAAGGTTCCCGGTAAGAAAGCTCTTGATCACGGCCGTTGTCGTCGGAGGGGTGACGAGCTCTTTCTCGAGGATGTACCGTTCAATCGTCCCTGAAGACGTGTAATCCGAAGTAATAACGAAATATTCCGCGACGTCCCTTTTGACAAGGGCCCGGGTGGCATCCTCCCTTGATGAGAAAGGAACCATCCTGGTCGATCCCTGGTCGGTCAGCTCGCCGAACCTTCCGGTTTCGTCCACGTATCCGATGGCCTTTATTTCCTGTGCCGGAGGTTCGATCAGGGTCACGGCCAGCTTGTAGACGCCGATGCCCAAAAGGGCCAGCACCGGCATGATGAGGGTCATGATGATGAAGCCTGCGCTCCTGGCCTTGTATATGAATTCGTGCCTGAATATCAAACCGGTTTTATTCATGGTTTCCCCCCGCAATGGAGAGAAATATCTCGTTCAGGGAGGGCGTGGTGACCTCGAAGCGGTTGACGATCGTTCCGCGCTCGCGCAGTCCGTCAAGCACGGCCTGCGGCGTGGCGTCCCGCGCCAGCACCAGCTCGACGGAGGTCTTCCCGGGCTTTTTCTCGATCACTCCGGGCAGGTCGCCGATTTCTCCCTCGACGTTCACCTGTACCGAGTGTTTTTTGTATCTCGATTTGATCTCCTGCAGATCGCCGTACAGGACTTCACTGCCGTGGTGTATCATCAGCACCCGGTCGCAGAGCTCCTCAACCTCGTTCATCTCATGCGTGCTCAAGATGACGGCTTTGCCCTCGTCCCGCAGGTCGCCGAGCATGTTCTTCATGATCTCCGTATTGACCGGATCGAGGCCGGAGAAGGGTTCGTCCAGGATGATCAGCTCCGG
>CAYWUT010000087.1:0-14346 GCA_964460545.1 uncultured Spirochaetota bacterium
TGGGCCGTATCTCAGTCCCAATGTGGCCGTACGCCCTCTCAGGCCGGCTAACCATTGTAGCCTTGGTAGGCCGTTACCCTGCCAACTAGCTAATAGTGCGCGGGCTCATCTTCAGACGACGCCCGAAAGCGTCTTTAATCCATCCGTCTCATGACAGATGGACATTATGCGGTATTACCACTAGTTTCCTAGTGCTATCCCCCATCCAAAGGCAGATTACCCACGTGTTACTCACCCGTTTGCCACTGTCCACCAAAGCAAGCTTTGGCTTCTCGTTCGACTTGCATGCTTAAAACACGCCGCCAGCGTTTGTTCTGAGCCAGGATCAAACCCTCCGTGATAAAAATTGTTTTACACCATTTTAGTTGTTACTTCGCGAAACTATAGTGAAAACTCTTCACAGGGGCCTGCCATTCAGTTTTCAAAGATCGGGGAGAACGCGTTAAAAAACCTTGAGCATTACACTCAAGGCGCGCCTCCAGCATCGTTGCGGGAGAAATATACCGTACTCCCAAATAGAAGTCAAGATTAAATTGTATTGTTTATGAAAAAATACCGTTCATAATGTACAGCGCGCCGCATAAACCGTATCGACCGGCACACCGGATATCTGAACGGTTTCTACCTTAAAAAAAGCGCTCCAGATGCAATCCGCCGACGCGCCATATTCCCTCTCTCCTGATCCTTAACCCTTCCAGCCCGCACTGCAGCGCCTTCTTGATGCTCACCTTCCCCCTGAGCCGGATATGCAGACACCCGTCCTCTTCCTCGTAAAACCCGTATTCGGGCGGGCCCGCTCCGGCCTCTTCTCCAAGGATGTGCGAAAGCCCCCTCATCTCGATCATTTCCGGCGACAGGGGAGGAGTCTCCCCCATTCCATCCGTCAAAACCGTGTAATCGTGGCAGAAATCAGCTGAAGCAACTGATTTACGGTTTCGTACAAGCAACGCCCGGAAGAGGTTCAGTGCGGGAGGCAGGATATCGTTATAACACCGCACAAACGCGCGGGCATCCATCTCCCCGGTGATATATGCCTCGCCGATCTCATAATCCGATTCGAGACCGAGAGGCAGGGGAAAGGGCAGTATGAGCCGCGGTTTCGGATTATAGCCCTCGGAGTACTTGAAGGGTATGCCGGCCCTCCTTCCGGTCCTGACGAGCAGGCCCATCAGGTCAAGATGGGAAATGAACCGGTACATGTCCCGCTTTTTAAAGAGGAAGAGCATCTTGAGCGTACCGGTCCCGGGCGTATCCCCGGCGACCGCCGCGCTTCCGCTCCGTGCAGCACCATCTCCCCGCGCTTCCTTCAAACCGTCGGAACCGGATTTCGTCCTCCGGGAAACCGCCGTCCGGTTCCCCACGGCCGCGTCACAGACTCCGCACTGCGAGCAGGCCCCTTCAATGCAGTTTTCCGTCAATACTTTCTCACGCGCCCTGTTCAGCTCGTCCAAAAGAAAAGCATCGTTTACTCCGCAGTCCACGAAACTCCACGGGACCGCATCGTCGGGAGAGAACCCGAGGTAACGGGCCCCGTCAATACCGGTCTCCTCCAGAGCGGTCCTCCATACCGAAATATCGAAGCATTCGTCCCAGGAACTGAATCGCTCTCCGCGTCTGAAGGCTTCGAGTATGAGCGCACCCGTACGGCGGTCTCCCCGCGAGAGTATGCCCTCCACGTAACTCATATCCGGGTTCTGGAACTTGATCCTGATCCTGGATTTTCTAAAGCGGGCACGCAGCCCCTGTATTATCCTGCCCGCCTCGTCCGGGCTTATCTGGGTCTCGCGCTCAAACGGCGTGTGGGGCTTCGGAATATAGGTCGAAACATTGACGTTTATGGAGAGTCTGGGGAACCGGGC
This sequence comes from uncultured Spirochaetota bacterium, assembly GCA_964460545.1. GTDB lineage: Bacteria > Spirochaetota > B62-G9 > B62-G9 > DRHN01 > CAYWUT01. Next base: position 1,860 of record CAYWUT010000087.1, read on the forward strand.
GGAAAGACTCTCGATATAATCGGCGATCCTGTCCCCCTCCCCCTCCGCCCCGGGGAGCCCTATCATGAAGTAGAGCTTCACGAGCTTCCAGCCCACGATCGCAACATGGCCGATGATGCTCTCCAGCTGTACGGTATCCACGGGCTTGTTCAGGGAGCGCCTGATACCGGGGTCCCCGCTTTCCACCGCAAAGGTCAGCCCACTCTTTCGAACGCTGCTTATAAGCTCCAGTATGTCGAAGTTCGTGCTGTTCACCCGCAATGAAGGAAGCGAAACGGATACTCCCCCGCTGGTATACTCGTCGTGAATACGCTGTACCAGGTCGCGAAGATCGGTGTAGTCGCCGATACTGAGCGAAGACAGGGAAACCTCGTCGTACCCCGTGCTCCCCAGCGAATTCCGTATGATATCCAGCACTTTGGAAACACTTCGCTCCCTGACCGGCCGGTACGTATATCCCGCCTGGCAGAACCTGCACCCGTTCACGCAGCCCCTGTTGACTTCAACGGAGACCCGGTCCTGAACGATCTTGATAAGCGGTACGAGGGGAGCATCTGGAAAAGGCAGATCCTCCAGGTCCGGTTCTATCCTCCTCGTTACCGGCCGATCGGTCATGGTGACGAGATACCTGCCGCTCTCACCGGTTTCGTGAAGCGATGGAACATACGTGCAGTCGAGCCGATCCGCGGCGCGCAGCCTCCCGGCCCTGTCCTCGCCCCTGCTTGAATAAAGCAGCTTCAGCAGCTCGACCGCAGCCCGTTCCCCGTCACCCATAAGAAAAACATCTATGAAATCGGCCATCGGTTCGGGATTATACACGGACGGTCCCCCGGCTATAACGACCGGGTCCCCGTCTTTCCGCTTGGCCGACTCCAGGGGTATTCCGCCCAGATCGAGTATGGAGAGCACGTTTGTGTAGAGGAGCTCGTACCCGAGTGAAAACCCGACCACATCGAAGAGACGAATCGGGGTCATCGTTTCCAGAGAATAGAGCGGGAGCACATTCTCCCTCAGCTCTTTTTCAAAGTCCTGCCACGGTGCGAAGACGCGCTCGCAATACCAGGATTTTTCCCTGTTGATTGTGTCGTAGAGAATCCTCAAACCGAGGTTCGACATCCCGACCTCATAGAGATCCGGATAGGAAAGCACGACGCGGAAATCCACGTCCCGGGCCTCTTTACGAATCATATTGATCTCATGGCCGATATAACGTGCGGGCTTCGTTACACGAGCAAGAGAACCCGCGAGTATCTCTTCTGATAATCCGTTCAACGGTTGTGTCTCCTCATATCGATGTTTATGAGAAGTGAGGCCCCCAGGAAACTGGTGAGGAGGAAAGAGCCGCCGTAGCTCATAAAGGGAAGCGGGATGCCCGTTATAGGCATTACGCCGATCGTCATCCCGATATTGATAACGATGTGAAAGAGGAACATGCCCACGACCCCCGCGGCGATAAGGGCCCCAAACCTGTCCTTCGCGCCGTGGATGATCAAGATACTCCGGTAGAGGAGAAGCCCGTAGAGGGCGAGGAGGAGAAAGGAACCGAGAAAACCCCATTCTTCGGCAAATATGGAAAAGATGAAATCCGTACTCCGCTCCGGGAGGAAGCCGAGCTGGCTCTGCGTGCCGCCGAAGAGCCCCTTGCCGAGGAGTCCGCCCGCACCCACCGCTATCTTTGACTGGATCAGATTATACCCCGATCCGAAGGGGTCTATCGTGGGTCTGAGAAAAACAATGAGACGTTCCTTCTGATAGGGCTTGAGAAAACGTCCGAGAAATGCGGCGAGTACGAGACCCGAAAAGAATATGAGGAAAACATTCGACGCCTTGAAGATGATCTCCCGCTTTGTGATCCTGTGAAGGATGAACATCAAGAAGGAAAGAAACCCGAATGTCAGCGCCATGTACAGCACGACCTTCGTATCGTCCAGAACCTCGAGAAAGGCAAGCATTTCGGAGTGTGTGAGCTTCCCGAAAGTCGACAGGAGCGGCAAAACAACGGCTATGCCCAGGATGATGAGCAGGGACATGAGATGTATGAAACGGACCCCGGCGAAATAGAGCATTATGAAGCAGATCGGTATATAGACGAGGGCCGTTCCGAAATCCGGCTGCAGCAGAATAAGGCCGACCGGGAAGAGCCCTATAAAGAGCGTGATAATGACGTTTTTGAGGCTCCTGATATCCTCACCCACACGGTCGAGAAACCGGGCGAGCGTGATGATAACGGCGATCTTTACGAACTCCGAGGGCTGAAAACCCAGGCCGCCGAAGATCGTAATCCAGCTCCTGGCTCCCCTGACCCTTTTGCCGATGACGAGGGTGAGGAGAAGGAGGAGAATGCCCGCTATGTAAATGAAATGCGCATATTCACCCATACGCTGGTAATTGATAAAGAGCATGAGGGAGAATATGACAAATCCCGTGAGGGCCCAGTAGATCTGCCGCACATGCTGTCTATAACCGTACGTTTCCTGTACACCGGTTCCCGCGCTGTAAATGGTGATTATACCGACGCCGATGAGTACCAGGAGGCTCAATACGAACACGATATCGATCCTGATACCGGTGCGGCTCAATTTCGCCATGGATTCCTCTCTCCACTCCCGGGTTAACGGCGCAAACCGTAAACCCGAAATGTCTCATTCAGACTGCCCGGACGCTTTCCTTTCACGGAGGGCGATCTGCTGTTTTTTCTTCCAGATATTTCGACGGGCCGTTTCCAGGTCACAGTGTCCGAAGTACGCCTCAATGATCTCCGATACCACGGGTGCCGCGACCTCGCTTCCGGCCCCTCCGTGTTCGATAATCGCCGTTACCGTGATCAGCTCATTTTCATTACCAGAACCGTAAGGGGCAAGCGCCGTGAACCACGAGTGCGTCTCGGCGCCCAGGACCTCCGATGTACTCGTCTTTGCCGCCATCTCGGTCGAGAGGACGGCTCCGCCCCACTTTGCGGTCCCCTCGGTCACCACTCCGTGCATGGCGTCTATGATCATGTGAAAGTATTTCGCATCGATATTCGTATCTATATGAACTTCCGGGATTCGCTGGTACACGAGCTCATCGTTCCTCGCCGACCTTATCTCCTTCACCAGGTAGGGCCGCATGAGCACGCCGTTATTTGCCAGCAGGTTGGTGAGGCAATTGATCTGAAGGGGCGTGACGAGCAGGAAGCCCTGTCCGATCGCGAGATTGAGTGTGTCCCCGTCGTACCAGATATCTCCCTTTATATCTCTTTTCCACTGGATATCGGGTATGAGGCCGTTCGCCTCGCCTCCAAGGTCCAGTCCCATGTCTTCCCCGAGCCCCAGCTGCTTTGCGAAATCCGCGATCGTATCCGGCCCGAGTATAAGTGCGGTCTGATAGAAATAGGAATCGCAGGAATCGACAATGGCCTTGTGCAGGTCCACTTTCCCGTGATTCTTCCAGCATGCAAAAAACCTGTTTCCCGTCTGATAGCCGCCCCCGCACGTGAACTCGCGCTCGGGCGGTATCTTTTCCGACTCCAACAGTGCGAGAGCGACAACGAGCTTGAATATGGACCCCGCCGGATACTGTGCCTGAATCGCCCTGTTGAGAAACGGCTTGCGCGTATCGAGCGCGAGTTTTTTAAAGGTGTCCTTGCCGGCCTGCAGGATAAACATGTTGGGGTCAAAACGCGGATAGGAGGCCAGTGCGAGCACCTCGCCCGTCGCGGGCTTCGATATTACGACCGCCCCGGGATTGTTGCCCAGCGCCTGCTCGGCGAGGCGCTGCAGCTCTATATCTATGGTCAGTACCACGTTGTTGCCCGGAGACGGTACGGCCCCCTTGTCGATAATCTCCGCGGTTACCTGGTTCGTAACATCGACGATTCGCCGCACGTACCCGTCCCGCCCCTTCAGGTCCATGTCATAGACCTTTTCCACCCCGCTCTTTCCTATCCCGCTCTCGATATTGTATCCCCGGTCGCTCAGCTCGAAGAGCTCCTTCTCGCTGATCATCCCCACATACCCTACAACATGCGAGAGCGTTTCCCGGTAGGGATAGACCCTCATGGGCTTGCTCTTCCAGTACACGCCTGGAAAGTCCCTGTTATGTTCGGCGAGAAAAACGATGTCTTTGAAGGGCACCTCGGTTTTAACGACGTAAGAACCGTAAATCGAACGGCCCTTCCTGCCGATGGCCGCGATTATGTCATCCTTCGGCATATCCAGGAGTATTCCGAGCCTGTCGAGCAGGCCTTCCCGCTCCTCCTTATCCTTGGGAAGGTTCTGCGGTACGATGGTTACCATGAATGAGCGCTTGTTGTAAGCGAGAACATGCTCATGCGTCCTGTCATATATGACGCCCCGTATCGCCGGAAGTATTGAGTACTGTTCCCGGTTCTTGCGCGCCTGCTGCGCGTATCTGCTGCCTTGGATGATCTGCAGGGAGAAAAGCACCGCTATGAAAAACAGGAAAAAACCCGCGGGGAACCCGATGAATATATATATCCTGCGGCGAAAATCGATATTCTTGTCGGACCGGGACGATTGAAGTGCCATTTCACTCCGATATCTTATCTTCAATCTTCATAATAATATAATACAGGAGAGGCGTTAAGACACAGTTCATCACCGCCTGGAGAAATACCCTTCCCTGAGAAAAGAGACCGAAGTATCCGGGTTCGAGAAAGAGTGCGGCGAACATACTGAGAAGCAGGGCCTTGACAACGGTCATGACGAACAGGAGCAATACCGCGACGATGATGTTTCTTCCATAAATCTTGGCACCTGCCAGGCCCGACAGGTAGCCGGCCACGGTATAGGCAAAAGCCGATAGTCCCAGCAGTCCTCCTGAAAATATATCCGCGATTATCCCGGTGAGAAATCCGGTGATCACCCCGGGGAGGGGCCCTGTAATGAAACCGGCGAGCGCAATGAAGATCAGCAGGAAATCCGGGCTGACGGACCGTATTGAGAAATCATCGTAAAAATCCGTGGATTGCAGGAAAAGAGAAAGCGCAAGAAAAATTATAAAGATGATATATTTTTTCATCCGGTTACTCTTTCTCCATCTTTATAATTAAATCCTCCACGACCTTCTTCTTGATAATATAGACCTCCTCGAGCCTTCCGAAATTGATCTTCGGTTCCACCAATGCCTCCTGGAATATTCCGTATCGCTTCTTCGAGACCGAGACCACCTCTCCGACGAGTATACCCTTCGGAAAAACCCCGCCCATTCCCGATGTGACAACCTCATCGCCGTAGCTTATATCCGCCCTTCTGTCTATGTACTGCATGAGGCAGTACTCTGATAAGGGGCTCTGGCCCTGGAGAATACCTGAATACCGTGATTCCTGCAGCATGGTCCCGATATAGCTCGACTGCTCGATGAGCGGCTGTATCCGTGACGAAAACCGTTGTACATCGATGACCTTTCCGACCACACAACGATAATCGTCCTGATAGGCCACCACCGGCATGTACTGTTCGATACCGCTGGCCCGGCCCCTGTTCACCACAAGAGTCTTATAGTAGTCCTGGGGGGATTTTGCAACGACTTCGGCGATGACGGTTTCGTACTCGAGCTCTCCCTGGATTCCGATGAGTCTTCTGAGCCGCTCGTTTTCCTTTCTGGCCTTCTCATACTCGTACTGGCGTTTCTCGTACTTTTCCAGAAGGGTCCTCGCCTGTTTGAGCTCCTCATTCAGCTCCCGGTTGATCTCGACACTCATGAAAAAATCCTTCACGATCGTTATCGACCTGGTTCCGGCGAACTGGAACGGATAGAGGATGCCGTAGGCGATGGAGCTGAACCTGAGGGTGACCTTCTTCTGGGAAAATCCCATCATAACAAAAGAAATGAAGAGGAGGGTGATAAAAACCAGAAAACCTCTACGGACCGATTTTTCCAGCTTCATAACCTTTTCTTTTCATTGGGAACGGTGATCTTCGACAGGTATGGTTAGCGATAGTCCTTCAAATATTTCAGCTCCTCAAGGAACTTCCCCGTACCGAGCACCACGCAGGTAAGCGGATTCTCCGCCAGGATAACCGGGACTCCCGTTTCCTTGCTGATGAGCTTTGGGAAGCCCTTCAGGAGAGACCCCCCTCCCGTCATAACGATCCCCCGTTCTACGATATCGGCTGCGAGCTCTGGTGGAGTCTGGTCCAGGGTTTTCTTGATCTCCTCGAGAACCATGGTTGTCGGTTCCTGAAGAGCCTCACGTATCTCAACGGAATCGAGTGTGAGTATTCTGGGAAGACCTGAGATGGAGTCCCTGCCCCTTATTTCAACTTTCTGGACCTCTTTCTCGGGATAGACATTGCCTATCGTTATCTTCACTTCCTCCGCAGTGCTCTCACCGATGACGAGGTTGTGAATTTTCTTCATATGATTGATGATTGCATCATCGAACTCGTCTCCCCCCACCCTTATCGCATTCGTTATTACCATGCCGCCGAGGGAGATGACCGATATCTCGGACGTGCCGCCGCCTATATCGATAATCATATGTCCGGCGGGCTCCTGAATCGGAATGTTCGAGCCGATCGCAGCAGCGAGCGATTCCTCTATGAGATAAATTTCACGCGCTCCCGCCTGCTCGCACGACTCACGCACCGCGCGTTTCTCCACTTCGGTGATGCACGAAGGTATTCCGATGACGACCCTCGGCTTGACCAGGGCCTTGCGGTTGTGCACTTTTTGAAAGAAGTACTTGATCATCTTTTCAACGGTTTCAAAATCCGAAATAACACCGTCCTTCATGGGACGTATTGCGATTATTTCACCCGGCGTCCTCCCGAGCATGCGCTTCGCCTCCTGCCCGACCGCAAGTACCTTTTTGGAGGAGTTGTGTACCGCGACAACGGAGGGTTCTGAAAGTACTATTCCCTGGCCTCGCACATATACGAGTGTGTTCGAGGTTCCAAGATCGATGCCCACATCATTCGAGAAGGCGCCGGATAATTTACCAAAAACCATGTGGTACTCCTCTGTCAGATGAAAAGATGAATCCGCCGTGCCCGTGCCCCGAAAAAGGTATACAGTTGGACGGCAGCCTTTTTAAAGCCAACGAATATGTTATCGTACAGTATCCTTCATTATTTACGTTATCACAACAGCATTGTACCCCGCAGTATTATCGCGCCGCAGTATCATCGCGCCGCAGTCTTATCGCGCCGCAGTCTTATCGCGGCGTAGTCTTATCCGCCGGTGTGCGCCCCTCGAAATCTTCTCCCCCGCACCTCTCAGCCCTATTAGTAGAGCTTTTCAATGGCACCGATATGTTTCGGGTCGATCTTGAGCGTCCGTCTCCATTCCTTGCGCGCTGAGAGGAGGTCCCCCTCGCGTTCATGAAGGTTCCCAAGCCAGAAATGCGCAAAAGCCGAGTCCTTGTTCTTCTCGAGAATCAACTCGATGTTTCTCCTTACCTCATCAAACCTTTCCTCATGAAAATCTATCCAGACGAGGGCCGCGAACGCCTCATCGTAAATAACATCGTCCGCCGTATTCTCGATGATAAAACGCAATTCCCGGACGGCGCTCTCGTACTTTTCCTGTTCGGTGTAGGTATGCGCCAGGTAAAGCCGAACGACGTCCTTGGGTACCGCTTCCTTCGCCTTTTCGAGATATTTTGCCGCGTTTTGGAGGGCACCTATCTTGAAGTAACAGTACCCGAGTATCTCATAAAGTGATTCGTCCTCATGCCCGCCGTCGAGAGCCTTCTTCAGATAATCCACGGCCAGCTCATAATAAGCCTGCCCCTTTCTGAAGTAGCACATCCCGAGCACATAATAGGTGTTCGTCAGCACCTCCTCCATCTGCGAGAGAACGATGCCCTTTCTGAGATAGAATATGGCCCTGTCAATGGATTCCTCCTTCTCCTCATCCGTCAGGCTCGTTGAAATATAATAATACGACTCGCCTATGTAGCGAAGAAGGCGGGGATTGTGGGGTCGCCTTGCAAGATAGGGAAGGCCGTTATGAATGACGATATTGTACTGCCCCGTCTGGAGATGTTTTTCGAGAAAGCCGTAGTCGTTAAACCACAGCCTGTAAAGATCCACGATACTCGAATAAAGGCTATAAACATTGAGGAAGAAAACCGCCGAAAACGCACCTCCCCCTATGATTACGAGTATCATAATCGTGACGATGAGCTTTCTCGTACGCCGCTTCGGTTTGTAGTGATACTTTGTATAACGGTATTGGTTCATTGTTTTTAATGAGGATGGCTGGTTTTTGGAAACCTGAAGCTCACCCCGCAAGTGTGTGGAGAATATACCTGAATTCCACCGGTCTCGGGGATATCTCGATGATATCCTTTTTCCTCTTTACATTCTTCCTCTTGAGGATGAGATATGAACGGTGGAACCGGTAATCCTCTATGGAAGAGATGTAAAACTTCTTTTTCGATTCACCTTCAAAGATAATAATCGCTTTTGAGGTGAGTGCAAGGGCACCCGTCATTACTTCCGTGAGCTCATCACGGGAAACGGAGAGCTCGACAATACTCAAACTCGATTCGACGGTGTAGAGTTTGCCCTCTCCCCTATAGTGAACGAGCTCACCCCGGCTCAAACCCGGTACATCCGCTTCCGCATGGAGAATGGGTACATACCCGTCCGGATATTCCCCGCTTTCTCCCTCCTCCCTGCGCCTCTTCTCTTCGGACTTTGGGTCTCCAGACGGAATCCCGTCTTCCGGGGGCCTCCGATGGCAGAACAGGAGAATGGTGAAGAAGAAAACGACACCGACTATTGATAATGCTATAAAAGCTAAAAACATACACCGATAGTATGTATTGGACTGAACTTCCTGCCTAATAGTAAATTAGGGTCCGTTAAAAGTCAATCCTTTTAGGAGAGGAGCTCGTCTCGGCGGGTCCCTAAAAGAATCGAACTTCTAATCCCGCTTACCCCGCTTTATCAGGTACGTACAAACAGTGCCGTGGCCAAGGCGGCTTCCGAACCCGTTTTATCCAGGCACCTGGAAACGGTCTGTATCCTTTTCCCCTTTACGGAGACTACTTTACCGCGCAATGTGATCTCTTCATTCACAGGGACCGGTTTCTTGAAACGGGTTTCCATTTTTGCGGTCACCGCGGTATAGCCCTGATGAAGACATGCCTTTGCCATGATCTCGTCGAGGAGCATCGCAATGAAACCGCCGTGCACGATACCGGGATACCCCTGCATGTGCTCCTCAAAACTGCATCGCGTTTCCATTTCCCCACTCTCATCATCGTGGAAAAAATCGAGCTGCATTCCGTGCTCATTAGCCTTTCCGCATACATAGCACCCTTCGTAGTCACTGCCGTAGTCGAGTATCACCGCTCCATCCTCATCCCGTGATTTTCCAAAATTGTATCTAGCGGATCATGAGCCGCTCCGCTGTGGTGCTGTCGGGCATATCCTTATATGTAACGATCCGTTCCGAGTCACCCATCTGAACAATGAAACTGATCCCATCATCACCGGAACCGGGCTTCATATACCGTGCAATGATTCCCAGCGCGGTCCTTAGGTGGGCTTCGTTTCCATCCCAATCCATGAGGGAAAACGGACCCTTGGGCCGTACGGCATCGATACGCGCAGTGCCCCAGCTCAATTTCATAAGATACTCGTTTTCCGCCTGGTTCCTTCCCACAACAAGCTTGCATGAGCCGGACAGCCTGAAATGCCGTCCGTATTTCAGTATTATGAAATCCCGGGCTTCGACGGTCTTTCCGGAGGATACCAGGTCGCTGAACCGTTTTTGGAAGCTCTTCTCCGTAAGAAGACAGCCCCCGGCCGGACTGGGGTAGTCTTCAATGCCCAAAGTTGCGGCGAGCGCTATCTGCCTGCTCCTCCCCCTCCCTGATATATCCAGTAAATTATTCCTGTCCACCCAGCCGAGCTCCTCCGGTATGGTCGGCATAAGCAGGCGTGCTGAGAGCGGGCGAAGCAGATACCCCCCGAGCCCGCTCCTCTTGGAGAGCATGCGCATGATCCCGGAACGCTGCGACATGGGACGCTGGCCCAGGACCTCTCCGGTTGCGACAAAATCGGCGCCGATCGACCGCATGTATGATCCCGCCTTTTTCAGGAAGAGCAGCTTGCAGTCTATACAGGGATTCACTCCCGAACCGTAACCATGGACCGGATTGAGAAGATGGGGAATATATTCCTCCGTGATGTCACTATTTAAAACGCGGATCCCCAACTGCATATCTTCATCCGGAAGTCCGTCAATCTCCGTATAGGGCGGGGTATTGAACCAGCCGTAAAAATGAACACCGGCCACTTCGATCCCCGCGTTCCTGAGCATACCGATTGTCAGAAGCGAATCAAGCCCACCGCTCGTCAGTACGACGGCCTTTCTCATAACGGGTCTCCGGAATAAATCTTCCGAAAATTAAGGATAAGTAACTGACATGAAAAAACAAGGGGAATGGAATTATTTCCATTCCCCTGTATTTTTTTATCCTGCTACAGATACATTACTGCCTCGGTTAAAACAATTTCCACACGAGACCGGTTATCTCTCTGAGGAAAGGAACCATCACGAGCGAAATCACGCTCATGAGCTTTATAAGTATGTTGATTGAGGGTCCCACCGTGTCCTTCATCGGATCGCCCACCGTATCTCCGACAACAGCCGCCTTGTGCGCTTCCGACCCTTTCCCGCCGAGGTTGCCCTCTTCGATGTATTTCTTCGCGTTATCCATGCCGCCGCCGGAATTGGCATACTGGATTCCGATGATGATGCCTGAGACGATCGCGCCGATCAGCATACCGGCGAGCGTAACGGGACCGAAGATGATACCGATAACGAGCGGGGCGAGTATGGCAATCCCGCCCGGGAGCATCATTCCCCTGAGCGCGCCCTTTGTCGCGATATCGACGCACGTTGCGGAGTCCGGTTCCGCCTTTCCCTCCATAAGGCCCTTTATATCGCGGAACTGTCTCCTCACCTCCTCGACCATATGAAAAGCCTCGACCTGAACCGCCTCGAAGAGAAGCGACGAGATAAGGAAGGGAAGCATTCCGCCTATGAGCAGCCCGGCAATCACCTTGATTGAGGAGAGTGCGAGCGACTCAGCCGCGATATTGGTTGATACCATGTATGCGGCCAGCAAACCGATGGCCGCGTAAGCGGCCGACCCGATGGCAAATCCCTTGCCGATCGCGGCCGTCGTGTTTCCGACGGAATCGAGCTTGTCCGTAACCCCCCTGACATTCTCCGGAAGCCCGGCCATCTCCGCGATACCACCCGCATTATCCGCAACCGGTCCATAGCTGTCTACGGATACGATCATGCCGGTTGTCACGAGCATTCCAAACGAGGCGAGCCCGATTCCCAGCATGCCGGCGTTGGCATAAGCGATTATGATTGCGAAAACGAGGGCAATAACGGGCAGGAACACGCTCTTCAACCCGAGGGAAATCCCGCCGACCACGCCGATCGCCGGACCCGTTGCACAGCCCTCGGCGAGCTTACGTACGGGTTTGTACTTCCCGGATGTGTAGAGCTCGCTGATGAAGCCGATAAAGATACCCGATATAATACCGGCTGAGAGACTCCAGAACAGACCCCACTTCCCATAGGGCTTCGCTCCGAAGCTCATTCCCATAGTGCCGATTACAACAGCAGCCAGTACGAGCGTTAGAACAGCGGCGACATAGGTACCGCCCAGCAGCGCGCCCTGGGGATTTTTCCTCGCGGCGGCCTTGACGAAAAGCACGCCGATAATGGAAGCGATGATACCCGCACCCGCGATTGTGAGAACGATCTGCACGATCTGTTTTACCACCTCGAGCCCGGCCGCGTTCATCTGCGCCGCGCCGAAGGAGACCGCCGACGTCGCAAGCACCATCGTGGCGATTATGGACTCCACATAGGATTCGAGAAGGTCGGCTCCGAGACCCGCGGTGTCTCCCACGTTGTCTCCCACATTATCCGCTATAACCGCGGGATTCCTCGGATCGTCCTCCGGAATACCCGCCTCGATCTTTCCGACGAGATCGGCGCCCATATCGGCGCCCTTCGTGTATATACCCCCGCCGGAACGTGCGAAGAGCGCGAAGAGACTCGCGCCCATAGCGTAGCTGTTTATCATACCGAGTTTATTAATGAAGAGAGCCGGGTCGGTTTCACCGAAGATGTTGAAAGCCATCATGAGTATCAGGAGCCCGAGCAGTGAGATGCCGACCACGCTCATCCCCATGACCGCGCCTCCGGATATGGCCACATTGAGCGCTCCCCGTATTCCTGATTTCTCGGCTGCATAGGTGGTACGTACATTTGCCCGTGTCGCTATGGTCATGCCGATGAAACCCGCTCCGCCGGATACCGCGGCTCCGAGCACGAAGGAAATTGCGGCCCTGTAGCCGAAGTATTTCCCGGTCACGAGCATAACGACCGCTATCACCCCGACTACAACCGCGATGTAAGTGTACTCACGCTTTAAAAAAGTAGAGGCCCCGAGCTGTATCTGACGGGCGATCTTCTTCATTACGTCCGTTCCTTCCTC
>CAYWUT010000088.1:0-12599 GCA_964460545.1 uncultured Spirochaetota bacterium
CCGAGAGCCCGTACATATTGAGCACCTTGATCCCCGCGGCCCAGAATATCCGTTCAAGTCTCGGCTGGAGGCTGGCCCCTCCGCATCCGGCTATCCTGACATTCCCGCCAAGCGCATCCCGCCATTTGGTGAATATGAGCCTGTCCGCAAGGGTCAGCTTCCGCCTGTAGAGCCAGCCGCTTTCTCCCGGGGGTTTGTAACGTAATCCGAGGCCCACGGCCCAGAAGAAGATCCGTTTTTTCATGCCTTTCAGGGCCCTTCCTCTGGCAATTACATTGTCGAATACCTTTTCGAGAATACGGGGGACGGTATCGAAACCGTCCGGCTTGATCTCCTTCATGTTCGACGCAATGGCGGCCATGCTTTCCGCGTAGTATATGCTGGATCCGCAGTACTGGGTCTGGTAATTCCCCATACGTCCGCCCACATGACAGAGCGGCAGAATGCTGAGGTACCGGTCTTCCGGGGTCAGTTTGAAAATGTTCGCGGCTGCCAGGAAATTTTGGACCAGGTTCCTGTGCGAGAGCATGACGCCCTTGGAGGTTCCCGTCGTACCGGAGGTGTAGATCAGGGTGGCGCAGTCATCCTCCCTGATGGAAGCTTTCAGCTCTTCCACCTCATCCCGGAACCTTTCCTCGTTTTCCTCGCCGAGGGAGAGGATTTCCTTCCAGCTCGGAGCGCCCTCGATCTCATCCAGGGTGAATAATTTCTCCGTGCCGGGCGTCCGGTCGAAGACCGGCTTCACCCTGCGATAAATCGAGCTGTTCCCTACAATGACGATCCGGGCATCGGAATGGTTCAGTATATAACGGTATTCCTTTTCGGTAAGACTGGTAAAAACGGGTACGTGGATAACACCCGTCATTGCCATTCCCATGTCCAGAAAATTCCATTCCGGGCGATTCGGGGTCACGGTGGCGACCTTGTCGCCTTTTCGTATCCCGAGGGCCAGCAGTCCGTAGGCCGCGAGATGGGAATTCCTTATATAACGCTCACTGGAGTATTTAACCCACTCGCCCTTTTCCTTTACGACAAAGGCATCTTCCCTCACGTTGTGGACACGGTATCTTTCAAGGAGATCAAAAGTTCTGCGAACAGTCATCGGCGGAATCCTGTCTGGTAATAAAATTAAATACGAGTCTGATTTTAATTATACCGGACGAAATAAGCCAGAATATTCATCGAAAAACGTTTCAAGTCATGTGTGTTTTTCATCTTTCCGGCCTCCGGTAATGAAGAGGGGAGGTCTCTATATATTTGACATAACCTTCAGACATGCTACGATGATTCACGGGCGGCGGATTCGGCCTCAATGAATCCGCGATGGAAGAATATAATGAGAAGCTGTTCAGGGCCATGCAGGACGAGCTTACGGACGAGGAACGAAGCCATATAGTTACTTTGAAGAAGGAGCTGGATTCGCTGTAATTCCTATCAGGGGGTGATGGAACGATGAAGATCATTGAACGCGGGAAACTTGCCGAAAACAGGCTGCCCGGAAGGATAATACAGAAGGCGGTGGGAAAAGACGGACTGAGCCGGAGCGGAAAAATGACGATGGGGTTCGGACGCTACTCGCCTGAAAGCGGTCCCATGGAGCCGCACCAACACGCGGAGGAGATCGGTTACGTCATCGACTGCCGCAACGCCTGGGTTCGTTACGGAGGGAGCAAGGATGATCTGAAGGAAAAAACGGACCTCGTACCCGGGATGACACTCCATGTGCCTGAGATGGAATGGCATGTTTTTGAATCCGCGGAAGACGGATTTCTCGATATCCTGTTCTTCTACGGACAGGTGGACAATATCCGGCCCGAAGAGATCGTGAAGTAAAGACGGCGGTATCGAGAATTCCATTATCACCCCATACAGCCGGGTGTTTCATCCAAGGCAGCCGGTGGTCTCCGGAGGTCCTGAGTCTATCCGAATTCTTCCCCGTTAATTTAAATTACCGGATTCCTTATCCCGGCACTATTTTAAAGCTCTCAGCCCACCATTGAATAAATGATTATACCTCGGCTATAGCGGTATTAATAATGAAGAATCTCTATTCTTGACTAATGGCTCGGCCCTGTTAGTATGATTTCGATAAGGTCGACTTTTACTATCGATGGGAGCATTCGGAAATTAATTATGGCTCTATCCGGAGCCTTTTACGGCGGGTTTTATTTGCGGACAATTCGCGTATTACTAAAATTTCCATTTTTAAAAACATGAGTCATGGATCGGCCTAATAGAGGAGGCGAATAAATGACCATACATGAACTTTTTGATCTTAAAGGAAGAACGGCCCTGGTTACCGGGGGGAGCATCGGGCTTGGGAAGCAGATGGCGGAAGGACTGGCCGAGGCAGGGGCCGATATCGCCATAGCAAGCAGGCGGAAGGAGCTGGGGGACGCTGCTGCGAAAGAGCTTGAACAGTATGGAATAACGGCGAAGGCATACGGTATGGATGTGACTGACCGGGAATCCGTAATAAGAACCGTTGCGGAGGCGACACGCGATTTCGGTACTATAGATATTCTCATCAATAATGCGGGAATCAGCCTCGAGAACCCTTTAGGTACGGATAAGGAAAATTTGGATACCTGGAACAAAGTGCTGGCTGTCAATATTACGGGTGTTTATCTCTGTTCTTCAGCGGTGGTTCCAGCCATGAAGTCAAAACGGTACGGAAAGATCATCAATATTGTTTCTATCTACGGAGCAAACGGTCTCGACCGCTCCCTCTACGTGGAATCCATGGACGATCCCTTCGCACTTCATGCGTATACGGCAAGTAAAGGGGCCGTCGCGAACTTCACCCGGGATTTGGCGGCCTCCCTGGGAAGGTTCAACATTAACGTGAACGGTATCCTGCCGGCTACTTTCGTAACAGATCAAAACCGGCACATCCTGCCTCAAGAGGTCCTTTTAAGGATCGAAGCAAGAACACCGTTGGGCCGAACCGGCGGCGATGATGACTTGAAAGGCGCTGCGGTGTTTTTGGCATCCGAGGCATCCAAATACATTACCGGCCACCTCCTGGCTGTGGACGGAGGCTGGCTTTGCTGGTAGCCTGAAACAGTCATGGATGTCGTAATGCGTCGGATCCATGAAAGAAGTCTGTTTCCGAGGCCGAATACGACAGGTACCTCGTGTAGAGCCCTGAACTTTAATTCCACCTGTTTTTTCCAGTACCCGTTCCGTGCATTCCCCGTCTCATCCGGCTTCCGGGGTTTGCACGGGAACGGATCGAACGAATCAGTCGACGAGCGTGGTCTTGAGAAACGTGACCATCTGGTTCCAGGCCTGCTCGGGAGCGCCGCCGCTTCGGTAGGTGCCGCTCTTCACGAAAGCGTGGCCCACTCCGGGATATATCGTGATCGTGTTTTCCACGCCCAGCGCTACCATGGCGTCCTCGAACCGCCGTACCTGCTCTACGGGGATTCCCTTGTCCTCCCTGCCGTAGATACCCAGTACGGGGCCCGCATCCTTCATCCTGCCGAGCTGCGAGGCCTTCTGGATCGGCCCGCCGCCGTAAAAGATCACGACCCCGGCAAGCTCGGGATTGCGGGTGCCCATGTACATCGCCTGTGTGCCGCCGAAGCAGAAGCCGATGGCCGCGACACGGTCCCCGTCGACCCGGGGATGGGAGCGAAGGAAATCGAGCGCCGCATCGAGGTCCGACCCGATTTGTTCGCGCGGGGTCTCGGTGACCTGCTTCCGGGCGTCCCCGACGGACCGGGCCACTGAGCCGCGAAACGCATCCGCCGCCAGGACCACGAACCCTTCCGCGGCCAGTGCATCGGCCAGCACGGTCGTGTCATGGTTGAGGCCCCACCATTCGTGAATCATGACCACCCCCGGCATGGGGCCGTTGCCGGCGGGTGCGGCGAGGTATCCCTGAAGGACGGTTCCGTCCTGCCCCGGATAGGTGACGTTCCGCTCACCGGGGTCCAGGGCTTCCTGGGCGAATACCGCACCCGGAATAAGAAAAACCAGGATAAAGATGATCGCAGGTTTCAGCTTTATGTTCTTCTTCATTGAAGATCTCCTTATGTTTATTTGTGCATATAAGGAAACACTGATACACACCAGCCCCGGAGTCAAGAGTATTATTCCATTGACGCTCAGTGCTAATAGGTATATATTTGCTAGTAACAAAAATTGCCAGGGGCAATTATATGGGCGTCTCGCTCGTGGATCTTATACTTGATTTCAAGAAGCGGTGCGTACTGGAGGAGCATGCAATGGCGCAGGAGGCCAGGCTTTCTTCCAGTGAAATGTCCTGCGTTCTCTCACTGAACCCGGGTGAAAGCATCGGATGCAGCGAACTGTCGGGGCGGATGGGGCTTTCGCCGTCACGGGGGAGCCGTATAATCGAGGGCCTCATAGAGATCGGGTATCTCAGACGCGAGACGGACCCTGACGACAGGCGATATACGAAGATTTCCCTGACGTCCAAAGGACGCGATGGAAGGCGGGTGGTCGATCGTGCCCGGGAGCACTGCGAATCAAAGCTGAGATCGCGTCTCGGACCTTCTGAATATTCTACCGTCGAGCAGGGCCTCGCGCTCCTGCTCGGAGCACTGGAGGGATGATGAAGACGAAAGAAGCGATAAACGTGCGGTACAGCGCGCTTGCAGGGAAGTGTACCTGCCTTTCATGCGGAAACGCGGCCGGTTACGGCGATCCCGTGGCGGGAGAAACATGCCTCGACCTCGGGAGCGGGAGGGGCAAGGATGTTATCAGACTCTCGACTCTGGTGGGAAAAGAGGGATTCGTCTACGGTATAGACATCTCGGACGGAATGCTGGAAGAGGCAAGACGGGATGCGGCGCAACGAGGCGTTGAAAACGTCCGTTTTATCAGGGCGAACCTCGAGTCCCTTCCCATTACGGACGGCACGGTGGATCTCGTGGTTTCGAACTGCACAATAAACCACGCTGAAGACAAGAAACGGGTATGGCGGGAGATCTTCAGGGTGCTGAAAGAGGGAGGAAGGTTCGTGGTGAGCGACATCTATTCCACGAAGGAAGTGCCCGAGCGGTACAGAACCGAGCCCGCCGCCGTGGCGGAGTGCTGGGCCGGGGCCGTGACAAAGGAAAGCTACCTCTCTACCGTGGTCGATGCGGGACTGGACGAACTCACCATTCTTGAAGAGAGCGAACCCTATCCAAAGGGTGAGATCGAGGTTTCGAGCATGACCCTTTTCGGGATCAAGCCGAAATCCTGAAGAAGCTGAAAATCATACACGAGGAGAATGACGTGAAGTCTCTGATTCGCAGGAAGAAAGAGCGAAAGTGTTGCGAAGCCCAGTGCTGTGCAAAGATCTCTACCGTGCGCGCCGGGTGCCACGACTGACTCGCGACCGCCCATGCCCCGGTATAAATGCCGGGGGGGCGGTTCAATTTTCATGGGGAAACGGATGGAACTCTCGAAATATAACATTTTCGGCCCGATAAAGAACTCGGAACGATACTACATACTGAACCTCCTTACGGGAAACGCCGACATACTCGACAAGCGCAGGGGGGACGAGATTCTGCGGGGCGAGTTCACCACTGTGGAGGAATACGCGGGACTCGGGTACCTCGTCGACCCGGCTGAGGAGCGGGCGCTCTACGAGCAAAGGTACGAGGAATTCCTCCTGAAAAGAAAAAGCGAGGAAGTGCAGGTCTTTTTCGTTCCCTGGTACGCGTGCAATTTTTCCTGTTCGTACTGCTACCAGAGCGGTTACGAGGTCCGGGACGCGGGGCTCGATGAGGAAGTCATAGATGGGTTTTTCCGGTATATAGAAACGGAGCTCCGGGACAGGAACAAGTATATCACCCTGTTCGGCGGCGAACCCCTCCTGCTGGGGAAACGCAAGGAGCTTATCTCGTATTTCATTGGAGAATCGTCACGGGCCGGAATCGACGTTGCGCTGGTGACGAACGGCTACAACCTGGCGGAGTATCTTGACGTACTGGAAGAGGGACGCATTCGCGAGATACAGGTCACGCTCGACGGTACCGAAAAGGTCCATAACCGGCGGCGGATGCTGAAGGGCGGTGCGCCCACTTTTTCGAGGATAGTCGAGGGAGTCGACAGGGCCCTCGAAGCGGGACTCGGGGTCAACCTCAGGGTCGTCCTTGACGGGGACAACATGGGGGAACTGCCGGAAATCGCCCGGTTCGCGATAAACCGGGGATGGACGAAACACTCCCGCTTCAAGACACAGCTCGGGAGGAATTACGAGCTTCACACCTGCCAGGCAGGTTCGGCGAAGCTCTTTTCCAGGCTGGAGTTCTACGGAGAGCTGTACGAATTGATCCAAATACATCCCGAGATCGTCCAATTCCACCGTCCCGCGTATTCGTTGTCCAAATTCCTCCTTGAAAACGGTGAGCTTCCGGACCCTCTCTTCGACGCATGCCCGGCCTGCAAATCCGAGTGGGCGTTCGACTTTACGGGGAGGATCTATCCCTGCACCGCGACGGTGGGCAAGGAGGGAGAGTCGGTCGGTACCTTCCATCCCGAGGTGAAGAAAAACGAGGAAGCTATAGCGCAGTGGCGGAATCGGGACGTAACCACCATTCCGGGATGCGAGGGATGCCCCGTTCAGCTCGTGTGCGGCGGCGGGTGCGGCTCTCTCGCAAAAAACCGTGAGGGAACCGTTTTCGCGACTGACTGCAGGCCGGAAAAGGAGCTCATCGGTATGGGACTTTCACTTTACTTCAATAAAGAGGTGTCGGAATGACAGACAGGATTATGTATATCGACGAATCACGGTTCAAACACGAAGTCCTTGATGCGGAAAGGGTCGTGGTGGATTTCTACTCCACCGAGTGTCCGCCGTGCGAGGCGCTCGGATCGAAGTTCGAATCCCTGAGTACACTTTACGGGGGCGACGTGAAGTTCGTAAAGATCTTCAGGCAGGAGAACCGCGCCCTCGCCGAGAAGCTGGACGTCACGTCGTCACCGACCCTGCTCTTTTACAGAAACGGAGAACGTACCGGAGATACGCTGAGCGGAGGGATCAGGAGGGCGGATATCGTGCGGAACCTGAACGGCCTGCTCAACGAACGGAGGGTAACTGAAATCGAATCGGCCGTGAAAAAGGTGAATACCGATGTGGACGTCGTGATCATGGGCGGCGGTCCGGCCGGCTTGACGGCAGGTATTTATGCGGCCCAGGCGCTCCACCGGACGATGGTAATAGACACGCGCCTGCCCGGGGGGTGGGTGTCCACCTCGCATCAGGTATCGAACTATCCGGGGTTCAGCGAGCCCGTACAGGGTTTCATGCTTTCGCACCACATGTTCGCGCAGGCGAAGGCCGCCGGCGTGGAGTTCAGGCCCGCGGTGGATGTCACGGACATGTCGCTTGAAGAAAAGCGTATCGTCATCGACGGGATCGAGACGGTACGGGCGAAGAAGATCATCGTGGCCACGGGATCGTCACCGAAGCAGCTCGGCGTAAAGGGCGAGCGGGATTACAAGGGGAAGGGGATTTCCTACTGCGCCACCTGCGACGCGAAATACTACGAGGGGAAGCATGTCGTGGTGATAGGAGGGGGGAACTCCGCGATCGAGGAGTCGCTCTTCATCACCAGGTTCGCGGAAAAGCTCACCGTGATACACCAGTTCGCCGAACTACAGGCAAACCGTATGCTGCAGGAGAGGGCGGAGGCGAACAAAAAAATATCCTTCATATTCGAGCACGAGCCGCGGGAGTTCAAAAGGAACGGAACCGGTGTGGACGAGGTCGTTATCGAGGACCTTCGGACAGGGAAACGGCGGTCGATTTCATGCGACGGGGTGTTCATATTCGCCGGGATGAGGCCGAACTTCGATCTTTTCGAGGGTATGTTCGAACTCGACGAGTTCGGATACGTGGTAACGGACGATCATATGCGCACCAGCATTCCGGACGTGTTCGTGGCGGGCGACCTCAGGTCGAAATCCTTCCGCCAGATAACGACCGCCGTCGCCGACGGAACGATCGCGGCCATTACGGCCGGCAGGGAGCTCGAACGCACCGCGGCTGCATAAAAGTTCATTTTGATCTCCGCGGGAGCTCCTCCGTATCCTGGTCGCCCCCCGCACGGTGCTATTTCTCTTTCATTTTCAACGCGCAGATCTCCCGGGTGACCTCCGCAACGGTCTTCTTGTCCCGGAGCACCTGATTGTCGCTCCCGATTCCATCTTCAATGATACGTATGATTTCATTAAAGAAACCATTCCCTTCCGACAGCCGGTAGATCACCCACCTGCCGTCCTTGCTGTCCTCAATCAGTCCCGTATTCCGTAGAATCTTGAGGTGTGCGGAAATCGTCGAAAGCGCGATATTCAATGCTTCCGAGATTTCACATACGCAGAGCGGCCTCTCCCGGAGCATGAGGACGATCCGCATCCTGTTTCTGTCGCTCAGGGCCTTGAATACATCGAGATACCGCTGCATCGTTCCCTCCCTCTTTTTCTAAAAATATACGGGTTCCGTTTGACGAAAGCAATATATTACTATATTTTTAGGAATATAGAAATATAATCATCCACTACCGGATCGGATCATGAAAGAAAAGAAAACGTTGATTCTTCTTTTAGCGGCATTCGGCGCGATCTACTTCATCCCCTTTGGAAACGCCGGTGTTTCCCGTTCCCTGCTGGAGGCTTTTTTAATGCTTCAGGAGTATGCGAGGGAACACGTGCTTCTCTGCCTCGTACCCGCATTCTTCATCGCGGGAGCGATAGGGAATTTCCTGAGCCAGGGTGCGGTCATGAAATATTTCGGGGCGGACGCGAAAAAGGTCGTCTCGTATGCCATAGCATCCGTGTCCGGCGCTATCCTGGCGGTCTGCTCCTGTACCGTGCTGCCACTCTTTGCCGGCATCTACAAGAAGGGCGCCGGTATAGGTCCTGCGACCGCGTTTCTCTACTCGGGTCCCGCAATCAACGTGCTCGCCATCATTCTTACCGCCCGCGTGCTCGGCGTCGAGCTCGGAATCGCCCGCGCCGTGGGTGCAATCGTTTTTTCCGTTGTAATCGGCCTTCTCATGCATTTCATTTTTCGAAAGGAGGAGAAGGCGAGGGCGGGCGACGCCGGGTTCGGGCACATGGACGAGGAGGATACGCAGAGGCCCATGTGGAAGACCGGGCTCTATTTTCTCACCATGATCGCCATCATCGTGTTCGTCAACTGGGGAAAAGACGAGGCCATGCCGGTATGGAACACCATATACCGGTTCAAGTACATAATCACGGGAGGATTTCTCCTTCTTCTCGCATACATGATCATCAGCTGGTTCAGAAAGGATGAGCTGGGAGAATGGGTCTCCTCCGCATGGGGTTTCGCGAAGCAGATACTGCCGCTCCTCTTCGCGGGAGTGCTCGCTGCAGGGTTTCTGCTCGGCAGGCCGGGCCACGAGGGGATCATTCCCTCCCAATGGGTGGAGACACTCGTGGGAGGGAACAGCCTGAGATCGAACCTCTTCGCATCCGTGGTCGGTGCGTTCATGTATTTCGCGACCCTCACCGAGGTGCCGATTCTGCAGGGTCTCATCGGCGCGGGCATGGGAAAGGGACCCGCGCTTGCGCTGCTTCTTTCAGGGCCCGCGCTTTCGCTGCCCAATATGCTCGTCATCAAGAGCGTGCTCGGGGTAAAGAAGACGATCGTCTACGTTGCGCTCGTAATTGTTATTGCCACCGCAAGTGGTAGGTTCTATGGACATTATTTCGGTTAAAAAGAATCAGGGGGACAGGAAAATGGAAATCAAAATACTCGGAACCGGGTGTCCGAAGTGTAAAAAGCTCGAGGCCAATGCGAGGGAAGCGTTGAAGCAGCTCGGGACATCGGCAACGGTCGAAAAGGTGACCGCTCTTGACGACATTATGGCGTACGGCGTCATGATGACACCCGGGCTCGTGGTCGACGGTGAGGTGAAGGCCTCGGGCAGGGTGGTTTCAGTGGAAAAGATAAAGGAAATCATTTCCGGGATCACGCACAATTGACCCGGCCGCACAGGTGGACGATGTCGAGGTAAAAGGGAATCGGATCAAGGCCTCGGGCCGGGCGGTTCGAATGATCCTATTTCCTTGTCTACGAAAAAGCTTATCACGGTGCGGATGACCACAATGCTTCCGAGTATTGCCATGTCTTTCAATGTAGGGTGCGTTATCGTGGCTATAATATCAGCGGCAATGAGAAACTCGAGGCCCAACAGTAAATAGGATCCCAATTGATGCCGGATCGCCTCCCGTTCCTTGAAAATACTACCGCGCTTTAACCGCCGTATTTCAAGGCGTATCAGTCTGAAAAGCATCAGTAAAACGCCGTACACGATAATTGCAATACCGATGAAGCCTATACCCATCGATATCTTATGGAGTATTTCCACCATGTGACCGTTCCTCTTTCCTCATCTATTTTCAAAGCCCCTTAACTTCCATGAACCAGAGGATTGCCGAAAGGAGTATGACGAAGGGTATGACTATGACCCAGTCGTTTACCCTGAGAAGCTTCGGGAACGTAACGTCACCCCAGAAACATTTTTTAAGGATTTTATTCCGAAGTCTCGGGTATACGTTCGCAAACAGGCCGGCGCCGAGCAGGATTCCAATGACGCCTCCGACAAGGGCATCGAGATAGCCGTTTCCGACGGCACCCGCGATAGTGCCCGGACAGTACCCCAGCACTGCAAATCCCGCCCCGAAAATCAGCCCGCCGAATACATTCATACCAAAGGAGCCTGATTTAGGATGGAGCTGTATCCATCCGAGGCTTTTCATTACATGAATACCGATCATGCCTACGATTATCGCAGTGAGTATCACTTTGACGACGGTGAAATCCTCGAGAAGGAGCTGCCCCACTATCACGTCGTATTTCGTGACACCGCCTTTCTGGAGAAGGAACCCGAAAATAATACCGAAGAGAAGCCCCCACAGGAGGGGTGCGCTTCTATTTCGTTTAACTTGTTTATTCTTCTTGTCTTCCGCCGGGTTGTCGTTCATCTTCCCCCTCCTACCTCCCAAGAATAGTATACATCAAGAATGCCGTAATAATACCGCCGATAAAAAAGCAGACGGTGGACACCCAGCTTCCCACCGTAAGCTGCAATGTCCCGCTTATACCGTGGCCGCTGGTACAGCCGCCCGCCCATCGAGCGCCGAATCCGAGCAGCACACCGCCGACGAGTGCCACGATAATCCTGACAACCGGTTGTGTTCCAAATGCCGTTCCCCATCGCGCCGGCACCCACAGCCATCTGAAATCCCCGGAAGTGAGGGAGGAAACCAGCGATCCGATTACGACTCCAAAAACGAGCATCCATTCCCAATCGACCACCGGCTTGAACTCCATGTAATATTCTTTTTCACCTATCCTCTCCCGGATGAAGAGGCGCTCAATCATGCCGCTCGTCCGTACAAAAGCCGTGGAGCATCCAATCGGCTTCCTGGAGACAAGAAACGTGAGCCAGCTCAGCACTCCGATACCGGCACCCACCACGTATGGTGACCACCGAATTTCAGTAAAAACGCTCATATTCTTTTCCTTATCAATATTTTTTTTCGTGCCACGGGACCCTGGACTCGAAATAGTCGTTATAAAAACGGGACCCGTGCGGATTTTCACAAACATGGCACCTCTGCGTATATCCCGCCTTGCTGTATCCCGTCATACCTCCCGCCACATTATAAACCTCTTTAAAACCCCGCTGCTTGAGAATGCTTGCCCCAAGGCTTGACCTATGTCCTGTACTGCAGATCAGAACAGTCGCTTTGTCGGATTCCAGTTCTTTATAGCGCGTTCTGAGCTCCGGTGCAGGTATATTGAGTGCTCCTTCGATGTGATTGTCCTCATATTCCAGCGGGGAGCGTACGTCAACGAGGGTGAAGGTCGATTCGCCGCTGATCATGTCGTGGAGGCCTTCGGCCGAGACCTGCCGGATATCTTCAGTTCTCAATCCCTCAACCGCCCATCCGAACATACCGCCTTCAAGACACCCGATTATCCCGTCGACACCCACCCGTCGAGCCCATAGAGCGGCCTCTTCAGCTTCATCATAACTGACCGATACTACGAGGATTTTGCCGGCCGGAGGAAGGACCCATCCCGTAAAAGTCGGGAAGTTCCCGCCGAAATCTATATGCCAGGAGTTTGGTATGTGCTGGCTCCCGAATGAATCGTAGCTTCGTATATCCAGCTTGATCATATCCTGTTCTTTTAATTTTTCCTGGAACTGTTTAGGGTTCAGTTCCAGGAGCGAAGGCAGCTCTTTCACGAGTTTCGGCCCCTTGCGGTTTATATCACTGCACCGGTTAAAATGGTCGGGAGCGGGGGGCATTCTCGTAGTGAGGGATTTTACGAATGTGGATTTATCCGCTATTTGAAGCGCCGTATTATATTTTCTCTCGTACCCGATGGTACTTCTCCACTTCGCTCCCATTGCCCGTCCGCAGAGAGAACCCGCTCCGTGCGCGGGATACACCTCGCAAAAATCGGGAAGCTTCAGCAGCTTGTTGTGCAGACTGTTATAGAGCTTTCCGGCAAGTTCTTCGGCAATATCCGGAAATAGGTCCGGGCGCCCCACATCACCGACAAAAAGAGTGTCCCCGCAAAGGACACCGATCGG
>CAYWUT010000088.1:12699-14310 GCA_964460545.1 uncultured Spirochaetota bacterium
CCGGGCGCCCCACATCACCGACAAAAAGAGTGTCCCCGCAAAGGACACCGATCGGATCATCTCCTCTGGATTTGTCTGTCACGACATAGCTGATGTGCTCCGGCGTATGGCCCGGAGTTTCCAACACCTCAATCAGCATGTCCTCCAGCTCGATCGTGTCGCCCTCGGAAAGTGGAACATGATCGAACGTACATTTTCCCGATTTCGGAGCGTATATCTTCGCGCCTGTACGGTCGGCAAGCTCCATATGGCCGGATACAAAATCCGCATGGAGGTGTGTTTCGAGGACATGGGTGATATCCACACCCATATCGCGAGCTTCTTCGATGTAGATATCGACATCCCTTCTGGGATCGATTACGGCGCACTGCTCCTTCCCGGCAAGTAAATACGAGCTGTGAGCTATCTTTTCAACAAAAAAATGTTTCAACAGCATAGCAAATCCCCCTTGTTCTATAGATATACAAAGTAAAACAGTATAACTACGACTATTAAAAAGAGCACCGTCATCCCGCCGCCCGCTTTTGCATAATCAGCGTTCCTGTATCCTCCCGGAGTCATGAGCATGGCGTTGACCTGGTGGGTGGGCAGAATAAAGGAGTTGGCCGCGCAGACCGCCACGAGAAGAACGAGCGGTCTTGGATCGAGGCCGCCGATTGCCGCCATGTTGATTATAAGAGGGGTAAGAACAACGGTGGAGGCGACATTTGACATAAACAGTGAGAAAAGCGTGGAAAGAGCGGCGATTGAAAAGAGTATTACAAGAGGATGGCTTCCTTTAACAACTGCCATAACCTGTCCTGCGAGGAACGAGGCGGTTCCCGTCTTCTGCATTGCGACTCCGAGTGGAATCAGGCCTGCAATAAGGAATACCACTTTCCATTCGATGGCTTTATACGCGTCATTAATACTTATGACGCGGGTGAGCACCATGGCCACCGCCCCCGAGAAGAGAGAGATGGAAATGGGGAACCCCGCGATGGCCAGCCCTATACCCGTGAAAAAGCATGCAAGGGCGATCCACGTCTTTGATATCTCCTTCTTTTCGAACTCAAACGGTGTTACCACAACGAAATCGCTGCTTTCTTTCATCCGAAGCATTATTTCCCACAGACCGTGAACGATGAGAGTATCGCCGGCCCTTATAACCCTGTCGGAAAAGTCGCCTCTTATTTCCTCACCTGCGCTGAATAATACGAGAGGTTCCACGCTGTAGTTTTTCCGCAGAGCATACTGCCTGATGGTACTGCCGACAAGACTTGATCTGGGAGGTATTATCACCTCCGAAAATCCCGAACTGGTCTGGTCGCTGAGGTCCTTGAATTCGTCCAGTTTTTCCTGCAGGGCCAACCTGTTGTCCCGGGCAAATTTTTCGATGTCTTCTTCATCCCCCAGGAGCGCCATGACCTGATTCGCCTCGAAATCAGTCTTTCGCCACGGGGCGTACTCAATCTCTTTTTCTTCGGATATTGCGAGAAGATTTATGTTATAGGTATCCCATATCCCGGAACTCTCCGGCGTCTGACCGACCAGAGGGCTTCTCTCCGGTATGGAATAACGGTAAACCTTGTAGGGCAGATGCCAGGTATCTATGAGCTTCTTCTGTTCCGA
>CAYWUT010000089.1:0-14275 GCA_964460545.1 uncultured Spirochaetota bacterium
CGACGGTGCGAAGCTCCTCACCTCCGCCGCAAGATCCGCCCGGAGAAAATCGAAATATTTATCCTCCGCATTCAGAAAGGCGCAGCCGGTTTTCGGAAGCACGCTCACCGCATGTTTCTTCTCTCCGGCGATATTTTCCTCGGTGCCGAAAAAACCGATGTGCGCGGGTCCGATATTCGTTATTACCCCGCAGTCAGGCTCGAGAAGCCCGGCGAGGTATTCGATTTCACCCGGGTGGTTCGTCCCCAGCTCCTGTACGAGCACTTCCGTGGACTCATCTATTTCAAGCAGAGTCTTCGGAACACCGATGTCGTTGTTGTAGCTCCTGATGCTTGCAACGACCTTGAAGCGTTTGGAAAGCACCCTGTGGATGAACGTCTTTGTCGTTGTTTTTCCGACTGAGCCCGTTACGGCGATTCTGACCGGCGAGAAACGGCGACGGTAATTCCGTGCAATGGAACCGAATGCCTTTCTCGTGCCGTGAACCCCGATAAAGAGTACGTCAGGATGCCGGGACACGAACGACCGTACAGCGGCCTTCATGGCGGTTTCAAAGATCACGGTTGAAGCTCCGGCTGCAACCGCACTCCCAATAAAATCGTGACCGTCGTGAACATCTCCCCGAAGTGCTACGAAGAGATCACCGCGTCTTAGTGTGCGGGTATCCGTGCATATTGACCCGACGGTTCGGCTCCGGAGGAGGGCCTCCCCGCCTGTAAAATCCGCCGAGACGTTTTTCATAAGCTCGGTCAGCGCAACGGGTTTCATAACCCTGCAAATCCCCCTGGAGACGGGCGGCTCGGCTCAATAGACAATGATCCTGACGTCATTGCAGGTAACGGGCTGCATACCGAACTCTCCCTCGGCAATATCCCTTATCCTCTCCCGGGATTTCAGGTAGGACAGCTCCATATTCTTCAAATAAAGTTTCTTTTCAAGATCGGTCCGCAGCACCGTTATCTGTTCAATCCTGCCGTTCAGGTTGGTGACGTGAACGTTTTGCCAGGCGATACAGAAGAGGAGAAGAAAAATGATGCCGAAGAAAAGTGTGAGCTTCAGCAATCGCCTGATAATATGCGTCCGTATATGTGAGCCGCCGCTATGCACTGTATCGCATTTCCTCTTTTTTATTATTCTGGATGGTTCCGTTCAATTTTACCGCACAGCGAAGACGCGCGCTCCGCGATGCGGGATTGCGAAGAGCCTCCTCCTCATCGGGCTGTGAGGGTTTCCTGGTCAATACCCTGACTACCTTTTTACCGCCGCAAACACAAACGGGAAAATCTGGCGGACAATGGCACCCCTTCCCCAGATCATTGAAAACTGACTTCACAATACGGTCCTCGAGCGAATGAAAGCTGATAACGCATATCCGACCGCCCGGTTTCAGCACCTCGACCGCGTCACGGAGCGCGTTTTCCAGTATCTCGATCTCGTCATTGACGAAGATTCTTATTGCCTGGAATGTTTTTGTTGCCGGGTGAATCCTGTGCGGCCAAAATTTTCTGGGAACGGCTCTCTTTACAATATCGGCGAGCTGTGTTGATGTTGTGACGGGATTTTTCTTTCGCTCCTCAACGATACTCAGTGCGATGCGTCCGGAGAACCGCTCCTCCCCGTACGCCCATATGATTTCAGACAGCTTTTTCCTGCTGAAACCGTTAATGACATCGGCCGCGCTTATACCCCTGGAGGGATCGAGCCGCATATCGAGGGGTTCCTCCCTCGAGAAGGAAAATCCCCTGCCGCTCTCCTTGATGTGGTACATCGATATGCCGAGGTCGAAAAAAATCCCGTCAACCTTCGTATGGACCCTGTCCCTTACTATCTCCCCGACGTCCGAGAAATTACCGTGGACGGGAACGAACCTGTCTCCGTATTCCTTCAGCCGCTCCCGGGCCACCTCGAGGATATCGGCGTCCTGTTCAATACCGAACAGCTTCCCTTCCCGAATAATCCGGAGAAAAAGGGACGCGTGCCCGCCCTCCCCGAGCGTACAGTCTATGACCGTACTGTCCGGCCTGATATCGAGTACCTGAATGACCTGTGTCGGCATAACAGGTGTATGTACGCTCATCTCTCCTCCTAGAGTCCCAGGTCCGCGATCCTCTCGCCCAGTGCGTCGAAGCTCTTCTCGTTCTCCTCCTTGTACCGGTTCCACTCGGCCTCGCTCCAGATCTCAATTCGCCTTATTGCACCCAGTATGACGACCTCGCGATGGATGTCGGCATACTCGCGAAGACTCTGTGGAAGGGCTATTCGCCCCTGTTTGTCGAGAACCTGCTCATTCGCCGGGGATACGAACATGCGGAGGAACGACCTGTCCTCCTTTTTAGTAAGAGTAAGCCGCCCGTTGAGCTGTTCCACGATTCTATTCCATTCGTCCCGTGGATAGACAAAAAGGCAGTGATCGAATCCCTTGGTCGTCACCCAGTACTCCTCCTCTCCCAACGTGGAGTACCTGAGCTTCGCGGGGACCGCGATGCGTCCCTTATCATCAAGCGTATGTCTGTATTCTCCTATGAACATAGGCTCCCGGACGTATACGGATACAGTCCCATGATGGGAGAACTGTACCCGGTTATGGAATAGTATACCACTATATGGGGAAATCTCCCACTTTTCCCCACTTTTCCCTTAAATAATACCCGCCCCTGAATACTTGTCAATCATTTTTTTTAGTTTTTTTTGATTTTTTTTAATTTAATCCCATCCGAAAAAGGGAAGGTTTGAAACGGTACGGGGATAATAAAGCGGTGCGGGAAACCATCGACTGGGAAGCTTCCGGAGAGCGTTTTCCGTCGTTTCTTCGAGGCCGGAGATCAATCAGTTGAAGTCGAGGGAAATGATTTCTCGCATCTGTTTGAGGGAATTGATGATTATCATGAGCTGCTGCTCATCCACGACCTGTACGCGGCACGAAGCCCTGGCCTGTCCGTTATGGTCCGCCTTGAGATGCAGCTCCACGATATTGGCGTTCGAGTTGGCTATCGCAGTCGATATGTCCATGAGCAGTCCGGATCTGTCCTGCGCCAGTATGGAGATGTCGTATACCTTGCGGGCTTTCTCCTGCCACTCTACGGTTATGCTCCGTTTCCTGTAATCCTTTATGGCGCGCAGATTTTTACAGCTGGAGCGGTGCACGGTAATGCCCTTGCCCCTCGTTATATATCCTATGATATCGTCACCAGGATGGGGATTGCAGCACTTGGCGAGGTTCATCTGAACGTTTCCCTCCCCTGCAGCAACGACCCTGTATTCCTTCTGAGTCGTCTTGGATGCGCGTTTCCTCTTTTTTACGGGGGCTTCCCTTTCAACCTGTTTCGAGTCTTCCTTAACGGTTCCCGGTGAATCGATCCTGCTGAAATAAACCCGTATCTTGTGGCGTGCCCGCGATGTCTTGACGATATCGAGCCACTCACGGCTCGGCCCGCTGTTCTTCGAGGTGAGGATGGAAACGACCTCACAGCTGTGAAGCGGTTTTCTGAGCGGAACGATCCTGCCGTTGACCTTGGCGCCTATGCACCTGTTCCCGACATCGGTATGGATTTTATAGGCGAAATCTATGGGAGTGGACTCGACGGGGAGCTCGATCACGTCCCCCTTGGGCGTAAAGACATATATCTCGTCCATGAGCAGGTCTTTCTGCAGGTCCTCCATGAACCCGGAAGGATTATTCAGGTTCTCCTTCCAGTTCTTCAGCTTGTTCAGCCACTTGAGCTCCTTCTCGACCCCGGACGGATGGATTTTACCCTCCTTGTACGCCCAGTGCGCGGCAATACCTTCCTCGGCGATGAGGTCCATCGCGTCGGTTCGAATCTGCACCTCCAGCGATTTTCCCTCGGGTCCGACGACCGTCGTATGAAGCGACTGGTACATGTTGGATTTAGGCATGGCTATGTAGTCCTTAAACCGGCCGCGCACGGGCATCCAGAGCTCATGCACGACGCCGAGCGCCTCGTAGCACTCCTTAACCGAGTTCGTTATTATCCTTATCGCAAAGAGGTCGAATATCTCGTCAAAAGTCCTCTCCTTCTCCTTCATCTTCTTGTATATGGAATAAAAATGTTTCGCCCGACCGTAAATCAGGGCCTTGATGCCGTACTTGAAGAATTCGGTGAGAAGAACGTTCTTCACCTTCTCGATATATATTTCCCGCATCTCCTTTGTCTGCACTATATAACGCTTCAGGTCCTCATAGAATTCCGTTTCCAGGTGCTTGAGCGCAAGGTCCTCAAGCTCGATCTTGATACGCGCCATTCCAAGACGTCCGGCAAGAGGAGCGTATATGTCGATCGTCTCCCGTGCGATCCTCTGCGCCTTCCTCCTGTCAAGATACTGGAGTGTACGCATGTTGTGGAGTTTGTCGGCAAGCTTGATGAGTATAATCCTGATATCGTTTACCATGGAGAGGAGCATCTTGCGGATATTCTCCGCCTGTCTCTGCTTGATGTTTTCGGACCTTATCCTCGATATCTTTGTTACACCGTTAACGAGCTCGGCTGTCTCCGGCCCGAATTTTTCCCGCAGAACCCCAAGGCTGATACCCGTGTCCTCCACCGTGTCGTGAAGGAGCCCCGCGATTATAACCTGCGCGTCGAATCCCATGTCCGCGAGGGTCTTGGCCACATTGAGGGGGTGTATGATGAACGGCTCTCCCGAGAGTCTCTTCTGTGAACCGTGCGCATCCAGGGCGAAACGGTAAGCTTTCCCGATAAGGTCCGCATCTTCCCGGGAATGTCTTTTGAGATCCAGGTAGTCCTCCAGGTCCGTGGATGATTCAACCCTCTCCAGGTCAAGCGTTCTTTCGGTGTCGTCCGTCGTCTTCTCCATCACCGTTACCATGTCCCGGTCCCGGACAGCTTGTTCCGGTTTCTCCACCGGCATATCCCGGGACGCTGTGAATAATTACCGTTTACTGCAATAAATGTACCCTGCGGGCAGGTACCTGTACAGGGAAAAAGGTTTATCTGAGGACGGCCATGCGGTCGAGACCGGCCAGGTCCTTCCTGATCGTAATATCAAAACCCTGTGTCCGTGCGAGCTTCTCCACTCCCTTCCTGAGCTCCGGTGAGATCTCCAGCAGCAGCATACCGTTTTTCAAGTACTTCCGGGCTCCGGAAATAATCGCCCTGTACCCGTCGAGCCCGTCAATTCCTCCGTCAAGGGCTCGAACGGGCTCGAATGATGCGCGGTCTCCAAGATCGCCGCGCCTGATGTAGGGTGGATTGCTGACAATGATATCGAAATCGGCTGGGGGGATCCCGTCGAAATACGAACTCTTAACGAAACTGACCGTCCCATGCTCCAGCAGCCGCGCGGCGTTTCTCCGGGCGGTCCGAAGAGCCCCTGAGCTCACATCCGAAGCGGTTACGCGGCAGGACGGGAGGAACCGCGCCGCGCTTACCGCTATGCAGCCCGACCCGGTACCGATATCGAGGAGTGTGGACGGCCGCAAGCGGATAATTTCCTCAACGAGCATCTCCGTTTCAGGACGCGGTATGAGCGTGTATCGGGAAAGAAAAAAAACAAGCGAATAAAATTCCCGAACTCCGGTTATTGAGGCAACGGGTTCGCCGTTCAGCCTCCTCTTCACATATCGCCGCAGACGGCCGGTCTCGCGGCGTGACATAGTCTGCTCGGGATGGGTGAGGAGGAATTCCTTGTCCCTGCCGAGTACGAAAGCAAGCAGGCAGCACGAATCTATGAAATCAAGTTCACGCCGTATATCCCGTAAAACCGTTCCAACCGTTTTCTCCCGGTTCACATCCATCCCCGTAGTACGATCCCGTTTTGTACCGCGAAGAGCATATCATTGGGATGTTTAAATGGCGGGGGCCTTAATCGGCTCCTCATTTACCTCTGTCATCCAGTCCGATGCTCATGAGCTTCGCTTCCGCCTCATATGCGCTCAGTCCGTCGAAAAGTTCGTTGAGGTCGCCTTCCATGATGAGGTCGAGCTTATAGAGGGTGAGTCCTATTCTGTGGTCCGTTACCCTGTTCTGCGGAAAATTATAGGTACGGATCCGTTGGGAGCGGTCGCCCGAACCGACCTGGTTTCTTCTCTCCGCGGCTTCCGCCTGTTTCCTCTCGTTTTCGAATTTTTCGAAAAGCCGGGCCTTCAGTACTTTCAGCGCCTTTTCCTTGTTCTTGAGCTGGGACTTCTCGTCCTGACAGCTTACGACTAGACCGGTGGGAAGATGCGTTATCCGTACCGCTGAATCGGTCGTGTTGACGTGCTGGCCTCCGTGCCCGCGCGCGCGAAAGACATCTATCCGGAGGTCCTCGGTATTGACCTCCACGTCCGTTTCCTCGGGTTCGGGGAGTACCGCCACGGTGACTGCGGAGGTGTGTATCCTCCCCCCGGACTCCGTCACCGGAATACGCTGCACGCGATGCACGCCGCTTTCGAATTTCAGCCTCCTGTAAACACCCGCTCCCGCGATGCTGAAAATGATCTCCTTGAATCCTCCGACACCGATCTCGTTGCTGCTCATGATCTCGACGGTCCACCCGCTTCGCTCACAGAACCTGCTGTACATTCTGAAAAGATCCGCGGCGAAAAGGGCCGCCTCATCCCCTCCCGTACCAGCCCTGATCTCAATGATTATATTCTTTCCGTCAAGGGGATCCGGGGGAAGGAGGGCAAGCCGTATTTTCGTCGTTGTTTTTTCTTTTACATCCTCCAGGGTCTCGATCTCACTGCTTATATCGGCCTTCATCTTCTCGTCATCGGTCGTCTGAAGCATCTCGCCGTACTCGGCAATGTCCCTCTCAACCTCCTCGAGCTTCTTCCAGTCATTCAGGAGCTTCGAGAGGCTGTTGAACTCCCTCGTAAGGGCGGCATACCTCTCCTTGTCCGAGACGACGCTCCCGTCGAGAAGCTGCTTCTCAAGGGTGCTGTACTTGGCCTTGAGCTCTTCAAATGTATACATGGAAACCGCCTGACGAATTAATAACCGCCGCCGAGGAGCATGGTGATCAGCCTGAGTATTCTCGGCAGGATG
Source organism: uncultured Spirochaetota bacterium (assembly GCA_964460545.1). Lineage (GTDB taxonomy): Bacteria > Spirochaetota > B62-G9 > B62-G9 > DRHN01 > CAYWUT01. The sequence continues at coordinate 7,008 of CAYWUT010000089.1, forward strand.
AGATAACGCAGGAGTATGATAATGACAAGCGTGACGAATACGCTGATATCAAAACGGGTTTGTTCCCGGAGCTTGAGTAAATTCCTGACGGGCCGCACCACGACCTCGGAAATGGAATACACGGTCGAGATAAAAACGTTTCCCGGAGGGATCCCGGCCACCCGGAATATGAGCCTCAGCGCGGTAACGATCATGAAGATGAAAAGGATGAAATAAATGAACCGAAAGAGAAGTACGAGTATCAGGGTTAAAATGAACTCGGGGGTAATATGTCCCCGCAGTATGAGGTTGTAGCTCAGCTCCTGCAAAAGATAGAGCAGATAAAACGCCAATAGGGGCGAAAGGTCGAAAACACCTATACGTACAAACCTCATTCCCGCGAACAGCTTGAGATAGGGGTCCGTGGATTTATAGACGAACCTGACCACGGGATTGAACATGCTCGGACGAAGCCACGCAAAGAGAATGCGGATGAAGATAAGAATGATATAGAGTGAGAAGAGCAGCCTTACGACATTCGCGAGATAGATCATTCCCGGGCCCTGAATGAGATTTTTCCAAATATACCCCTTAAATTCCTGCCCGGCAACCGGCCATGGGGTGTCTCAGAGAAGGAGGCGTGCGAATTGAATGGACAGTAGTTTGGTGGAGTAATCGTCCGACCGTGACGGAACCACAATGGGACAGTTGCCGCCGACCACGACACCGGCCGCGGACCTGTTCTGCAGACACGTAATCGTCTTCCAGATGACGTTTCCCGTCTCCACGTTGGGCACGATGAGGACATTGGCCATACCCGCAACCGTTCCGACAATACCCTTTGTAACGGCCTTGCCGGTGTCGATGGCGTTATCGAGCGCGAAAGGCCCCCCTATCTCGCAGTCCCCGAAGAAACCCGTCTTCGAGAACTTCTTCATGAGAAAAGCGTCAAGCGTCGCGGGCATGGCCGGAAGCTTGACCTTTTCGACCGCGGCGAGCATGGCGATCCTGATCTTCCGCATTCCAATCTTGCGAGCCACCTCAACGGTGTTTTTTATAATGAGCATCTTTCTGGAAAAATTCGGAAGAATGTTGATCGCCCCGTCCGACATGAGGAAGACACGTTTTGTTTCCGGTATCTCGAGCATGCCGACATGGCACCAGAGGTTCTCCGTACGTATTTTCCACCTCGGATCGAGGAGAACGTGCATAAAGAGGGCCGTTCCGACCATGCCTTTCATGATGAATTCGGCCTCTCCGTCCCTGTAGAGAGAAGCGGCCCGCTCGAGAAGGTCATCATCACCGGCATCCACGATGGTAAAGAGCTCGGGGTCGATATGGAAACGGGCGGTTTCCTCCTTCAGGCGTTTCCGGTCACCGACGAGAAAAGGATGAACGATTCCATTCCGGGCGGCAATGCCCACGGCCTTCATGGTGGCCGCATCATAGGGCCGAACCACTATGAGCCGCGCGGGGTCGAGCTTGAGGCTCCTGTCGAGAACAAACTGCATATTATAGAGATCGTCGTCGTATTTTTCCACGTCCATGGCTCACTCCTGTTCCGGAGATCCGACGGCGAGCTTTCCCGATCGGGACATTTCCTGAATACCCATGGGCATGAGCATCCTGACCATGCCGTTGACCCGCTGCTCCTCGGCTGAAAGCGATAAAACCATGGACATCTCGGAAACGGCTATGACCTGCGCATTAAAAAGTTCGGCGATCTGGAGTATCTGGGGTATGTACTCCGCCTTTATACGAATCCGTATAAGAAGAAGCTCCCGCGAGATGAGCTCCGATCCCTGGAAGTCGTGTACCTGGATCACCTCTTCTATCTCCTTGAGCCGCGCCTCGGCCTTATCCATTAAATCCTGATCCGCGTCCACGACAATGGTCATCCTCGATTTATCCTCCTCCTCCGTCTCACCGGCAGCGAGCGAGTATATGTTGATGTTCTCCTTCGCGAAAGACTGCGCTATCTTGGCTAAAACCCCCGGTCTGTTGAATACGAGACACGACATAGTGTACTTCATCTTCGCCCCCTGATAAGCATTTGTCCAGTATTTCCATTATAAACCCGCGTGTGCATTTTTTCATCCCATATTGACGTGTGTGATCGGAAAGTGCTATTATCTAACTGACTTAAAGAATTCCCCGGTTTTTTCCGGCAACCACACCGCTGGGAGGTTACATGAGAGATACGCAGGATGAGGCTCGTGAATTCTGGGCCCGGAAAGAGGAAGAAAAAGGGGGAAAGGTCGATTTCTACACCTTTGCGACCTTTCTCGGCATGTCCGACGACAGTAATGCCATGCTCGGGGGACTCCTCTATACCATAGATGGGAAAATTTACTTCGAAGATTTTGAAAAGGAAAACTGGATCCTCAAGGTCATCGGAAGGAAGCAGAAGTGGGAAAAAACCGAGTTTACGATCAAATTGGATGAGATAGCGCGTGTAAAGGTGGTTCCTCGGGGAAGCGCCCTGAGCTGTATAGGGGGCCGTCTGAATGGAGAGGAAACGAAGGCCGCCTCTTTCGTCATGCGGATATTCACCAAGCCGGTCGTTCAGCTTCTTATGAAGAACGGAACCTCCTACTTCTTCGAAATCATGCAACTCGGAGATTTCATGAAAGCCGTTCAGCCGCCCCCGGACTGAGAGCGAACCTACGGCTCTATACTCCCCTTATCCCCACATATTCACGGTCCCGGTCACTTCCTCTTCGACCCCTATAAATGAAACAACAGTCTTCCGCAGAGAAATTTGAAAGAGCGCTGGTCTATGTCCTACAATTGAGAAGGGAGACGACATACGTATCCCGAACGCGCGGTCTGCTGTGGAAAGGTAAAAAGGGAGGATCAAATTGCCGGAGCTCTCAAAACAGGGAGAAGGGAAAGGACGGTACCGGAAAGACGGATTCTTCGAGATGTTGCTGAACGGCCTGGACGATCCGGTGGTAGTCAAGGACGAGAATTCCCGCTTTTTGTATTTCAACGATGCGGGATACCGTTTCTGGAAATTCGACCGGGATACCATCATCGGCAAGACCGATCATGACGTGTTCATGAAAGAGGAGGCGGACCAGTTTCTTCGAAAGGATAAAATTGTATTGCAGACCGGGGAACCGGATCTCAATGAGGAACCCCAGACCATTGACGGCGTCAAACACTTTATTGCAACAAAGAAATCCCTGCTTGTGGATCCCAACACGGGAGAACGGTACCTCCTGGCCGTTGTTCGCGATATAACGCGACGCGTGCTCTACGAGAAGGCGCTCGCCGAGTCCGAGAAGCGGATGAAAACCATTCTCGACGTGGTACACGCCGGCATCGTGATCATAGACGAGAAAACCCACATCATCACGGACATCAACCCCTTCGCAGTCCAAATGATCGGCGGGTCCAGGGACGAGATAATCGGAAAGGAGTGCTACACGTTCATATGCCCGGCCGAAAGGGGAAAATGTCCCATCAGCGACCTGGGTATGCAGATAGACAATTCCGAGCGCGTCCTCCTGCGCACGGACGGCACGGAGGTTCCGGTACTGAAGACCGTGTTCCCCCTCGACCTGGGCGGACACCGGTACCTGCTCGACACCTTCGTCGACATCAGCGATATCAAGGAGGCGGAGCGGATCATACAGAAGGAGCGCTCGAAGCTGGCGGCCATGATCTCTTCCATGGAGGAGGGTGTGGTCTTCGCCGACCGGGAGGGAATCGTGACCGAGGCGAACGGCTTCTTCTGCGGGTTCGCGGGCATAGGGAGGGAGGAAATCATCGGTAAACATTTCGACGATTTTCACTCCAATATCGTTCTGGAAACCATAAACGGTCTCATGGACGGCTACCGGAAACCGTCCGGCTCCAAGCCGTCGGTGTATCAGAAATCGATCGGTGACTCGGAGGTCATCATCCGCATGCAGCCGATCTACTCGGACGGATCCTACGACGGGGTGGTACTGAATGTGATAGACGTAACCGATCTGGTCAAGGCAAGCAGGCAGGCGGAAACCGCGAACCTGACCAAAAGCCGTTTCCTCGCGAATATGAGCCACGAGATCAGGACACCCATGAACGCCATCATCGGTTTCACGGACATGCTCCTCGAGACGGGACTCGATCGGATGCAGGAGGAATACGTGAAAACGATCGCCCTGAGCGGCGACGCCCTCCTGGCTCTCATCAACGACATACTCGACTTCTCAAAGATCGAGGCCGGCGAGCTCGACTTCGAGGATATCGATTTCGACCTGGAGCTCCTGGTATACGACGTGTGCGAGATCATACGCCCCCGCATCGGATCGAAACCCGTCGAAATACTCTGCCACGTCGACGATGAAGTTCCCTCCTACGTTCGGGGCGATCCGCTCAGATTCAGGCAGGTACTCACCAACCTGATGTCCAACGCGGCGAAGTTCACGGAAGAGGGTGAGATCGAGATTAGTATCGAGCTGGATTCCGAGAACGACGATACGGTCGCGCTCCGCTGCTGGGTGCGCGATACGGGGATCGGAATCCCGCATGACAAGCTGGACACGCTTTTCAAGCCGTTTCATCAGGTCGACGGTTCATACACGAGGAAATACGGAGGCACCGGGCTCGGGCTCTCCATATGCAAACAGATCGTCGAACGTATGGACGGGAAAACAGAGGTGCGCAGCGAAGAGGGAAGGGGGAGCATATTCCTGTTCACCGCAGTCGTTAAGAAATCGAACAAACGGGAAAGAGAATTCCTGCACGAAAGAAAGCTCGAGGGCCTGCGCGTGCTCATCGTGGACGACAATCTCACGAACCTCGACGTACTCTCGAACGCACTCGGCCGGGCGGGCATGGAGGCGATCAAGTGCATCAGGGGCGAAGACGCGGTACCGGCGCTCGAGGCGGCGGCGGACGGCGGAAGGGAATGCGACCTGGCCATACTCGATATACAGATGCCCGTCATGAGCGGGTACGAAACGGCCGCTGTCATACGAAACGCCCGCAAGGATATCCGGACCCTTCCGCTCATCGCACTCTCCTCGCTCATGAACCGCGACATGGAACGGTGCCTGAAAGCGGGCTTCAACGGTTTCCTGAGCAAACCCGTTCGAAGGGACAGACTCTACAAGGTGATAAAACGGATCCTGCAGACCGATGAGGAAGAAGAGAGGAAACCCGCGATCGTCACGCAGTACTCCGCGCGGGAGCACAGGAAGCATTCGGTGCGCATCCTTCTCGCGGAGGACAATCCCGTCAACCGCAAGCTCGCGACGATGATGCTTGAAAAGGGAGGGTATTCAGTCGAGACGGCCGAAAATGGTATGCAGGCCGTGTCGCTCTTCTTCGAGCGGCCCGGTTTCGACCTCATTTTCATGGATGTGCAGATGCCGGAAATGGACGGGATGGAGGCTACGCGAATGATTAGATCGAAGGAGAAGGGCCACATTCCCATCGTCGCCATGACGGCCCACGCGATGAAGGGCGACCGGGAGAAATGTGTTGAATCCGGGATGGACGACTACCTCACGAAACCCATCAAGCGCGGTACCGTATTCTCCATGCTCGAACGGTACGTATTCAACAAGGAGGAAAAATGAACGGTATGGAAGAAAAAGCGGCCGAGCTCGGGCTGGAACCCGATGATTACCGGGAGCTTCTCGAACTCTTCGGAGAAGCGGGACGGTCGGACCTCGAAAAGCTGCGCACCGCCGTCTCTTCAGGCGACGCACGGGCAGTGGAGGAGGCATCCCACTCTTTCAAGGGAGCGTCCGGAAACCTCGGTTTCGAGGAGCTTCACGAGCTGGCGGCGGATATCGTACGGAGGGCGAGAAGCGGTGATATGGAGGGAATTGATAAACTGACCGAAGCTTTAACAGGCCGGTTCAATGAAACGATGAAATCCCTGTAGAATCCGCGGATAAAAAAGGAGACCTCCATGGACCGTCAACCTCGCCTCCGGGAAACGGAAAAACCGGCCGAACGGTACCCGGTCCTTCTCGTGGAAGACAATCCCGTTTCAAGACGCTTTATAGAGAAAATACTGGAAAGCGGAGGATACCGCGTCACCCCCGTACAAAACGGACGCGAAGCCGTGGAGGAAATCAACCGCGCCTACTACCCGATTATAATTACTGACTGGGTGATGCCGGAGATGTCGGGCATCGACCTGTGCCGCGAGGTGCGGGAGAGGAAAACCGAGGGTTACGTATACATCATTCTTCTCACCGCAAAAGTCTCAAAAGGGGATATCGTCGAGGGTCTGGAATCCGGCGCGGACGACTACCTGAGCAAACCGGTGCATCCGGCTGAGCTCAAGGCACGTATACAGACGGGAGTAAGAATACTGGAGCTGGAGCATTCGCTCAGAAAGGCGAATGAAGAGGTTCGGAAGCTTTCCATCACGGACCCCCTCACGGGATGCTACAACCGGGGGTACCTGAATGAAAGGCTCCCGCAGGAGATTCACCGCGCGGTACGTTACGCGCGTCCCCTCTCAATTGCAATGTGCGACCTCGACCATTTCAAGCGCATCAACGACACCTACGGCCACGGTACCGGCGACGCGGTTCTTAAATACACGGTCGATCTTATCCATGCATCAATCCGGAAAAGGGCCGACTGGATCGCGCGCTTCGGCGGCGAGGAGTTCGTCATGGCGCTGCCGGAAACGGGACTTTCAGGCGCAGGCGTGCTCGTTGAACGGATACGGAGCAGACTGGCCTCGACCGATATAAACGCGTGCGGCAACACACTTCGAGTGACCGCAAGCTTCGGAGTAACCGGTTTTGACGGCGCAAGACTGAAAAAATCCGCGACCCCTCCCTCGACCGAGGCGATAATTAATATGGCGGACCGGCTCCTCTATCGATCGAAAAAGGAGGGGAGAAACCGGGTTTCAACGGAGGCGTTTATGTTAAAATAAAAAAAAGACCTGGCAACGACCTACTCTCCCACACAGTCACCCGTGCAGTACCATCGGCGCTAGGGAGCTTAACTTCCGTGTTCGGAATGGAAACGGGTGTTTCCTCCCCGCTATGGTCACCAGATCAATTTTTATTAGGACACTTCGAATCCATTGTCTTCAACTTGAGAGCATACCGGCATAGAGGATGAATAAAATAATATGGTCAAGCCTCACGGCATATTAGTACTGGTCGGCTGAACACATTACTGCGCTTACACCTCCAGCCTATCAACCTTGTGATCTTCAAGGTGCCTTTAGTGCCCTCGAGGGGCATGGGATATCTCATCTTGAGGTAGGCTTCCCGCTTAGATGCTTTCAGCGGTTATCCTTTCCGAACATAGCTACCCAG
>CAYWUT010000090.1:0-14015 GCA_964460545.1 uncultured Spirochaetota bacterium
ACCCGAGGGTTCGACCACGAGCCGGGACAGAAGGATTACCGCGATCCCCTGCAACTCGGGGTCCTGCTTTATCCGTCGGGAGAGAACGAAGCCCGAATCCATGGAATCCATCATGAGATCCGTCACGACAAGGCTCGGACGATGCTTCTTGATACAGCGCAGCGCATCCTCGTAATTGGTGCAGCAGAGTACCCGATAGCCGTTCTGCACGAGCACCCGCCGATTCATCTCTAGAAAATCATGGTCGTCATCCACGATTATTACGGTCTTATCCGGTTCGGGCATGGTTTACATTCCTCCGCCGTCGGAAAGCATTTCCCGCACGACCGCGAGTAGAAGCTCTGCCTCAACGGGTTTCTCAATAAGGAGATCGATCGGCAGCCACTTTGCATCGGGCTCGACCTTGACCGGAAGCGTCATGTTGACCGAGGTGAGCATGAGGAGCGGTACCAGCTTCGTTCTCTCAGCGCTCCTCAGCTTCCTCGAAAGTCTATATCCCTCGCTCCTCGTGGACATCATCATGTCGAGTATGATGATGTCGGGAACGGTCTCTCTCACCCTTTCCATACATTCCTGCCCGTTGTAGGCAACGAGCACCTTATAGCGGTGACGCTCAAGCAGGGATTTATTCATGGCAATAAAATCCGCATCGTCGTCGACCAGAAGTACCTTTTTTTGCACCTCCATAAACTGTCTCCTCGATAAATACCCGGTTAAACGCGAGCCCTCTTCTCATAAACTGTATGCAGGAGATGGTGCGAACGCTCGCCCAGCGGTTTTTCGAAATACTCTTCGTAGATCATCTTTATCTCAGGATTCTCGTGCGATTTACGGATTTTTTTCCCCTCATCCTCGCGAAATATCGCCTTCATTCTCTCCAGCCTCACCTCGTCGCACGTGAGCCTCGGCTGCCCTCCTCCCCCGATACACCCGCCGGGGCAGGCCATGATCTCGACGAAGTGGTACCGGGCAACGCCGGATTTAATTCGCTCGATCACCTTTCGTGCGTTTCCAAGACCATGCGCAACCGCAACCCTCAGGGTCTGCCCGCTGAGGAAGGACCATTCCGGAAGCGTCTCTTCGATCTTCACTGCGGCCTCCTTCACCCCTTCGAGTCCGGCTATGGGCCGGATATGCAGTCCTTCGAACGGCAGGGACAAGCCCGTGACGATCTCGTATGCCGTGCGGAGAGCGGCCTCCATGACCCCGCCCGTGTTCGCGAAGATATCGGCTGCGCCTGTCGAGGACCTGCCCATGGGACTGTCCATGACGTCATCTTCGAGCGAACTGAAATCGATCCCCGCCTCATTTATCATCTTTCCGAGCTCCCTCGTGGTGAGCACGAAGTCGACATCACGGACGGAGCTATCGCACATCTCGGGCCGCACGTTTTCAAACTTCTTCGCGGTACAGGGCATCACGGAAACCACGACGACATCCTCCGGATCCTTCCCTATCTTCCGGGCATAGTAGGTCTTTGCGACAGCGCCGAACATCTGCTGCGGCGACTTGCACGTGGAGATATTCGGAAGCAGCTCCGGGTACAGGTACTCGGCGTATTTTATCCATGCCGGGCAGCAGCTCGTGAACTGCGGGAGAGCCACCTCCTCCCCGTCAACGAGTGCCTTTTTCAGCCTGGTCAGGAGCTCGGTGCCTTCCTCCATAATGGTGAGATCCGCGGCGAACTCCGTATCGAAGACACTGTCAAAACCAAGAAGGCGAAGCGCCCTCACCATCTTGCCCGTCACGAGCGTTCCCGGCGGATAACCGAAACACTCGCCGAGCGCGGCCCTGATGGCCGGGGCCGTTTGCACCACCACATGCTTCCGGGGATCGTCGAGCGCGTCCCAGACCTCGCCCACCTGGTCCTTCTCCCCTATAGCGCCGACGGGGCACGCGGCCGCGCACTGGCCGCACTGAACGCACACAACGCTGTCCAGATCCAAATCGAATGCCGGTCCCACAACCGTCCCGAACCCGCGGCTCTGCGGGAAGAGCGCTCCCACCCCCTGTATCTCGTTGCACACGGTCACGCAGCGGCGGCAGAGTATGCACTTTCCGGTATCCCTCATCAGTGCGGGCGTGCTTGCGTCGATCGCACCCGGGCTCTTCTTTCCCTGATAGGAAATTTCCCGTATGCCGAGATCCTGCGCGAGCTTCTGAAGCTCGCAGCTCCCGTTCCGGTCGCATGTCTGGCAGTCCCCCTCATGATCCGAGAGTATGAGCTCGACTACGGTGCGGCGCGCCTCGCGCACCCTCCTGTTGTTCGTGTGAACCCTCATCCCGTCCGTCACGGGTGTCACGCATGATGCCACGAGCGTCTTCGCGCCTTCGACCTCGACGAGACACACCCTGCACGCCCCGATTGCCTGCACCCCCTCGAGATAGCACAGGGTCGGTATGTTTATTCCCGCCTTTCGGGCGGCTTCCAGTATCGTTGTTTCCTCGGAGACCTCTACTGAGAGGTCGTCTATCTGAACTATTGGCATCTTTATTATCTCCTCTGTTCTTCGCTTTGCTCTCTGTAATCACAACGGAGACACCGCTTCGCCTCGCGGATCGCGGCGCTTTCCTTCCATCCAAGCTCGACCTCGCAGAAGTTTCCACTCCTCTGTTCAACGTCAACGAGTTTTACAGGGGCCCGTTCATACTCCACGGGGTCTTCGTCCGGATCGAAGAAGGTGTCAACCGTTTTTTCCGATCTCCAGAACGCATGATTTTCCCCTGAGAGGAACAGATCGATACCGTATGCGGCCTTTTCCCCGCCCGCAACCGCGTCCACGACCGAGGCCGGGCCGCTCACCATGTCACCGCCCGCGTAAATCCCTTCCAAAGAGGTTTTGCCGGTCAATGGATCGACCTCGACGAAGTTCCTACGCCCCAGTACCGGGCCGTTCTCTCCGAAGCAGCGATCGGACGTAAGGGTCTGGCCGATCGCGAGTATCACCTCGTCCGCTTCCACCACCCCACTCTCTCCCGTGGGAACGGGGCTCTTCCTGCCGGAACGATCGAACATTCCAAGCTTCATACTTCCGCAGCGAAGCCCGCTCACGTGTCCGTTTTTAGACACTATTTCCGAAGGCGCGCTCAGGAACTCGAAACGAACCCCCTCCTTCTCGGCCTCCGCGACCTCCTCCTCGTAAGCGGGCATCTGGGTGCGTGTCCTCCTGTAGTGCACGCATACGTCTTCAGCGCCGAGCCTCAAGGCCGTACGCGCCGCGTCGATCGCGGCATTGCCTCCCCCCACCACCACGACTTTCCCGCCGACAGCGGCCTTCCCGTCGAGGTTGTACTCCCTCAGGAAATCTATCGCCTGCACGACCCCCGGAATCCCGATCCCCTCCAGTACCGGGATCGTCCCCTCCGGAGCCCCGATCCCGAGGAATACCGCCTCATACCCTTCTTGTTCGAGATCCTTCAGGGTAAAGTCCTTTCCGAGCTTCCTGCCTGTTACGATTTCCACTCCCATGGAGGTGATCATTTCTATCTCTTTTATGAGGAAATCTCGCGGCAGCCGGTAGGCGGGTATCGCCTGGACGAGCATGCCGCCCGCTACCCGCGCTCCTTCAAAAACCTTCGGTTTATAGCCGAGACGTGCCAGAAAATACGCGCAGGAGAGCCCGGCAGGTCCGGCGCCGACAACGGCCACCCTGCGTTTCGCGTTCCGCTCACTGTGCCTGATCTCCGGAATCTGTATCATCTCTTCCCGATCAGCCATGAACCGCTTCAGCCGGCGTATCGAAACGGCCTCGTCGATCGTCTGCCGCCTGCACTTCTCCTCGCACGGGTGAAAACACACCCTTGAGCACACCAGCGCAAAAGGGTTCCGTTCGCGGTGGAGTTTGAGCGCCTCGCTGTACCGCTTCTCGCCGATGAGAGACACGAAGCCCGGTACATCCACGCCCGCCGGGCAGTTGTTCTGACAGGGTGCACGTACGAGCTCCGGGCAGACGCCGGCCGGGCACCTCTTGTCGCGTATGTGCGCGACGAATTCGTCCCTGAAATGCCGTATCGTGGAAAGCACGGGGTTCGGAGCGGTCTGCCCGAGACCGCAGAGCGCGGTGTCCTTAATTATGTTTCCGAGCTTTTCAAGCTTCTCGATGTCGCCCTCTTCTCCCCTACCCTCGCATATATTCTCGAGGATCTCGAGCATCCTCCTCGTACCGATCCTGCACGGCGCACACTTCCCGCACGACTCCTCCTGGACGAATTCCAGAAAGAATCTCGCCATGTCGACCATGCAGGTATCGTCGTCCATGATTATCATTCCACCCGAGCCCATGATCGCGCCGAGATCGTTGAGAGACTCGTAATCGACGGGCACGTTGAGATACTCCTTTGGGATACACCCTCCCGAGGGACCTCCTATCTGTGCAGCCTTGAAGGGTTTGTTGTTCTTCACCCCTCCCCCGATATCGTAGATGATCTCACCGAGCGGCGTGCCTATCGGCACCTCGACAAGCCCGGTGTTGTTTATCGCGCCTGCGAGTGCGAATACCTTTGTGCCCTTGCTCTTATCGGTTCCGAAGGACGCGTACCATTCGGCGCCCTTGAGAATTATGACCGGGATATTCGCATAGGTCTCAACGTTGTTGAGAAGGCTCGGCTTTCCCCACAAACCCTTGTTTGCGGGAAAGGGAGGACGCGGACGCGGCTCGCCGCGTTTTCCCTCTATCGAGGTCATGAGCGCCGTTTCCTCCCCGCACACGAATGCGCCCGAACCCATCCTTATTTCCAGGTCGAAGCAAAAATTCGTTCCGAGTATGCCTTCGCCCAACAGCCCGTACTCACGCGCCTGCGACAATGCGGTGGTAAGACGCCGGACTGCGAGCGGGTACTCGGCGCGCACGTATATGTAGCCGCTCTTTGCCCCTGTCGCGAACGCGGCGATCGCCATCGCTTCGACGAGGCTGTGCGGGTCTCCCTCCAGTATGCTCCTGTCCATGAATGCACCGGGATCGCCCTCGTCGGCATTGCAGAGAACGTACTTCACGTCCCCTGCGGCCTTGCGGCAAAAGTCCCATTTCAGCCCGGTGGGAAATCCAGCGCCGCCGCGGCCCCTGAGCCCGGAGCGTTTTACGAGGTCCACAACCTCCTCGGGAGTCATTTCCGTAAGTACCTTGCCGAGCGCCTGATACCCCTCGCGTGCTATATACTCCTCTATACGGACCGGATCGATGAGCCCACAGTTTCTAAGCACGATCTTTACCTGTTTCCTGAAAAAATCCGACTCCCCCGCCGCTCGCAGCCGGTCCTCGGACCCGCCTTCATGCACCATACGGTCGACAACCCTTCCCTTGAGCAGGTGTTCCTCGATGATCTCGGATGCATACTCCGGCCTGAGGTCCTGGTACAGAACCCCGTCCGGGTAAACCATCGCAACCGGCCCTACCGCGCACGGCCCCAGGCATCCCGTCTCCACCACGCTTACATCGTTCTCAAGGTCGAACCGGCCCACTGCTTCCCTCAGCGCCGCCGATACTTCCAGCGCACCCGAAGCGACACACCCTCCCCCGGTGCATACGAGAATATGGTTTTTTGTGATATTCATATCTCTTCTATCTCCTTCTCTCATTGTCCTTGACGAGATATTCCGTAACGGGTCTGCCTTTCAGCACGTGTTCCCGCACGATCCTCTTTACCTTCTCAGCGTTGAGCCTGCCGTACCTGAACTCGTTCCCCTCACCGTCCAGGAGAGTGCAGATGGGTTCCTGATCGCACAGACCGATACAGCTCGATTGCCTGAGCGTCAAAGTATCTATTCCTCGCTCCCTGATCTCTCTTGCGAGTGCGCTCAGTATGTTTCTCGCTCCCGAAGCAATACCGCAGGTCCCCATGTGAACGATCACCTGCATCTCCTTCAAATCTCCCCTGATCGATATATCCGCCTTCACTTCATCCCGCACCTTATTCAATTCCTCAAAACTGCCGATCTTCATGTGGATCTCCTTTGTCTTCGTTCCTATACCCGTCGAGTATATTTCGGACCCTGGAGGGCTTCACCCTTTGCAGCACGTCGTCGTCGATCATAATTGTGGGAGCAAGCCCGCACGCCCCGAAACACCGGCCGATCTCGAGCGAGAAGAGGCCATCCCCGGTCGTTTCCCCCACATCGATCCCAAGCTCTTCCTTCAGTGCATCGAGCACCTGTTTTCCTCCCCGAACGTAGCACGCCGTCCCGAGGCACACCCGTATGAGGTGCTTCCCCCTCGGCACGGTCGAGAAAAACGAATAGAATCCCACGACGCCCGCAACCTCGCTGTACGGCTTATCCAGGGCGAGACTAATTCGTTTCATCACCTTCTCGGGAAGATACCCGTACATACCCTGCGCGATCTGGAGAACCGGAATAAGACCACCCGCCTTATCCCTGTATTCATCCAGTATCTCCCCAAGTTTCCCATCGAGTTGTTTTTCCTCATCCGGACTGATCTTCTGATCAGCCGCCGTTCCAGCATTCATCTCTATCCTCCCTGTACGATTTATTCCCATCAATTGGATGACATCCCGTAAACCACTCGCTGTCCCGCAGTTCAAAACCCCTGAAACGCAGGTAAAACCCGTTTGCCGTTCCGATATCCTCCGGGTGCGGAGGGGTCAATTCCACCTCTCCTTGATCTCGCTGTTATTTATATAGACGCACTGGTCACGCGTCGCACGACCGAGCACAATGTCCTCCGCCAGGGCAAAGCAAGAGGGGGCCCCGCATCTCCCGCAGTTTCTTCCCGGGAGCCCGGTGCACACCCTGTCTATCTTCGAGAACAGAATCATGGCCTCCTGTATATTCGGATGGAGCCTTGTCCCGCGCCTTGCTGAATAGAGGCCCTCTCTCCTGACCGCCCTCCCTTCCGGCTTGTTAAAGAGCGACGACGCGCGGAACCGGGCCTGGGCAACCGCGCTGTTCTCCGGCAGAAGGGGAGACCCGAAACACCCGTAGGAGCAGAGATAGGGTTCCACCACATCGATGCCCCGAACGTCGGCGTTTTCCATCCGCTCGAGCATGTCGTTTACCTCGGCCATCCCGCTTATCATGAGGATCCCTGTTGGAGGTTTTTTCGAATTAATCCATTCCCGTTCCCGGCTTGCCACGCCCCCGCCCGGAGCAAAACTTCCGGAAAGCGCCTCGAAGAGCATACTCGGATGCGCCACGATGACCTCGGGCTCCTGGTACCACGCCCGGATCGCAGTGCTCATCGCCGGACAGAGGCCGATGCAGAGCGCCGGTTTGTCCGTGTTTTCCGAGAGCAACGCCTCGATGGGTGAGAGGAAGGGAGCGAGATTGGGTATAAGCGATGGAAACCTCGTTTCCACCAGGTTCACCACCGCGGGACACACCGGGGATATTACGGGAAGGGAGCTGTTCTCCTCCAGGGCATAGGCGCTCACTGCGCTTCGGAGCGAAACCTCCCAACCCGCCCCATTGAGCACCGGATTATATCCCTTCTCCCCGAGAACGCCGATCACGTCTTCGGGATCCACGAAAAAGCCGAACTGCACAAGCAGGGCGGAGGGAACGACAATGGCCCTCTCCCCGGCCACGCCGTGAGATAAGCTTTTTGATTTCATCCCGAGCGCGTTGCGTCCGCACGCATCTATGCATAGGGCGCAGTCTATACACCGGTGGGCCAGTACCTCGGGCCCCTGATCGTGAACCCGTAATGCGCCCGTCGGGCATTCCCTGACACAGGCAAGACATCGGTTGCAGAGCTCCGCCTTCACATCAATCGAATTTTTTCGCTCGATGCTTTCCTCACAGGGACGGAGGTTGATCGTCGCCTTAATATAGGTACCTCTTCCGACCTGCGATTCGATGCGGAAATAATCGCTGTTTTTCCTTATATTGGGGAGCCCCATACCCGCTCCGAATCCCATCTGGCGGGCCTCGTCCGGAGCGGTCGAAAAACCCTCCTTCACGGCGAGGTCGATATCTTCTATACCGGGCCCTTCATCTCTCACCTCGAGATCGAGATACCTGTCGTCCAATGAAACCTGCATGTTGCCGCCATGCGCGTGTATAACCACGTTCATCTCGGCTTCGTAAGCCGCGATCATGATCCTTCGAAGTACCGCGGGATCAACACCTATCTGTTTTAACCGGGCCTTCAGAAGGCTCGACGCAACTCCCGCATTCTCGAAGCTTCCGCCGCATATGGGATAGGACTCCCGTATCATGCTTCCCCTCGCATGTAACCGAAAAGGCAGCCGTATATCCTGCCGCATGTCTCGAACAACCCCTCATCCGAGACGAGTATTGCGGTGCCGTTACGAAGTACGAGTTTCAACATCTCGCCGGGCGGCTGTGCACCGTTCACAAGGCAGATGCCGGGAATGTCCATGAGCTCGGCGATACGAAACAGCTGCGGATTCGAGAGGTTCGTTACGAGCAGCGTATCTTCCTCCGCGGCGTTCAGCAATTCACTCACCTTATCCCCGGCATAGACGAATTGAACCGGTTTACGGCCGCCCTTCCTATCGTCTCCGCATGGCACGTTGAAGATACGCGCTCCTATACGGGCGGCAAGCTCGTCAAGGAAAATCTCTTTCTCCGTATTCTCCATCTCGCACCTCGTATAAAACAGGAATAGCATGTTTCGTGCCACAGTATGCGCCAGAAGTGGGGAGAGCCGGTTTTACCGGTTTGTCGGGAAATGATGAAGGGTTAAATATCTCTTATTTATTGTTATAAATTAAGATAGGTTATAAAGACTGGGGCTGAATCCGGCCTGGCCGGCTGTGCATTCGTGAAGGTTTTCGGTATTTCGAACCGGGGAATGATGTGTATCAACCGTACATGGGAGGATCATGCACACGCTCACCCTTGAAATCATCCTTATCAAGGCCGTACTTCTTCATGCGCTCGTAAAGCGCTCTTCTGGAAATTCCGAGCGACCGGTAGGTTGCGTTGATCTCCCCGCCGCTCTCTTTCAGCGCACGCTCTATCACACTCCGCTCGGTCTTCTCCATCTCATCACGGAGCCTGCCCCGCGTTGAGGGAAGGGAGAGAAGGAGAGGAGCGCACAGGCTTTCATCGGGGGTAAAAGGACCCGTTTTTCCACCGAGTGAGGTGATGACCATACGCTCAACTGCGTTCTTCAGCTCCCGTACGTTACCGGGCCACTGATAATGTATAAGCTGGGCCATCTGCTCTTCCGATATTTGCGAGACTGGCATGCCGTTCCTCTCGGCGACGGCGTGTAAAAAGTGCAGAACGAGAAGAGGGATATCGTCGCTTCGTTCCCTGAGAGGAGGCACGTTGATGTTGAGGACCATGATGCGGTGGTAGAAATCCTCCCTCATCCGTCCCTCCAGGACCTCGGACCAAAGATTTGCCTTTGAGGTGGCGATAAGCCTGACAGTGACCTTCTGGGGAGTGTCCCTGCCCAGGGGCTGCACGAGTCCGTCCTCGAGGACACGCAGGAGCTTCACCTGTGCCGAGAGGGAGATACTCTCTATTTCATCCAAAAGGAGCGTCCCGCCGGAAGCAGTGACCAGCGCACCCTCCCTGGGAGCGACTGCGCCGGTAAAGGCGCCCCTTGTATGACCGAAGAGTTCGCTCTCCAACATCGTCTCGGGAAGCGCACCTGCATTCAGTGCGACCAAGGGTCCCTCCGAGCAGCTGCCCTGCGAATGAATCGCGCGCGCAACGAGCTCCTTGCCCACTCCCGTCTCTCCGGTAACGAGTACGGTAGCATCGCTACGGGCCAGGATCTCTATCTGGTCGTACAGGTCCTGCATGATACGGCTCCTGCCGATCATGTCGAACCTTCCATCCATACCGGGATCGAGCATCCTGAGCCGTTTTCTCAGCACCGTACTCTCCTTTCGGAGCCCGGCTATCTCTACGGCGCGCCTCACGGAGAGGAGAAGAATATCAGATTCGAAGGGCTTCTCGACGAAATCGTAGGCGCCGGCCTTCAGGCACCGTACCGCCATGGAAACGCTCCCGTGCCCGGTTATCAGTATCACGGGCGCGCATATCTTCCGCCGCTTCAGCTCGACCAGCAGCTCTTCCCCACCCATTCCGGGCATCTTCACGTCGGTCAGGATACATTCGGTCTCGTCTATGCCGGTCCAGGAGAGAGCAGCCTCCGCGGATGAGAAACATTTTGCTTTGTATCCCCTGAGACTCAACATCTGTTTAATGGAGAGCCGTGCAGCCTCATCATCGTCGATTATCATCACGCGGTTTGAATTCTTCGCCGTCATTCTGTGTTTTCACCCTGTCGTTTTATCGGGAGGCGTACCTTGAAGCTCGATCCCTCCCCTTGTACGGAAGCTACTTCGATCGTGCCATTGTGCTCCCTGATGATGCGCAGTGAGATCGAAAGCCCCAGCCCGGTCCCGTCCCCGGGTGCTTTCGTCGTGTAAAAGGGCTTGAAAAGCTGCTCCTTTTCTTCCTCCGAAAAACCCATTCCCGTATCCCTTATTTCGATGCATATGAATGAATCGTCGACAACATCAACCGCCGTATTGATAAACAGGTTTCGTTTGTACACATCCTCAAGGGCCTGCCGTGCATTGGTAAACAGGTTCAAGAGCACCTGTTCCAGCCTCACCCAGTCACCGAAAATCATGGGGAGATCATCTCCAAGATCGAGATTGACCCGTACCTTGGAGCTTCGCATCTGAGGGTGAAGAAAGTCCACGCACTCCATTATAAGATCGTTGATATTTACGCTCGTTATATGGAGCTCCGTTCTCCTGGCGAGCTCCTTCATCTGATTTAAGATCTTCGAAGCCCTTTTTACCTGCTCGGAGATGAGCTTGAGATTGTCCTTCACCTCCTTCGGTCCGTTGATATCGTGATCGATCATATAGACGGCGTTCTTCGCGTAATTATGTATTCCGGTGAGGGGCTGGTTGAGCTCATGGGAGATCGCAGCCGCCATCTCTCCAAGCTCCACGAGCCTGTAATTGTGTACGAGCTGCTCCTCCTGCCTCTTCGCAAGCTCTGAGAGCTCGCGCCTCTTCTCCTCGCTCTCCTTTCGCCTCGAAATGTCGTATACATTCATGAGCACTGCATTCGCACCGTCGTAGATCGTGTCGTTTCTCGACACATCGGCCCAAAGGACCCGTCCGTCCGCACACAGGTAACGGCACTGGCAAATCGAACCGGCGTCATCCTCCTGCACAGCGCTTGATACCATATATTTTATCTTTTCTAAGTCATCGGGATGGACCAGATCCCGGATCGACTTATGCATGAGCTCTCCCTTCGGGTACCCGAGTATATCGATCATTTTCCTGTTGGCGAACAGAATACGATCCTCCCTGCACACGAGAATGCCGGTAAGAGACTCCTCTATGAGCATCGTGTACTTCTTTTCCGATACCTGGAGCATATTCTGGCGCTTTTCGACCTGCCGCCTGAGGGAGCATATCCAGAGTGCGACAATAATGAAAAACGCAATTCTGATGAGATCGTGCCACAGGGGACAGGTTGCAATGCCGAGCAGGTGGTATGAGGTGATTATTGCAACCAGAACCAGTACGACGAAGAGCCCCCTGCGCCCCCAGCACATGCATGCAACGACAATGGGGATGTAGATGAAATGCGTATAGATGATCTCGGTCTGAAGGACGGAATGGAAGAAGAAGCCTGCAGCCCACGAGAGGCAGATGAGCATACCGACGACAATCGTCCGGCAGAGCGGCGTTGACGGGTCCCCGCTGCCGCATACCTCCTCTTTCTTGAGCTTCATGATTCTCCCTGAATATACGTCTCTATCTGGGATTATGAAAAAGGATATGTGAAGGAGTTTTTCTAAGTAGTAATGCCCCCGTTTTTCGTACGCCCGGAGATTATAATAATTAATAAATTTACAATAACTTGGTCAAGATAAATACCCGTGTTCTCATACAAACGTCCGGCAACGGATCCTGACTGCACGGCTGAAAACAGCAAACGGATACCGGCCACCGTCTTTATCCGCACCGTATCAGGTTATAGAGGAATTGCGTTCCGATAATGCCGGCACCACAATATATGAAAAGGAGCCAAACACAAGATGCTTGATTCGTTGAAACCGGGTGATGACCACAGTGGGTTGGCTTAACTTCGATTGAGCTTGCCCTAGAAGGAGGCGGTGTTTTGTCGACCAAGAGAGGCGGCTTACCGCCGTCAAATAAGAGTCATGCAAAGAGTTTATCCTCTCAAGGGGATTGACCCCTTTACACCAGCGGCTCGGATCGATGGGTGTTTCGCAGCTTCATGAACATGGGGAGGGCCACCAGGTTGGCAAGCAGCAGCGTGAAGAATGAGAAGCCGTCCGCGTTGTACGCGTAAAAGTCCTCGGAGTCAGCGGGGAATGAACGCGAACCGTTGATCTTGAAACGAATAAACCGCCTGATGGAGTAGCTCTTCCTGTAGAGGTCCGCGACCTGATGGTAGAAATCCCTTCGGCTCATCTTTGTCGGAAGAACCGAATGCGTGTAGTCGTAGTAGTCGTAGTCCCTGATGACCAGCCGGTCGTGGGTTTCCTCGTAGAGGTCGGTTCCCGGTGAGGGGGTGAGTACCGGAAAAATGGGCCTGAAGAGACACTTTTCATCCACATAATTGTAGAGCTGTTCGAAATCCTCCTCGAGGTAATCCGGGTCCACGATAAAACTGGGCAGGACAAAGATACCGAGCTTTTTCAGTATTCGTATCGCCTCGTTGTTCGTTGCGGCCGACACCTTCTTGTTCAGCTTCTCCAGTTCTTCATCCTTCGACGATTCGAAGCCGACCGTCAAATACTCGAGCCCCGACTCCCGCAGGCTTTCAAAGAGATCGGGATGCTTCACGACAGTGTCGGCACGGGCGTACAGCTTTATCTTCTTCTTTACGGGCAGCTTCTGTATCATTTCACTGAGATGCCACGCCCTTTTAATGTCGAACAGGGTGTTGTCGTCACAGAAATAGATGACGTCGACCTCTTCAGGCAGGCTCTGTATCTCTTCGATTATGGATTCAACTTTCCGTGTCCGCAGCTTTCCGTTCATCAATTTCCAGCACGCGCAGAAGGTGCAGCGGAACGGGCATCCCCGGCTCGACATAACCGAGGCTACTTTTTTATCTCCCCACCCATCCCGGTATTTATTCTGGTATTTTCTTATCAGGTGCCGGGCTGGCATGGGAAGCTGGTCCAGGTCTCCGACATCGCGTTTGCTCTCGGTAAATGTGATTTTATTTCCGTTGACAAAACCCAGATCGCTGATGTTTCCCGGGTCTCCTCCCTGCTCGAGCGTGTCGACATACGCTTTAAAGGTAAAATCCGCGTAGCCGAGAAATACCGTGTCAATGTAGGGCTCTGCAAAATCATCGGGCACGAATGTCGCGTGAATGCCTCCGATGACCGTATGGATCGAGCTGTCATGCGTTTTCACTTCCCGCAGTATTCTCTTAGAGGTATTCACGTCGCAGGTATACGCGGTCGTTCCGACAAGATGAGGTTTAAAATTTTTCAGCTTTTTCGACAGGTTCCTGTCGACACGCATATCAAGTATATCAACCTCATGTTCGTGTACCGCTGCGGCAAGGTACTCGAGCTCGAGCGGCTCGATCCTCGTGGTTGTGACCATGTTGGGATTCAGCGGCGGCTTTACCAGAAGAATTTTCATATCCCTCACCATACATTTGCCAAGGATTTGATGCCATGGATTTTATTGGTACCGTTGTCGGGACCCGATCGTTCCGGATGTATAATTATCCCGGTATGGTCCGTTTATTAACCGTACATGTCTCAATGCCGAGTACTCACCTTCATATAAAGGACATTGTATATGAAAAATATTAAGATAAAAACAATTATTTGATTCCGGCCCCGGAGACCCCATCCGGGCACCAATAAATCGAGCAAAATATTTACTCTCCATGAGGGGGTTTGTCCCTCCAAAATAGATTGCGCCCTCTTACATTACATAATTACTGTTTTTTGGCTTCGGTTGACGGTTGAGCTCGTAACGTCCAGTCCGATAATTAATTCGGTTTATTAATGCAAGTAAAACTTTACCGTTATCAGTATTAAATGAGAAAT
>CAYWUT010000091.1:0-2995 GCA_964460545.1 uncultured Spirochaetota bacterium
AAATATATTTGTAAAGTTTAAAAATAAAATATCTTTATATGAAAAAGAAAATGAAGTGATTATTAATTAATACAGGGACAATTCCCTTAAATTCCGGTTAAATCCGGGAAATATGGTAATTTCAGGTCAAAAAGCCTGGTTCGTATTTCAAAAAAATCTATTTTCAAATAGCAATAATTTATTTTTGAACTTGACATACCGGCGTACCGGTATATAATTGCCCGTGTATTGGATAACGGGAACCATGGAATAAAGGAGCGTGTCATGGACAAGGATATCGGAGTCGGCATCATAGGGGTCGGAATGGGCCTTGACCTGCTCTACCTCAACGACGAACCCTCCTCGCGGCTGGAGGTGCGCGCGCTGTGCGGGGCGCACCCGGACAAGGTGAAGCGTATAGGCAGTGAGAGGGGGATCGGCTTTACGACGGACGATTACCGAAAGCTTATCGCGCGGGACGATATACAGGTCGTGGTCGTGTTCACGCCCGACCATCTCCACGCCCGTCATATTATAGACGCGCTGAACGCCGGAAAACACGTCATCGTCACCAAACCCATGGTCACGAGCCTTGAGGACGCGCTCGAAATCGTAAGGATTACGGACAAGACCGGGTTGAAGTTCCTCGTGGGAGAGACGTGCAGGTTCTACACGACCTTCCTGGCTGTTCGTAAAATGTACGACGAAGGCCAGCTGGGAGACCTGATATTCGGAGAGGCCCACTACGTTCATGACCTGCGGGAGATTATTCCCCTGACGCCCTGGCGCATAGAGGTGCCGCAGGATTTCATGTACGGGGGCGGATGCCATCCCGTTGACTCTCTCGTGTGGTTTTTCGGCGAAGCCGATGAGGTGCAGGCATACGGTATAAAGAGCGGGGTCAACCCCACCTATCCGCTCGAGGACACCTACCTGCTCAACCTGAAGTTTAAAAGCGGGAAGCTCGCGCGCGTGCTCGGCGCGTACGGCGTGGTCGAGCCTCCCATGCCCATGATGGGGCTGAGCATATACGGCACAAAGGGGAGCGCAGTGGCGGACTTTCACGATTTTGCCCCTACCCACGCGGGTATCGTGCTCGACAAAATGGATAAGCGTCCGCCCATGCGTATGGAGGTTCCCCCGGACCTGAAGGGAGCGTACGGCCAGGGGGACGCGGTGCGGCGTTACATGGCGAATTTCGAGGACTGTCTCGTAAACGGGACAAAGTCGGCCATTGACGCCCGCGAAGGAACCAGGACCATAGCCATACTCTCCGCGGCGTGGGAGTCGATACGAAGCGGAGGGAAGCCGGTGAAGGTGTTCAGTGATTACTGAGAAAAGGGAGGTGAGGGGAGGGGAATAAAGGATGCAAATATGTAATCAATGTGTTAAAACCATAATTATCTAAGGAGGTTCTCATGCTTAATTCCAGACCACGTTTGTGGAAAACGGCCGCCGTCGTTTTTGTGCTCCTGCTTGCGGTATCGCTGTGTATGGCGGGCGGTAAAAAGGAGGAACCAGCCCCGGAATCGAAACCGGCTCCTGCGCCTGAAAAGAAGGCCGAAAAGGTTGAAAAAGCCGAGAAGGCGATGATAGGAGGAGGCGACCTCGTATACGGTTCGTGGCAATCGCCCGAGACGCTCGACGCACAGGTGTCCGGCCTGCAGGCGACCATGGCCATGGCAACGCAGATACACGACCCGCTGCTCAGGCAGCAACAGGGGAGTACGAAGATATACCCGGGTCTCGCGGAATCCTACGAGGTCACCGGCGACGCAACCGAGTACACCTTCTATCTGCGAAAGGACGTTACGTTCCACGACGGGACTCCGTTCAATGCCGAGGCGGTCAAGTTCAGTCTCGACAGGATAGTGAATCCCGAGACCAGGTCGATCGTTGCACGCGGCGCGCTTGGACCCTTCGATGCGTGTGAGGTGGTTGACGAGTACACGGTGAAAGTCAAGTTCAAGGAACCCTTCGCCGGATTTCTCAACATGTGCTGCACCGCCTACGTACCGATACTGTCCCCGGCCGCGGTGAAGAAGTGGGGCGACCAGTACCAGTTCCACGTCACCGGAACGGGCCCCTTCATGCTGAAGGAATATGTGCCTGACGACCACCTTACACTCGTCCGGTTCGAGGATTACAACTGGGGGCCGGAGTGGGACCATCCGGGGCCCGCGTACGTGGATTCGCTCACGTACAAGATTATTCCCGAGGACCTGACCCGCGTAAGCACACTGAAAACAGGAGAGACGAACATTATCGACAATGTCAGGTCGCACGATCTGCCCGACCTGGAAAAGGACCCGGACGTCAAGCTCGCGATTACGCCCGTTGCAGGCGCTCCGTGGATCATGCTCCTCAACTACCAGCTCTTCCCCACGAGCGAGAAAGCCGTTCGTGTCGCCGTTGAGTACGCGATCGACCGGGAGACGCTGTGCAACCTGCTGTACAAGGGGACGAACGAGCCGCATGAATCTCCCATCGAGAAGATTACCCTCGGCTACGATCCGGAGATCGACGAGATATACTCCTACGATCCGGCCATGTCGAAGAAGATACTGGACGACGCCGGGTGGAAGGTGGGTTCCGACGGCATACGGGCGAAGGGCGGAAAGCGGCTGACCCTTACCTGGGTCATCTGGCCCGGAGGGGCGATGGACGAGCCCGCGTCTGTCGTGCAGGACCAGCTCCGCCAGGTGGGAATAGAAATCGAGATACAGAGCCTGGACGTGGGTACCGCTTTCGGGTTGTGGAACTCGGGAGAGCGCCATATCGCGATGCCCTTTTACGTATGGGCCGATCCCATGTTCATGCAGTCCTGGTACGGGTGTGATTTCATCGGCTCTAGCAACTGGGGTCACGTGTGCAACGAGGAGCTCGAGGCCCTGCTCGCGAAGTGCGAGATTTCGCCCGATCCGAAGATCAGGGCCGCGGCCCTCAAAGAGGTGCAGAGATGGCTCATGGAGGAGGGTGTGACCGTTCCGCTGTTCGGCAAATCCCTCGCGCTCGC
>CAYWUT010000091.1:3095-13780 GCA_964460545.1 uncultured Spirochaetota bacterium
GGCTCATGGAGGAGGGTGTGACCGTTCCGCTGTTCGGCAAATCCCTCGCGCTCGCCCTCGATGCGAACATAGAGGGTATCGAGTACGAGATAACCGGGCTGCCTCTCTTCTTTGAGACGCATTTCATAAAATAACGATTGAACGGGCGCCCCTTCGGGGGTGCCCGTTTTCTTTTTACCCTTCGCATTACCTGGGGTGAACTTCGAGTTTTTATTTTATACCCAAGGGCAGCTCATAAACATGATATTTACTTGCATTTTGTTTCATTATTACTGAAATTCACCGGCAATAATGTGTCATGTTTATATGAAAGCTTCTCATAGTATATATTTATTAAAACTCGAAATTCGCTCTATTTATCTGACGAGGTTGGACTGACCTGTGGGCAAGTACATCGTGAAACGGCTGGTTCTGGCCATTCCGACCCTACTCGGAGTCATTATCGGGGCCTTTCTCATCATACATCTCGTGCCCGGCGACCCCGTGGACATCATGCTTTTCAACGCCAACCCCACGCCCGAGCAGGTTACGGAGCTGAGACATCAGCTCGGGCTGGACAAACCGCTGTACGCGCAGTTCGGTACATACCTGTGGGGTCTCATGAGAGGGCGGTTCGGCGAATCGCTTCAGACCCACCGGCCCGTGAGCGATGAGATCGGGGAAAAGCTCGTTCCCACCCTGCAGCTCACCTTCTGCGGCATGGGGATAGCGATCATATTCGGCCTCGCAATGGGCGTCATAGCCGCAATGCGCCCCAACTCGTGGGTTGACAATCTTGCCATGGGTGCGGCCAACGTGGCGGTCGCTATGCCGGCTTTCTGGCTTGGTATACTGCTCATACTGCTGTTCGCGCTCAAGCTCGGGTGGCTGCCCGCTACGGGCCAGGGAGGAGGCGAGCGTCTCATTCTTCCGGCCCTGTCCATCGGAATAGGCTATTCCGCGATCATAGCCCGTCTGGTTCGATCGAACCTCATACAGGTACTCGACAGGGATTACATACTCACGGCCCGCTCGAAAGGGCTCATGGAGCGGATCGTGGTATTCAGGCATGCGCTGAAGAACGCGCTCATTCCCGTTATCACGATGATAGGCCTGCAGTTCGGGAACATGATGGGCGCGGCCGTGGTCATCGAAACCCTTTTCGCACGGATCGGGATCGGGCGTCTGCTCGTGGAGGCGATACTCCAGCGTGACTACCCGCTCATTCAGGGGACCATATTCGTATTCGGCGTCATCTATATCGCATCGAATCTGATCATAGATCTGCTCTACTCGCTCGTGGATCCGAGGATCCGATATTCGTGAATCCGCGGAGATGGAGAACGCATGTTTAAGGCCTTATTCAGCGGAAGACCCGGCGAAGCGGCACAGTCCGGATCGCATACATGGCAGGGAGTCCGGGAGGCTTTGGGCCGTTACGGTCAGAACAAGGCCGCTGTTATCAGCGCGGCTGTACTGCTCGGGATGATCGTCATCGCCGTGTTCGGTCCCTCCCTCGCGCCGTACGACCCCGTGAAGATCGGCGTGGGGGGCAGACTCGAGAGACCGGGCGGCGAGCACCTTTTCGGAACGGACCAGTTCGGCCGGGACGTACTCAGCAGGGTCATCTACGGAACGCGGCTGACTCTCCAGGCCTCCGTGATCGCGGTCGTGGTCGCGGCCGGCATCGGCGTACCGCTCGGGCTCCTGGCGGGTTACGCGGGCAAAGTGACGGACAACATCATCTCCAGGCTCGTGGATATATTGCTGGCATTTCCGGGTATTCTGCTCGCGCTCATCGTGGTCGCCATACTGGGGACGGGGTTGGCCAAGGTACAGCTGGCTGTAGGTGTTTCGCTCATACCCGCGTACGCGCGGCTCGTACGCGGGAGCGTTCTCTCGGCAAAGGAGAACGTTTACGTGGAAGCGGCGCGGGCGGGCGGGTGCGGTGCGTTCAGAATCGCAACGAGGCACATACTGCCGAACATATTCGTACCGCTCCTCGTGCTCTCCACGACCGCCGTGGGATGGGCCATCATCATCGCGACCTCCATCAACTTCATAGGTCTTGGTGTTCAGCCCCCGACTCCGGAATGGGGTGCCGATCTCGGCGCCGCGAGGAGCTATCTCGGCGTGGCCTGGTGGCCCGGGACGTTTCCTGGACTCGCCATACTCGTAACCATACTGTCGATCAACCTCATCGGGGACGGGCTTCAGAACGCCCTCGACCCCCGTTTGAAGAGAAAGGGTGAAGGCCGGAGATGAACGGCGACGTTATCCTCGATATCCAGGGACTGCACACCTCCTTCTCCATGACGCGGGGCACGGTGCGCGCGGTCAACGACGTGTCCTTTAATATTAAAAGCGGCGAGATGCTCGGCGTGGTGGGGGAGAGCGGTTGCGGAAAGAGCGTCACCGGGCTGTCCATCATGCGCCTCGTCCCCTATCCCGGCAGGATAACGGGGGGCAGAATCCTCTTCGAAAACCGCGACCTCCTCGGCCTGGACGAACGGGAGATGCGCACGATCAGGGGGAGCAGCATAGCGATGATATTCCAGGACCCCATGACGTCGCTCAACCCCGTGCTTACCATCTCGAGGCAGCTCACCGAAGCCATCATCGAGCATGAAGGGTGCTCGAAACGGGAGGCCGGGGTCAGGGCGATCGACCTGCTCAGGACCGTGGGCATATCCTCTCCCGAACGGAGGATAAGGGATTATCCCCACCAGTTCAGCGGGGGTATGCGGCAGCGCGTGATGATAGCCATGGCCATATCGTGCGGACCGAAGATCATCATCGCGGACGAACCCACAACGGCGCTGGATGTGACCATTCAGGCCCAGATACTCGAGCTCATGAAAAAGATATGTGAAGATATCGGCACCTCGATCATGCTCATCACGCATGATCTCGGAATAGTCGCGGGACTGTGCAGGGTTGTTGCCGTGATGTACGCGGGGCGTCTCGTGGAGACGGCCGAGGGAAAAACCATCTTCTCCGGACCCGTACACCCCTATACCCACGGCCTGCTGACCTCGACGCCGAGAATGGACAGGGTCTCGGAGCGGCTGCAGCCCATAGGCGGAGTTCCGCCCTCCCTGCTCGATCCGCCCAGGCGGTGCATGTTCGCTCCGCGCTGCAGGTACGCGATCGAGCGGTGCCTGCGGGAGGAACCCGTGCTCGAGGAAGTCTCACCCGGACACGCGGCCGCGTGCTTCAGGAGCGGGGAGAAGCTCTGGTGAGGAGAAACGCGGAGGTGAAGAACCAAAAGGTGAAAGAAGATACGATCCTGCAGGTAAATGACCTGGCCGTGCACTTCGAGGGACAGGAGCCCTTTACGCCGAAGAGCAGGCGCTCCGTTGTAAGGGCCGTTGACGGTGTATCGTTCTCGATACGGAAGGGGGAGGTGCTCGGCCTCGTGGGGGAGTCCGGATGCGGGAAGTCCACCGTGAGCAAGGCCATACTCCGGATCATACCACCTACAACGGGTAAAGTCCTGTTCGAGGGAAGAAACCTCTGCGCACTCGAAGAACGCGAGCTTCGGCCCTTGCGGCGTCGCATTCAGATGATATTCCAGGACCCCTACGCGTCGCTCAATCCGTCCATGACGGTTTACCAGACTATAGCGGAGCTTTTAAAGATACACCGGATCGGGGAAAGGCGGGAGCGGAAAGACAGGATAAATGAGATGCTCAGGGTCGTGGATCTCGATCCGGAGTATGCGGACCGCTACCCCCACGAGTTCAGCGGGGGGCAGCGCCAGCGCATCAGCATCGCCCGCGCGCTGGTGGTCAATCCCGAGTTTCTCGTGGCGGACGAACCCGTCTCGGCACTCGACGTATCGGTACAGGCCCAGATCATCAACCTCTTGCAGGATTTACAGGAGAGGTTCTCGCTTACCTACCTCTTCATATCGCACGATCTGAGTGTTGTCAGGCATATCAGCAACCGTGTCGCCATCATGTACCTCGGCAGGATCGTGGAGATCGCGGACACGAACACGCTGTTCGAGGATCCCCTTCATCCCTACTCGAAGGCCCTGCTTTCCGCTGTTCCCATACCGGACCCGGAGCTCGAGAAGGGCAGGAAGCGGATCATCCTCTCGGGCGAAGTGCCGAGCCCGTACGATATTCCCCGGGGCTGCAGGTTCAATACCAGGTGCTGGAAGAAGATGGACGTCTGTTTCGAGAAGGAGCCCGAGCTCCGGGAGGTGAAGGAGGGACACAGCGCGGCCTGCCATCTCTACGGCTGAGCGTATAAAATAGACTTAAAGGGGGGGACCATGCGGGTCGGACTGCTTATAGATCCCATAGATTCGAAACTGGGCTACGAGGAAAACCTGCGGAAGGCCGCGGAGCTCGGTTTTAAGGTGGTTCAGCTCTGGTTCAAGGATATTAGGGAAGGGCCCGGCGATGTCATGAAGACCCTGGACCGCTTGGGGCTCGAGCTCAAATCGCTTGCCGCATACACGGATATTCTGCACCCTGAAAGGCCGTGGGAGGAAATATTCGGAGAGCTTAAGGAGGCGGTCGATTACGCCTCTTCAAACGGTATCCGGGAAGTGGTGACGGAGTCCGGTGGCGTGCCCGGCAGGATGGAGGGCTGGAACGCCATGATTGAACGGCTGTCGGACCTGGCCCGGTACGGCGGGAAACGCGGCGTACGGATACTCATCGAAAACGGCCCCGGCGTACTCGTGGACGGGACCGGCCGAATGCTTCAAATGATCGAGCAGGTGGGAGAGGGGATCGGCATCAACTTCGATCCCGCGAACCTCAACCTCGTTCCGGACGACGTTGTCGAGGCGGTCCGGCTGCTCGGGGACTCGATCGTGGATACGCACGCAAAGGATTCAATCCTGCTGGAGGCCGGATCGAACAGGACGGTGGACGAAAGACATGTGTTCGTTATGCCCGTGGGGGAAGATTTTATACACCTGCCCCGGGACGTGAAGTGGGTGCTTCCGCCCGTGGGAGAGGGGGACGTTCCGTTTCCCGAATATATCGCGGCTCTTGAGAACGCCGGATTCGGGGGAGACCTCATAATCGAATACCAGGGCGGGGGAAACAGGGAGGAGGCCATTATTCAGAGCAGGACTTTTCTCGAAAATTTACTGTAAGCGGCCTTTCAGCACGGCGGCTGAAAATGGGAGGAGATATATAATGAGCCTGAAGATAAAGAACATAGCGGTAACCGGGGCAAGCGGGAAGATCGGAAGGAACGTTATCCCGGAGCTTTTAAAGGCCGGGTATAAAATCAGGGCCCTGGAGCATGAGGAGCCCGTTCCCGTCGAGGGTGTGGAAATTATAAAAGGGGACCTGGCCGACACCCTGCTCCCGGAACGGTTCATAAAGGACATGGATGCGGTTATACATCTTGCCAACGTGAAGGAGAACAGGGAGACGTTTCTGAACGTCAACGTGGGAGGCACCTTCCGCTTGCTGGACGCGTGCATGAAGGCCGGGCATATACGGCAGTACATACAGGCCGGGTCGGACGCCCGTGCGGGTATTTTCTACTATCCCCATCCCTTTCCGATCGACGAGACCTACCCGCACTCCGCCTATCCCGGGTACTATGCCTTCTCAAAGGTGCTCGAGGAGACGATGTGCGAGCAGTACATCATTCAGTACAAGCTGCCCGTAACCACGCTCAGGTTTTCGTGGGTCTATGCGGAGGACGACGTGCTCGCGCACGCCACGCTCGCGAAGCCGGATTTCGGCGTTCCCGTGTGGGAGGAGCTCGCGGCCACGCCGGAGCAGAAGAAGTACTTCACGGAAGGCCAGGACGGCGCTGCCAGGCTCGTTCATAAAAACGGCAGGCCGGGGATCAGGCAGGTGGTGAGTATACACGACGTTGTGCAGTCCGTTCTGCTCGCGGTCGGAAACGAGTCCGCCCTCTACCAGGCCTTCAACGTATCGGGCCCATCACCCTTCAGCTATGACGTTCTGTCGGATTATATTTCGGAGAAGCTCGATATTCCGGTGGTGGAGTTCGTACTGGGAGACTTTTATGACTTCCGGATAGACCTGAACAAATCGAGATCGGTGCTCGGGTACGATCCGAAGTTCAGCATTATCGATATAGTGGACGAGGCCGTGCAGTACAGGCAGTCAGGCGGCAGGAGATCGTTCCTCAAGTACCCGGGATAAAAAGTACTCGTATTAATATGAACCCGATTTGGGAAAAGGAGTGTGTTATGGAATTCGATCATATCGGATTGAAGACAACGGAGAAGAAGGAAGGCGAGAATTACGTGGAGGCCACGAAGGTCTGGGTGACGAGCCCGAAAGATCACCCTCTGCACGTGGAGTGGCTCCGTTATGAGAAGGACAGCACGGTCCCGAAGGAGGTCCGCGAACAGGCCCACGTCGCGTACCGGGTCGACTCTATAGAGGAGGCGTCAAAGGGCATGCGGGTCCTCATAGAACCCTGGGTCGTGGGCGGTTTCGTGCGCGTCGGGTTCTTCGAATACAGGGACGGTACGGTCGTGGAGTTCATGGAGTACCTCGAGGGGAAAGACGCGTGGTTTCCCGAGTGATCCCGGGGAACCGACCGATTTAACAGGGAGGAGGTCGATTATGGAGAGGATACGGTGCGGTGTCATAGGCCTCGGATGGTTCGGCGCGCATCATGTGGACACGCTGAGCCAGCTTCCGCAGGCGGAGCTTACGGCCGTTTGTACGCGCAGGGAATGGAGGCTGAAGGAAATCGCGGACCAGTACGGGATTAAAAAGACGTACACCGATTACAACGATCTCCTTGCCGACGGGGACATCGACATGGTCAGCGTGGTGACCCACGTGAAGGACCATCTGGGGCCCGCGAAAGCGGCCCTCGAGGCCGGGAAGCACGTGTTTCTCGAAAAGCCCATGGCCGCAGACGCGCGGGAGTGCGACGAGATACTCGAGGCCGCTGCAAAAACGGATAAATTTCTCATGATCGGCCACATATGCCGCTTCGATCCCGCGTATGCCCTGGCAAAAGAGGAGATTGACGGGGGAAATATCGGGAAGATACTCTCCATACACGCGCGAAGAAACCTCGCGTCGAATATTACGGAAACGGTTGTTGACAACATCAGCGCCCTTTTCGGGGACGGCGTGCATGACCTGGACCTCATCCTCTGGTTCACGGGCGCGCGGCCCGCGAGCGTATACGCGCAGACCTCGAATACGCGGCCGGAACACCCTTACGACGATCTCGGCTGGGCCCTGTACCGGCTTGACGACGGAAGCATCGGGGTGATCGAAACCGCCTGGTGCCTTCCGGACAACGCGCCCTTTGCCCTTGACGCGCGCATGGAGATCATAGGTACCGAGGGCGCGATATACATCGACAATTCCGGTTCTCACTACGCGGTACTGACCAAAGACGGCATGCGCTTTCCCCAGTCGACGTACTGGCCGAAGGTCCACGGTTTGAGAAGGGGTTATCTGAAGGAGGAGTTCGACTATTTCCTCAAGTGCATAACCCGGGGAGAAAAGCCCTCCGTAATAACGCCCGAGGAGTCGAGGGACGTGGTGTACGCCGTCAGGATGGCGGAGCAGTCCGCCCGTGAGGGCAAAGTCTTCGTTTTCTGAAGTTATATACGCTCATGCAGGCCGCGGCTCTCCTTCGTTTACCGTTTGTTCGACATACCCTGCCCGGATGATTGCCTTCCTTATTGGGTGATTTTCGATGTAGAATATTCATTGTCCGCCTGTTATAATTTCCCATTCGCTTCGCTCCGTTCATGGAGTTTCCGGTGGATTTATTTTCCAGCCGTCTTTTCCCTGTGCTCCTTCCGCCCCTGGCCGGATTCTGCGTGGGAACTTTGAGCGGTTTTTACGGGGTGGGCGGCGGCTGGCTCATAACACCGGTACTCAACATATTCGGCCTTCCCATGGGTACCGCCATCGGCACGAGCCTCCTGCATATTACGGTGGTTTCCCTGTTCGGCTCATTAAGGCACTGGAAGATGAAAAACCTGGATCCCCGGGCCGGGTTGCTTACGGGTGGTCCCGCGGTCGGAGGCGTGTACGCGGGAAGGGCGCTCGTCATCGCGCTCGAAGAGGCGGGCAGGGCGGACACTGCCATAAGGGTCGCCTACATAGTCTTTCTGCTCGGTGTGGGCGTGTACATGATGTTCGAGAGAGGTGCGCGGCGGGATAAGGTTCATAAGGGGATCCGTTTGCCCGGGCCGGCGATTGAGATACCGGGAGAAGATGGCCGGCCGGTGAAAGTACCCGTTATTCTTCTTATGGTAATCGGGCTCGGAGTCGGGTTTCTCAGCGCCGCGATGGGGGTGGGCGGCGGTTTCGTCCTCCTTCCTCTGCTCATATACGCGGCGGGTTTTCCTGTTGGAAGGGCGGTCGGGACGAGCCTTTTCTCGGTTCTCATCATGGGTGCTACAGGAGGCGCGGTCTATGGCATTGCCGGGAGGCTCAGCTGGCGTGTACTGCTCTTTATGAGCGGACCGGGCATTCTCGGCGTGTACCTCGGATCGGCTGGAGCGGGGCGGGCGCACGGTGAAAAGACGAAAAAACTATTTGCATACACACTGCTCGCGGGCGCGTGCGCGGTACTTTTCAAGCAGTCCGGTCTCGACCGCGTGAGTTCGGTTTTTGTCATCACGGTCATGGTGATCTCCACGGTCCTTATTTTCATAGTCTCGCTTAGACATAAATAATGAAGGGTGAGTAAGGTGATAGGCCAAAGCAGTTTGCGAAAAGGACATTTTTTCTTTATTTTACCTGTGAGCCTGGAAACCATCTCTAAATACATATTAAGGAGTATTACCAATGCCGAAAAAGGAAGAGCTGTCGATCAAAGTTGAGAAGGTTCGGGACTTTATGGATCGGAACGGGTATGCAGGTGCGCTCTTCGGTACACAGCATAATTTTTCATGGTTGACATGCGGCGGAGACGACCAGATCGTACACGGGACTGAACTGGGTCTGGTTCAAATCCTTATTACAAAAGACCGTACCCTGCTCATAACGAACAATATTGAGATGCCGAGGGTGACCGCTGAAGAGACGTCGGATCTCCCGCTCGAGAAGGCGGAGTACGTATGGACCGAGGGATCCGCTGAAGAGAAGGTAAAGGAGGCAATGGGAGGCGGGAAGCTCGCGGCGGATTTCGATTTTCCCGGAGCGGTAAACGAGGCCGCGCCTTTGAGCCTGCTCAGGGTGCCGCTACTCGATGGAGAGGTAGAGCGCTATCGAAAGCTCGCCGGGATGTGCACGAGCGTTATGGAAGGGACTATGCGGGAAATTGCACCCGGGATGAGCGAGTTTGAAATCCAGGGCCTTTTAGGAGGAAAGCTTCTTGCCCTGAACATCATACCCATTGTTCTGCTCGTGGGAACGGATGAAAGGATAATTAATTACAGGCACCCCATGCCCACGGAAAAGAAGCTGAACAAGTACTGCATGGCCGTCATCTGCGCCCAGAGATGGGGAATGGTGCTCAACATGTCCAGGCTCGTACATTTCGGTCCCCTTTCAGGGGATATTGAAAAGCGCTACGACGCACTCCTCCGGGTCGATATGGCCTATACCACGGCTACGAAGCCGGGGAACAGCCTGGAGGATGTCTTCGAGGCCGGAAAGGCGGAGTATGCAAACCAGGGGTTCCCGGGCGAGGAGCGGAAGCACTTTCAGGGAGGGACCTGCGGGTACCTGACAAGGGAGTTGTCGATCGGGCCCGTATCCCCCTATGTGGTCAGAGACGGCGAGATATTCGCGCACTGCCCCTCAATAACGGGAACGAAGACCGAAGACTCGATCATGATCAAAAACGGGAAGTACGAAGTACTGACCCGGTCAAAGGAGTGGCCATCGAGGACCGTGGAGTACGGGGGGGTATCGCTGGAAAGGCCCGAGATATTGATACGCTGATATAATCGATTATCGGTTAGTCCTTGGGAAGTGACCCTTCCTCCACACGGTGAATGTTCGCACCTGCAAGTACATATTTTTCATAGGTGCTGTCCGATAATTCGGCATCTGTAATGATCTTTGTTATTCTGCTCAGTGAGCTGTACGAAATAAATGACGGTTTATTCATCTTTTCGGAGTCCGCAAGAACATAAGAATCATTGGTTTTATTAAGAATAATTTCATTCATTCGGGCCGTACGTTCATCCATCGTCATAATGCCCTGTTTGATATCAATGCCATCTGCTCCCAGAAAAGCCTTGTTGACGTTGAAGATATTGAGTACCTTCTCGGCGATAACTCCACAGAGATCTTTTCTTTGGAATCTCACCTCGCCACCCACGAGGAGAACTTTACACCAGTTTGCGAGTATTTCAACTACAGACAGTGAATTGGATAAAACAACAATGCCGTCGATCTTTTTCGTTTGGAGATTAAGGGAAAGTGCCTCCGCGAGTTTCATTACGGTGGTCCCGCCGTCGAGGAATATCCTGTCGTTGCTGACGATGAGTGTAGCCGCGAATCTGCCGATTGTGCTATTTTGCTGACTCCTATGATGTGATGAGAGGAAGTAGGAATAGTCGTAGCGGAACTGCGGAGCTATCTTGATTCCTCCGTGAATACGTATTGCTTTACCCTCCTTTCCTAACTGGTTGAAAAGACGCCGCACGGTGGATTCCGATATGTGAAGTGATTTACAAACGGTCGATACATCGAGTTTTTTTTCGCGCCGCAGCATTTCAATTATTCTAATTATACGATTTTCTTTTTTCATTAAATTAA
>CAYWUT010000092.1:0-11525 GCA_964460545.1 uncultured Spirochaetota bacterium
TATGGGAATCCGTTAATAAATGAAAATCAAGCTGTCACTTTTCCTCGCACAACGATATCTCGTTGCCAAGTGGTCGCTCATGTCCACGCTTTCAATTCTCATGATATCCTTCGGTGTTGTGACGCTCATAACCGTTTTATCGATAATGAACGGTTTTCACAGTACATTCAAGACGAAAATACTCGAAACAAACAGTTTTCACCTGGCCGTTCAGCCCGGCTACAATGAGGTGTCAATAGATAAAAATATTACAATATTATCTGAGAATAAAGAGATTATTTCCATTGTTCCCTATTTCGATGGGGAGGGTATCCTGAAAACGGACCGTCTGACCAGGGGTATGGTAATCAAGGCCCTGCCTTCGGACATACTTGAAAGGGACGCCGGTTTTAAAAGAGAGATAGAGGTTCCCGAGGGTTCTTTCGATCTGACCAATAAAGACAACATCCTCATAGGCATTGAGCTGGCACGGGAGGCGGGCCTGAAGGTTGGAGATTTCGTTTCAGTACTTACCTTTCGAGGCAGCAGTGTACAGAGCTCCCTTCCGCAATTTAATGTCTTTCAAGTAACCGGTTTCTTTAAAACAGGCTACTGGGATTATGACAAAAATTTGTCCTATATCTCGATCGATTCGTCGTACAGGCTTTTCGGTATAGGGAGAGATGATCTTTCGCTCGGAATCAAGATAAACAACATTTTCAAAGCCGACCGGGTCGCCGCGTGGATGCGTTCAAATCTTGCTTCCGATGTCTGGATATACACGTGGATGGATATGAACAGACCCCTGTTCGAAGCACTGCACAACGAGAAGGTCGGAATAGGTTTCGTTGTCATGCTCATAATAATAAGCGCCGGTTTCAATATAATCGGATCGCTCGTTATGACGGTAATGGACAAGCGACGCGAGATCGGTATACTTCGTGCTCTCGGCGCGGAACCTTCGCTCATCACGCGTGTATTCGTACTTGACGGTCTCTATATAGGCTTTTTCGGAACCATAGGGGGCGTTTTCACGGGTTTTCTCCTGACCCTTAACATCGAACGGATTTTCGGCTTTTTCGAGGTCGTGGTGAACGGGCTCAGGAACATGTTCTACATTCTCTATCTCATGCCTATGGGAAGACCGCCTCTTTCGGGTTTTGAGATACTATCCGATTCCATATACTATCTCGAGGGCGTTCCCGTTGAGATACATTTTTCGGATGTTCTTATAGTAGCGGCTCTCACGCTCGTTATAAGCGTGCTGGCGGCTTTTTATCCCGCCCGGAAGGCTTCGCTCATGAAACCGGTGGAGACGATAAAGTATGAATAAAACCGGTGCTGAAATAAGCATCAGCAATCTCAGGAAAGTCTACAGATGCGGAGAGACATTCCTAACCGTTCTCGACGGCCTTGACCTCTCGCTCCGCGGTTCCGGCATAACCGCCGTCATAGGAAGGTCAGGGTCCGGTAAGACAACGCTTCTCAACATCATTGGGGGCCTCGATTCGTCAACTGAAGGTGAAGTCGTCGTAAAGGGAAGGCACATCGAACAACTGAACGAGAACGAACTGTCTTTGTTCAGGAACAGGCATATAGGCTTTGTTTTTCAATTTCACAATCTTCTCTCCGAGTTTACGGTGCTCGAGAACGTCATCATGCCCGCCCTTATCTCCAACAAGGGAAAGGATACGGACGTCCGCGGCGCGAAAGCTCGAGCCATGGAGCTTTTAAGAACCCTCGAAATCGATGGCAGGGCGCACTTCAGGCCGGGCAGGCTTTCGGGAGGGGAAAGTCAAAGAGTGGCAATAGCACGCGCCCTCATCAATAAACCGGATATTATCCTAGCGGATGAGCCCACCGGCAACCTCGACCTGAAAACCTCGGAGACGATAATTGATCTCCTCTTTCGCACGGTCCGTATTTACAGCGGAACTCTGCTTATCGTAACGCACAATCCCGCAGTTGTACGGGAAGCGGATGCAACGTACCGCCTCTCCCTCGGCAAGCTGATTCCGCTTGCTCGTTAATTATGATTTCAGTATATTAGGGTCAGCGTCGTATTTGAAAAAATCCGGATAATTGGGAGCTTTCAAATACGGAATGTGTGTAAGCGTAGAGTGTTTGTGGGGAAGGTGGGGGGCTCATAGTGATATGTAACCGCTGCGGTAAAGAAGGGGCCGTCTTTCACTCTACCGTTATACGGAAACACACAATCGAGCAGTTGCACCTCTGTGCTCGATGTAAGAGTGAAGGAAATGAAGAAAACGGTTCCGGGATGGAAGAAAATCTCAAAAATCTTCTCGAAGTACTCGTTCCGCCGAATAAAAATATCGGTTCAAAGCCCGACGTTCGCTGTGAAATATGCAATACCACTCTGAACGAATTCAGAAAGAGCCGCCTCCTCGGCTGTCCGAACTGCTATAACGTTTTTTCTTCACTCATAGATAAACACCTCGGTCATAACGAATCCTCCCATGGAAAATCTCACGTTACCGAGACATCCTTCCTTAACAAGCTGATCGACGATCTCGCCGAAGCCGTGGAGTTCGAGGATTTCGAACGGGCCGCGCGATTGCGAGATGAGATAAAGCAGCGTGAAAAGGGTGGGCTTCTTCGTGACAATTGAAGAGCTTTCAAAAAGCGAGGGTATCTGGGGCTCCGAAGAAAGCGATAACGATGATATCGTATTGAAGAGCAGTATTCGCTTTATTCGAAACATCGGAGGATACGTTTTCCCGCGGTGTCTCAGTGGTGACCAGCGTGATAAGGTGGCCGGTAGCCTGATAAAACGAATAGAGGAAAACGAAGACTGCACGGATTCATCTTTCATCAATCTGCAGTCCTGCAGCCCCGTTGACAGGCACATACTCTTCGAACGAAATATTATCAACGACATGATCCACGACAACGGGGAAATGGAAAAAAGCACCCTCGTTCTCTCTAAAAAACAGAATCACTTCTATCTGCTCAATGTCCGCGATCACCTGCAGCTTATAATCAACCACTCGGGATTTCATTTCAAGGATATATACATATTCGGAAAAAAGACGATATCTAAAATTGAGGATGGTATCGGTTTTGCTTTTACTGCTGAACGCGGTTATCTCACTTCAAATCCCGATTTCTCCGGTTCCGGTATCGAGATGTCCGCGACACTCCATCTTGCCGAATACCTCTACCCCGGAACAATCAATGAAATTATCGTTGATTTAAAGAAGAGGGGATTGGCCCTCAAGAGCAGCTGGATTGACGGATATTATGTTATCGTGACCGGAAACGCAGCCGGAATGACGGATAAATCGGTTTACGATATGATGACAGAAGGCTTGAAAGAAACCATTGAGAAAGAGAGAAAGGTCCGCGAAGAGGCCTACGACGAAAACCGTACGAGGATCGAGGACCGTGTATGGAGAAGCTATGGTCTGCTTCTCTCTTGTAGAACGATTACTCTTTTCGAGGCACTCGACCTTTTGTCTCAGGTTCGGTTCGGCGTCAGCCTCGGTATCATAGGCTATCTCACGATAAAGGACATAAACGTGCTGCTTTACTATATTCAGGACTCCCATCTTGTCAAGAGATACGGCCTTGCAGAGGGTGACGGATCGCTCGAGAATATGCGGGCGCAGTTCATTCGAAATTACTTGAAAGAGGTACTGTGATGTTCAAGGGATTAACAGAAAGGGCACAGCGCGTAATCAATATCCTCGCTCAGGAAGAGTCTAAGAAGCTTAATCATGACAAGCTCCTTCCGGAACATATACTGCTCGGCCTTATTCGAGAGGGTGAGGGTGTCGCGATAAAGGCTCTCATCAATCTCGGTGTCGACCTCAATATGCTTCGCGAGGATATTGTCGCCAACACGAAGAAAACGGGCGGTATACTGCTTCTCGGCGACGTTCCTCCATCCACGAGGGCTCAGCGTGTTCTCGAACTCAGCGCTGATGAAGCGAGGAGCATGGGACACAACTATATCGGGACCGAGCATCTGCTGCTGGGCCTTCTCAGAGAAGGCGACAGCATTATACTGGGCGGGTTCGAAAAACAGGGAATCAAGATAGCGAATGTCAGGGAGGAGATAAACAGGCTTCTCGGAACGGGGAGGATGGAGGTCAAGAAAAAAACCGACAAGCGGACCCCCACACTCGACGAGTTCGGAAGAGACCTTACCAACCTCGCGAAGGAAAGAAGCTCGATCCCGTTATAGGAAGAGAGAAGGATATTAAACGCGTCATACAGATCCTGTGCAGGAGAACGAAGAACAATCCCGTTCTCATCGGCGAGCCCGGTGTCGGCAAGACGGCCATCGTCGAGGGCCTGGCGCAGAGTATAATAGACGGCAGCGTACCTGAAACGCTCGCCAACAAGAGGGTCCTCACCCTCGATCTCGCCTCACTCGTTGCCGGTACAAAGTACCGTGGAGAGTTCGAGGAGAGGCTCAAGAAAGTCATGTTCGAGATCAGGCGTGCAGGCAACATCGTCCTCTTTATAGACGAGCTTCACACCATAATCGGGGCAGGCGGAGCCGAAGGAGCCATTGATGCCGCCAATATGCTCAAGCCCGCCCTTTCTCGAGGCGAGCTGCAGTGCATAGGCGCGACCACGCTTGGAGAATACAAGAAGTACGTTGAACGCGATGCCGCTCTGGAGAGACGTTTCCAGCCGATCATAGTTGACGAGTCGACCACGGAAGAAGCCATTGAAATTCTCATGGGAATTCGTGAGCGGTACGAAGACCACCACAAGATCGTTTACACCGATGCCGCTCTCAGGGCGGCCGCCCATCTTTCGCACAGGTATATAACGGACCGTTACCTTCCGGACAAGGCCATTGACCTCATTGATGAGGCCGGATCCAAGATACGTCTTGAAACCACCATGGTTCCCAAGGACTTCAAGGAGATCGAAGGCGATATTGAAAAACTTCGACAGGATAAAACCCATCTCGTTGAAGTACAGGATTATGAAAAGGCCGCCAAGGTACGGGATAAGATGAACATACTCAGGGAAAAGCTCGAACAGATGAAGGAGGAGTGGAAAAAGGAACTGAACAACGAGAAACCGCTCGTAGATGAAGAGGAGATATACCAGATTACCAGCGAGCTTACCGGTATTCCGCTTGTCCGGATCCTGGAAAGCGAGTCTCAGAGACTTCTCAGAATGGAGGAGGACCTCCACGAGAAGGTCGTCGGCCAGGACGAGGCAATAGAAGCCGTCAGCAGGGCCGTTCGGAGGTCCAGAACCGGTTTGAAATCTCCGAAGAGACCGTCAGGTTCCTTTATTTTTCTCGGACCGACGGGAGTCGGAAAGACCTATCTCGCCAAGTGTCTGGCCGAGTTTCTCTTTGGAAGCGAGGATGCCCTCATCAGAATCGATATGAGCGAGTTTATGGAAAAACACAACGTTTCCCGACTCGTCGGCGCACCTCCCGGTTATGTGGGCTATCAGGAGGGCGGCGAGCTTACTGAAAAAATCCGCAGAAAGCCGTATTCTGTCATACTCCTCGATGAAATAGAGAAAGCGCATCCCGATGTCTTCAACATGCTGCTCCAGGTTTTCGAGGAGGGTCAACTTTCGGACCACCTCGGACATACGGTTGATTTTCGCAATACCGTAATCATCATGACATCCAATGTTGGGAGCAAGGAAATCCACAAGGGCTCGGTTCTCGGGTTCTCAACTGCCGAAGACGGCAATATCAGCTACCTCGATATGAAAGACAAGGCTATGTCCGCCTTGAAACGCGTATTCAACCCGGAGTTCCTGAACAGGGTCGATGAAGTCGTTGTATTTCATCCTCTTAACAAGAAGCACATCGGCCAGATAATCGATTTGATGCTCGATGAGAGCATCAAACAGCTCGATGAAAAAGGCATGGCCCTGGAAGTTACGAAGGAGGCGAAGAGTCATCTCATTGACAAGGGCTACGATGAAAAATACGGAGCCAGACCCCTTCGAAGGATCATTCAGAGGCAGATCGAGGATCCGCTCGCCAATGAGATACTCAAGGGCGTTTTCAAGACCGGAAGCAGGATCATTGTCTACTACAAGGATGATACGATATCATTCAGGGAAGGCCACAGGTATAAGAAGAAGAAAGAGCTCGAAAAAGTGGAGACCGGTTAAGTCGTTCATAACCCCCGCTTATGCAATACGCCATTGAACTATGCGTTGTGTTTATTCTGCTCTTTTTTTCATTTGTATTTTCCGGTTCCGAGGTTTCAATCCTCTCTCTTTCAGATCTCGATAAGCTCAGGCTTTCCAGGGAAAAGAGCAGGAGAAACCTGCTCATTTTGAAATATCTGGGCAGCCTCAACAAGACGCTCGTCACCATTCTCATCGGCAATATGATCGTCAATGCCGGAATCTCCATACTCGGTGAGGATCTTACAAGACGATACTTCACTTCGCATTCACTCCTCTATTCCGTGGTGATAATAACCTTTCTCGTCCTGCTCTTTGGTGAGATTATTCCGAAGAACTACGCGGCATCCCGTCCGGTCGTGTTCTCCGGTGTTTTTATCTGGATCGTTCATGGTGCGCAGCGGATTTTCTATCCCCTCGTAAGCCTCACCGACAGGGTTGTGAGGGGAGGGGAGATGTCGACCGTACGGCTGTCCAGAGAGGAGCTTCTTACCGCCGTGGAATCCGGAGAGAACACAGGCATGGATGAAACGTCGCTCTCCGTTTTGAAGAACATGATTCATTTCATTGAAAAGCCCATAACCGATATAATGGTTCCCCGATCCAAAATAAGCGGAATAGACCTAAGCGAGCGTTTCGACCCTGAGGATCTTGTGAGGGAAATCACCCATGACCTTATCCTCTTCTACGAATCATCCATAGACCACATTCGCGGTTATATCGATGTCACCCTTCTTGCTACAGTGAAAAAGAGCGTACTTTCGGAATCACTCAAACAGCCGCTCTACGTTCCTGAAACAAAGACCGTTTTTTCCATTCTTCGTGATTTTCGTGAACAGAGCATACGTCTTGCCGTTATCCTTGACGAGTACGGCGGCACGAGCGGCATTGTGACTTTTAAAAACATACTTGACGCGCTCATTATCAGGGAGGTGCTTCAAAATCATTACATTCGGGAAACCGGGCCTTCTTCCTGGCATATTCACGGGAATACTAATATTTCAGATTTAAACGATGCGCTCAATATAGACCTTCCGCTTGATTCAAACACGGTTGGCGGTTATGTAATCAACACCACCGGAAGTATTCCTTCCGCAGGTGAAAAGCTCGATATAGTTGACGGGTACATGATAAAAATACTCCGGAGTGACATGAAGCAAATCGAATGGATGGAGTTCAATGGGATTGCTCGGTAATATCGTGTTCATCATTATACTTTATGTATTCTGGGCCTTCTTTGCCGGTACGGAAACCGCATTCGTCTCAGTTAACAGGTTCAAGCTTCAGAACCTCAGAAAAAAGGGCAGACCGGCTCACAAAACAGCTTTTTTCCTTATCCAGAAACCGGAAAGAATACTCTCCACTACGCTCGTTGGTACGAATATCTGCCTTGTGCTCTCAGCAAATATAATCTCCAGGACATATCTTCAGCTGTTCGGAAGAACGCGTCCTCTCCTTGCACTGGCTACCGCAACTCTGCTCTCATTTATTTTATGTGAGGTTATGCCAAAAACGTACGCTCTTCGTAAAAGCCTCTTTTGGACCACGGTTACCGCATTTCCGCTGTTCTTCTTCTATATCTTCTTTTTCCCGGTGAGTATGGTATTTTCCTTTCTCTCCGTATTAATTATCAGGTTAATGGGTCTTTCGCACTCCAGGAATGTTCGCTCCCTTATCAAGGGCAAGGAGGACGTACGTCATTTCCTCAATACCCATCTCGGTTCCCGTTTTTCCGTTGAGGAGAGCAGGTACTTTCTTGATACACTGGATTTCGGACGCAAGATCCTTCATGAAGTCATGGTCCCTCTTATAGAGCTTCATGCATTGACTGAAAAAGATCTTATTAAGGATTGTTATGATTTTGTACAACAAGTCGAAAAAGAATACATTCCAATATACAGAAACAGGATAGACAACATCATCGGCGTCGTGTACATCCGTGATCTTCTCTATGAAGACAGAAGTCATAATCTTTCCGGGGTTATGAAAGACCCTGTTTTCGTACCTGAAACGAAAAATATCGGTGAACTATACAGGGAATGTTACGAACGAAACATTCCGCTCGTATTTGCCGTAGACGAGCACGGAGGAGTAACCGGTGCCGCGACTGTATACGACATAGGCGAAGAGGTCGTCGGAAAAATCGCAATAGAAGAACAGAAACCCATATCCAGAGTAGGTGACCGAGAGTACT
The DNA here is from genome assembly GCA_964460545.1 of uncultured Spirochaetota bacterium. Classification (GTDB taxonomy): domain Bacteria; phylum Spirochaetota; class B62-G9; order B62-G9; family DRHN01; genus CAYWUT01. The sequence continues at coordinate 8,318 of CAYWUT010000092.1, forward strand.
TGTGCAGCGGAGACACTGAAATCGACGAATTGAACGGAGCGCTTGGTACGAACATCGAAGGCGAACGGTATACCACGGTTAACGGCCTCATTCTTCACGAACTTGGAAGAATTCCACGTACAGGCGACTCTTTTATTGTCGATGGTTACAGATTCACGGTAGAGAAGGGGAGTGCCAGGCGATCCGAGCTCGTACGCGTAAAATATAAGGGACAAAAGAAGGACGCGCACCTTTAATCGTATCATCAGCACGTTTACATCACGTATGACGTCCCGTGGGTATTGCTTTCCCTCCCATTCACATTCTTATGGATTCATATAAATATTCCTCGATCTCTCACTATTCGCGTGCCCCATACAAACTGGTAGGCATTAGCTGCCACGGCGTAGTATATTGGGATATACATTTTCATTCGTTTCCGTACTCCCCGACAAACCGGTAATAACCGTTAGCATGGAGTGCATGATTGTGTGATATATTGTTAAACGTTAAAAAGCAGAGACCGAGGAAAAACGAATGAGAAAGCACCTCTGTATTCTATTCCTTGTGATGACTGTATTCGGATTCTCGTCCCTGAGTGCCAGTGGTTCTTCATACGAAGGACTTCGAATTATCGATATAAAGTACCGTGGAATTCAGCAGGTCGACCTTCTCTCTATAAAGAGCGTCATCGAAACCAAGACCCGTGCACCGCTCTCCATGGACCAGCTCGATAAGGATATCAAGGCCCTCTATAATATGGAGGTGTTCGAGGACATCAGCGTTGATGTAACCGAGAAGGATGGCGGTGTCGTGTTGACGTTTATCTTTCTCGAGCTCCCGACCATTGATGATATCATTATAAAGGGTAATAAAAAGGTATCGAAAAGAACGATCAAGGATGAGATTCTCCTTAAAAAAGATTCAGTTTTCAGAGAGGTTGACGCGTTTCTCGATGTTCAGAGCATAATAGCTCTGTATGAAGACAAGGGACGTCCGGATACTGTTGTAAGCTACGAGGTCGAGGAGAAGAAGAAGAAGGATAAAAAGACCGGAGAACCTCTCAATCTCGTTGATCTCATATTCCATATAGAGGAGAGCAGAAAACTCATAATAAAGGACATACAGTTCAGCGGAGCAACCGCGATCAAGATTAAGAAACTCTACAAGACAATGGAAACCAGGAAGCGTGGCTACCGGCTCTCCCCGGGATTTTTCAGAGGGGATGAATTCGAGCTCGATAAGATCAAGATCATCGATCTCTATGGCGATATCGGGTATATCGATGCGAAGATTATTAAGGTCGACAGACGTATCGAAAAGAACGAGGATAAGAACCGCGAGGAGATGTACCTCACGCTTTACATCGATGAGGGCAGCCAGTACACCTACGGTGGAGTGACAATATCAGGACACAAGGTCTTCACGGATGATGAGCTGTACCCCCTCATTACCCTTCAAAAAAATGATATCTTCAACAAAACGAAGTGGGAAACAGGGGTACAGGCTATCCGGAACCTCATGGCCGACAACGGCTATATATACTTCATACTCGATATCCACGAGGATAAGGACAAGGAAAAGCGGCTCGTATCCTACGTCCTTCATATTACTGAAAACAGCAAGGCGCACGTTGAAAACATATTTGTAACGGGAAACCAAAAAACGAAAACCTTCGTTATCGAGCGCGAGATCACAATAATGGAAGGCGAGATTTTCAATGCCGGCAAGATACAGCGGTCCCGTGAAAAACTCTTCAACCTTCAATATTTCTCCGCGGTCAACATAGACGTTAAGCCCGGAACAGAGCTGGGACTCGTTGATCTCATCTTCGACGTCGAGGAGCAGAGAACGGGGCTCTTCAGTTTCGGTTTGACCTACTCGACGGGTGGATACGGGGTCTCTTTCTTTGAAGAGGTCTCGGAGAGCAACTTCCTGGGACGCGGCCTCAGGCTTCATGAGAAGATAGACATCGGATTCGTCCGCCAGGCGGTCGAGGTCGGTATTGATGAGCCCTGGCTCTTTAATACACCCACTTCAGCCGGTATTACTGTCTCATGGGCGAGGACCGAATATGGAACTCTAAGCGGGGATTACATTTACACCTATGACCCCGACCATCCCAACCTCAGTGCCGGCGGAGAAGAGCTTCCCACGGGCGTAGTGGAAACAATCAACCCAGATGGTACCGTAACGTACGATTATTCAAATGCGCCGAGCATCGACTACGTAAACAACACATACAAGATTGCGCTTCGTCTCGGGAGAAGATTCGCGAAGTATTACGGCGTTAATTCGGAGTTCGGTTTCTCTGTTTTCAGAAACTACGTCGATTCTCCGTACATTCCATTCGATGAAAGCCTTCAGGAGCAGTACTATGACAACTGGCCCTACCTCTGGAAAAACTATCTGAGCCTGACCGGATACAGGGATACGCGGGATCTCTCTTACTTCGCAACGAAAGGAACTTACCTGTCGCAGAATATCGCGTTCTACGGGGGTCTTCTCGGAGGATACAGTAACTTTATTCGTCTCAGCACAGACTCGAATGTCAATGCCAGGACATTCGGTAAGTTTGTACTCTCAGCTCGCCTCAATTTCGGATTTATAGTTCCCTATCCGGGACAGCCCCTCGTTATTGACGACAGCGATTACCTCAGAATAGATACGTGGAGCGAGGGGAGGGGATGGCAGCATCCGAGCCAGTTCGGAAGCCTCTATTCAATCAGGGGCAGGTCTGAGCTCAATTTCAGCCTGGAGCAGAGATACCCCATTGAAGAGCGTCTCCTCTGGGCCCTTGCATTTTTCGATGCGAGCAACATCTACGCGGAACCCAGTGATTTTTCCCTGAACCTGAGAGATTTTTACTACAGTTTCGGACTCGGTCTGAGCGTCGTCATCCCCGGCTTCCCGATTCGCCTCTATCTGGCTCGAAGGTTTAAATATGACTATTCGGTCGGTAAACTGCAATTCGTCAACAGACAGCAGTTCTTCAGGGATTGGGACTTTGTGCTTGCAATAGCGGGGTATTTCTAAGAAGCGGGAGGAAACGTTCCCCTGTTTTTTCACCTCCTCAAGGAGATGCAAAATGTATAAAAAAGAAAGAGCGGTGCGGTCGTTGATGCGGAAAACGAGGATGCCCGTAATCCTCGCAATGCTTATGTTCTTAATCCCTGCCGCTGTATTTCCCATAACGCTCGTCAGAGTGGGATATCTCGATATCGATCTC
>CAYWUT010000092.1:11535-13735 GCA_964460545.1 uncultured Spirochaetota bacterium
GATCTCGTTGTACAAGCATACCTCCAAAGATATCTCGATGCCGAAATAAGCATGAGAGAAAAATACGTGGACGAGCTCTATACCGATTATAATGAGAGATACTTCGAGCTGAGCTACTTTGAGAGAAACGATATTCAAACAAAGATAGCGCGGCAGAACGAGGTATTGAGTCTCCTCAATTACAGTAAATATCTGCTTTCCACTACAGGCGAACTGGAGGAAGAGCTCATACTCGAGATAGTGGAACGGGATATCATGGCGGCAATACGAAAAACGAGCGAACTCGAAGGATTCAGCCTTATTCTGGATAATACCGGTAATTTTATATACGGAAGCGAGGACGTCAACCTGACGGACAGGGTTCTCTTCAGGCTGGATGAAAAGCTCCTTGACCTGCAGAATACGGAACCGCTCGCTCCGCTCGAGCTGGAGCTCGAAGTGGAACAGTAAGGGTGCTTTAATACTTACACGTTATCTTTTTTCATTTAAGGAGGTTTTTCATGGCCGAGAAAAAAACAACTCTGGAGATCGGGGATATAAAAGAATTAATACCCCATCGCTACCCCTTCCTGTTTGTGGATCGGGTGGTTGAGATCAGAGACAGCGGCCTGACCGGACTGAAAAACGTCACTGGTAATGAACATTTCTTTACAGGCCACTTCCCTGATTATCCCGTTATGCCTGGTGTTCTGCAGGTGGAGGCACTTGCCCAGTCCGCTGCAATATTCGTCATCTATAAGTACAACCTCAAGAACAAACCCGTTTACTTCATGAGCATAGACAGAGTGAAGTTCAGGGGTCAGGTCGTTCCGGGTGATACGCTGAAACTGGAAATCGAACTTAACCGTTTCGGAGGAAAGGTTGCGCGCGTATCGGGCAAGGGATATGTAGAAGATAAGATTGTTGTTGAAGCTGAAATGGTGGCTATGATAGACCTTGTAAAATAAGAGGGCCCTGGCGTGTTCGGCAGGAGGGTAATACAGCATGGCCATACACAGAACCGCAATTATTGATGATAACGCGGAAATCGGCGAAAACAACGATATCGGACCGTTCACCGTCATAGAGGGAAGGGTGAGGATCGGAAACGACAATAGGATCGGACCAAGCACCATCATTGAGGGAAATACCACGATAGGAAACGGAAACCATATACACGGACACGTGTACATAGGAAACCTTCCCCAGGACCTTGCCTATAAGGGCGGTGAGACATTCGTCAGGATCGGTGATAACAATACGATCAGGGAATATGCAACCGTGCACAGGGGTACCGAAGAGGGGAGTGAAACGGTTATTGGAAACAGGAATTATTTCATGGTTGCGAGCCACGTCGCACATAACTGTATACTGGGAAACGATATCATCATGGTAAACGGTGCGGGTCTCGGAGGTTACGTCGAGGTGCAGGACCACGCCTTTCTAGGCGCATTCTCTGTTGCGCATCAGTTTACAAGAATAGGCGGATATTCCATATGCGGAATCCTCACGAAGGTAACGAAAGATATCCCTCCGTTCATGATGGTGGACGGCAATCCAGCCCTGGTCAGGGGACTGAACGCTATAGGACTCAAACGAAATGGATTCAGCCCTGATCGAAGGTCACTGATCAAGAAGGCTTTTAATATTATTTACAGAAACGGAAACAGTATTTCCACCTCTCTTTCCAAGCTCAAGCTTCTGTACGATGAAAACGATAGGAGTGAAGATTTACAGTATATAATAGACTTCATACAATCCTCAAAGAGGGGTGTGCTTCTAAAATCACCGGTGCATTCCGGTAATTCCAAAAACGGTCAATGTGAATAAGTCCATCGTGTCCTGTATCGTCGGTTTAGACTATGGCAGGCGTCGGATCGGTGTCGCGATCAGCGACTCGGAGAAAAAGATGGCACTTCCGTTCGACGTCATAGTTCGTAAAGGATCCAGTTACGGATTCACCCTTTTACAAAAGCTTTTGGAGGGGAGGTCAATCGAATATTTTGTTGTCGGTGTTCCTTACAGGAACGACGGCACACTCGGTGACACTGGCAGGGAGGCACTTGATTTCTCAATCAGCCTCGAGGATTTTTTTAACATTAAAGTGCAGGTTTTTGACGAGAGTTATACGACATTCTCCGCTGAAAACAGCCTGAGACCCCATTATAACGGCCGTAAAATAAAACGATTTGTTGACGCTGTAGCAGCACAAATCATGCTT
>CAYWUT010000093.1:0-13683 GCA_964460545.1 uncultured Spirochaetota bacterium
CCCTTCTCTACAGTTAGATCGCGTAATATGATTCAGCAAATGATTAGATAATATTAATGGTTTGTTCTTTATAAGTCTTTTTACAGAAATATAGCAATATATAATATTTTTCTTTTCGATTATACCACTCATGAGGGTAAATGCAAGAATAACGTTATTGGCGAGAAGAAAAAAAGCCCCACCTCATCACAGGATGGGAATTAAGATGGATTGTTCAAGACAGGACTCGAACCGTTTTAAATTTTCCAAGATCACTTTTCAGATTTTGAGGAACAGTACGATGATCACTATGCGAAACAATTCGGCAAATACAGAATTTTAACATATCGAATGAAAGGATTTTCGTAACGCGACGCGGCCCTGTCCCGGGCTCAATTGAGCAGCCCCGCAATAGCCGCGCCTATCAGGGCGGCGTTTTCCACCTCAACAACCTCGAAATAGAGATCGTTTTTCCGGCAGGTAAAATACTCCAGGAAGGACTCGGTGCGCCGTCTGAGTGATTTGAGCCCGTAAAAAACCGAACCCTCGGCCGTGATGCACACGGGTTTACAGGGGTCCTTACCCCTCCCCGATTTCAGCATAACGGATGCGAGCGGCACCGCAGCAAGCAGGGCCGCCCTCCATATCATGTAATCGATGAGAAGATAGACAATCGGCCCGTCGTCCGCGTTCCCGCTTTTCAGCGCCCGTGCCAGCGGATTTACGTTATTTCCGGGATTCATCATAAAATCATTTATACCTTTCGTGTCGAGTACGCCTACCTTTTCGTATGCGCCGCGAAACCGGTCTGACAGGAGGCCGTCGTTGCACGCGGCACCGATACACGCGGAGCACAAACCGCCGAAGTAAGCTCCCGAAACCATCTTCTCATAGGAATAGTCCCCGGGATTGATCGTAGAATCGTCGAAGACTTTATCGATCATGCCTCTCGGAGACTTCGAGAAATTTCCCGATTCGGTGTTTATAATCTGGCCTCTTCCCGGATCGAGCTCGGTCTTTTTCCGAATATTGACGTTCTCCTCGATGTAGCAGCAGTTGTTGCCCGTACCCAGTATATAACCTATATAACCGTCGTATTCCCGGTCGGCGCAGAAAGCCCTTGCGGCAAGCAGGGTGGCTACCGTGTCATTGACGAGCACGATCTTTTTCGGATCGTCCCTCCCCCCCCTGCTCAGGGTTGCATTCAGGTTCTCGCCGATCAGCTCCCCGATTACCTCGGCCGCCTTTATCTCTTTTGAAAAAAAGACGAGCCTCCCGTCCCTGTTCGGGAGAATCTCCGTGGGATAGGAAAAACAGAACCCGATCCGGTCGCTTCTGTTTACAACAGGGTCCATGTACCGGGCGATGATATCGAAGAACTCGCTCTTCCCCACCCTCTTTGCCACGCCGGGCATCTCGTAGACACTGTATTTTTCAATGCGCGGATTCCTCTCCTCGTTAAAGACAACGACCGCCACCCTGAAATTGGTTCCGCCCGCATCCATTGCAATGACCGGCGTGTTCACCGGTATTTCTCCCTCACCCTCTATATAGGTCGGTATCATCCTCAGGCTGGACTCACTCCCTTCGAGTCCGCGGTGCATCTCCTCCATGAAATTCGTACAGCATTCCTCGAAATCGATATCCTCGAAATACATGTGCTTGTCGCGCAAATAATTCCGAACTTTTTCAGCGTGCATGTTCTTCTCCGATATTCCTCTTCCTGCCGACCCGTTTTTACTCCGAGTTAATGTTTTCGTACTCGGCGGCGGCTTTGGGTGTGTTCCACTTTCAAACTATAAAACCCGTCGGATCGTCCGCGATGAAACACTCTATACTGCGAACCACACCGTCCACGAGTCTCTGGCGCGCTTCGACGGTCGTCCAGGCGGTATGCGGGCTTAAGATAAGGTTTTTTACCTTTCCGGTCAGCGGGTTTCCTTCCCGAGGCGGCTCATGTGAGAGAGTGTCGACCCCGGCGCCCGCTATGGTCCCGCTGTTCAAGGCATCCGCGAGGTCTGCTTCGTTTACAACGCCCCCGCGCGCGGTGTTGATGAGAAAGGCGGATTTTTTCATCTTGCTGAACGCGTTCGCGTCGATGAGGTTTCTCGTTTCCTCCGTCAGCGGGCAGTGAACGGTAATGACATCCGATTCTCCAAGCACAAAGTCGAGCTCGAGATTGCGGTATCCCAGGGGCGTCAAATCCGCGATGTCATAGGGAATAATCTCCATGCCGAATCCCTCTCCGACAGCCGCGACCTGTTTTCCGATCGCTCCGAGACCGATAATACCCAGTTTTCTCCCCTTCAGCTCGAAGGTACGATAGCGGAGAAGGTTGAACTTCGTGGAGGACTCCCATTCCCCCCGGGACACGTCCCCTGCATAGAGGGAGAGCTTCACTGCAAAGTGCAGTATCATTGCAAAAGCATGCTGCGCGACCGATACCGCGGCATAACCGGCTACATTGGCTACGCGCACCCCCAGCTCGCGCGCCGATTCTATATCCACGTTGTCGTATCCCGTTGCGGCCACGCATATACACTTCAGACCGGGCAGGGACCGCATCCGCTCCCCGGTCATGGGCATCTTGTTGACGATCACGATATCCGCTCCTCCGCATGCGGGAAGCGGGTCCTCCGCGGGAGAGAGCGTGAACCCCTCGTACTCTCCAAACGCCTTCAGCCCGCTCAGATCGACGTCCCCGTCGAGCACCACCGTGTCTTCTTCAAGAAATACGATCCTCATTGGTCTTTTTCCCCCCCACCCTCCCGTTCTCCGGAACCGCCGCCGATCCGGCCCTTACCCGAAAGAACACAGTCGGCAAGTTCGCTGTCTATAATAAGGCTGTTGACGATGCCTCCCGCGAGAACGGCCTTTGCAATTTCACACTTTCTTTTCCCGTACGCTATTCCGATGACGTTTTTAATCTTCCTGATCTCCGAGACCGGAAGCGCGATGATCCTGTCGTCCAGCATGCTTTCGACATGCTCCCCCCTCCGGTTGAGGAAATCCAGGTTGACGTCGCCGACCGCGCCGGCTCGTTTTAAATACTCCACCTCTTCATCCTTGATGAGGCCTGTTTTCACATACGAGGCATGCGGACCGAGGTCGCTGAATGAGAAAACGGCGCAAGTGAGCTCCCGGAGCAGCTCAAAAACCTCCCTCGTATTGCTGTCCTTCATGAGGATTTCCTTCGCTTCACTGCTGTCCAGGATCGCGGGAGCATTTATGACATAGCTTATTCCGCCGATCACGTCGGCCAGTTTACGCGCAATGGAGTTCGTGTGAATGCCGCTCTCAATGACCCCTATACCTCCCACAACCGGCACGACCCTGACATCGAGCCGCCCGGGCATCCGCATGAGGGATACGGTTTCCCTGAGCGTGAGACCCCAGTTGACTCCCAGCACATCGCCGTCCCTCAGTATGCGCGTGAGCCGGTTAGAGAGTATTTTCGCCATTTCCCCGACTATGCCCTCTGAATTATCGTGCGACGGCACGATCGTGCACTCCTTCAAACCGAAGCGCTTCTCGAGCATTCTCTCCTGCTCCCCGTAATGCCGGTTCGGGTAATGGACCTTGATCTCGACGATGTTCATCTCCCGGGCCTTCTTCAAGTACCTGGAGACGCGCACGCGGTTGATATTGAACCTTCTAGCTATCTGGTCCTGGTTCATATCCTCCAGATAGTAGAGGCTTGCCATCTTGGGCAGAAGCATCCTGATGTCCTGCTCGTTCATGGTGTTTCCCCGCTTTGTTTACCGTTCATGCAAGGCCGCAGTGTTAGTCGGCGTGACGGATCCGTCACGCCGCCGTTCCCGGTATTTATACCGGCGCTTCCGCCGGAAGATTACGGCTTGAGCGTCTCCCTGATACTCCTGGCGATCCGCTCCGGTTCAGGCATGTTCTCCACCTCGAGCGGATGTGACATCGGAGGCGGAACATCGTATGCCGACACTATTCTGACCGGGCACTTCATGTCCTTAAAAACGTTGAGCGTTATCTCGTGCGAGATATGGCTGGCGAACCCTCCGGTATAGGGGGCCTGGGTCACGATGACGGCCCTGCCCGTTTTCTTCACCGAAGCTGCGAGCGTCTCGACGTCGAGGGGTACGAGCGTTCTCGGGTCGACAAGCTCCACCTCTATGCCCTCTTCGGCGAGCATATCCGCGGCCTGCATCGTCCTGTTCACCATCTGTGAATAGGATATGACCGTGATGTCCTTTCCCTCGCGCACCACCTTCGCCTCGCCGAACGGAATGGTGTAATCCTCCTCCGGCACGACCGCCTTTTCCAGATAACCCATCTGGTGCTCGATGACGCACACCGGGTTGTCGTCCCGAATGGCCGTTTTCAACAGGCCCTTCAGATCGTAGGGATTGGATGGGATCACGACCTTCAGACCCGGAAACTGCGTGACTATGGATTCGAGACTCTGCGCGTGCTGGCCCGCGTACCCCTTTCCGCCGCCGATCGTGGTTCGAATGGTGAGAGGAATATCCGACTGACCACCGAACATGTACCGCGTCTTGGCTGCCTGATTTCCCACCTGGTCCATGGCCATGAGAATGAAGTCTATGTACATGAGCTCCACAACGGGACGAAGCCCGACAAGGGCGGCTCCCACACCGGTACCGATTATGGTGGCCTCGGAAATGGGCGTGTTGAAAATCCTGTCCGGGCCGAAGGTGTCCAGGAGTCCGAGGGTGGCGTTGTATGCGCCGCCGTACGCGGCTATGTCTTCGCCCCAGAGAACGACTCGCCTGTCCCGGAGCATTTCCTCGGCCAGCGCCTCCGCAACAGCGTGCCTCCCCAGAAGCATGCCGTCGCTGTCCCTCTTGAACTTCCTGGGGGATTTTAAAATATTCGTCGTTTTGTAACGGTCGCCGATCAAGTCACTCGTGGTGTCCGCGTAGAGGCCGTCGTACATGGCGTCAACGGTCGGATACCTGCTTTCCGCGGCCATGATCGTGAAGTTTTTAAGCTTCGTCCTCGATGATTCCCAGACGGCCTCGGCTTCCTTTTCACTCAGGATATTATTCTTTATAAGCTCCCCTCTGAACCAGTCGACAGGATCATGCTTCTTCCAGGCCTCTGTTTCGGAATCCTTTCTGTACGATGTTCCCTTGTCCTTGAAGTTGTGTCCCCAGAAACGGTACGTGTTGGCCTCGATGAGCACCGGCCCCTCTCCCTTCAGGCAGAGTTCGCGTGCCCGGGATACTGCATCCCGTACGGTAAGCACGTTCATGCCGCATATGGTTTCCGCGTGCATCGAATCCTCGTTATAAGCCGCCCCGCGCCTGGAGAGGTACTGAATATTCGTCACCTCGCCTTTCTGCTGACCCGTCATGCCGTACTGGTTGTTCTCCACGTAGTAGATCACGTGAAGTCCCTTTTTAAACTGGGCCATGGTCGCGAAGTTCATCGATTCATGCGCGACGCCGTTGTTCATGGAACCGTCTCCGATCGCGCAGAGAACGACCCTGTCCTCCCCCAGCTTGGCAACGCCCAGCGCTGCGCCCGTCGCTATGGGGAAACCTCCGCCCACGATTGCGTTTGCTCCGAGGTGGCCGACCGAGAAGTCGGCTATGTGCATGGCACCGCCACGTCCCCTGCAGTAGCCGGCCTCTTTCCCGAGCGCTTCGGCTATCATTCGGTACAAATGATAATCGATGACCGCTTCGAGCGTGTTATCGTATCCGCTCGCGTCGAATTCATTGTCAGCCGCGGTACTCAATATTGCTTTCAGCTCGTCTTCGGTCATTGCGTGATAGGCGTACAGCCCCTTTCCCAGGCAGTGTCCGTGCGCCCGGTGATGGACGGCGATGTAATCGTTTCGTGACAATGCGGATATCGCGCCGATCTGTGCCGCCTCCTGCCCCACGCTCAGGTGCGTAGATCCCCGGAACTCGAATCCTTCGCAGGGAACGAAGCGCTTGGAATCGAGGTCCCGGATGGTATACTCAAAAGCCCGGTGCAGTAACATTCCCCTGTAAAGCCGGAGAGCGTCTTCCCCGGTCAATACACCTTTATCCAGCTCCTCCTTCAGAGACGGTGTATACCGGTAGAGTTCGATCGAGCCCAGATCGAGCTTCCCCCGCTCATCGTGACATGGTAATACATCCAATTCTTTCATAATTTTTATCCCCTCATTGGTTACTTTATTTTCTCCGGAATTGATCCGGAACGAACGCACGTAAGTGAAGCCGGAGTGTAACCGTCCTTAATCAATAGAATTCCTTCAAGATCCTGAGTATCGACTTTTCGCTCATGGGGTACGGGTTGGCCGCGAGGTTGACCGCATTGCCGGCGGTTTCGAATGCAACGTGATCGAGGTCACGCTCGCTTATACCCGCCTCCCTGATGCGCGTTGGAATGGAGAGGTCGCGGTACAGGTTGATGAGCGCGTCGAGCAGCCCGTCGCCCCCGCCCAGGGCCCACGCGAGCCTGGAATACTGGTCTGCACACACCGGTTCGTTCGCTCGAACATGGCAGAGCAGGCCGAGGGCGCATCCGCTTCCATGGGAGAGATGGTGAAAAGCGCCGAGCACATGGCTGATCGCGTGCCCGAGCCCGAGCCCCTTTGTGAATGATATTCCGCCGAACGAGGCTGCCATGCACATGTCCCTGCGCGCCTCCAGGTCGTCCCCGTTTTCGAATGCTCTTCTCAGGCTCCGGCCTATGAGCTGCACTCCGTAGAGGGCGAGTGCCTCGTAGTAGGGGTGATACTCGTCGTTCATGCCCGTATAACCCTCCACGCAGTGGGCGAGCGCGTCGATTCCCGTTTGCGCGGTTACCGGTTTCGGCATGGTGGAGCAGATACGCGGGTCCAGAACCGCGAGTGCCGGTATGATGTGGTCGCTCATCACGGTGAACTTGACGTTTCTCTTCGAGTCCGTGACTATGGCGAACTGGTTGGTTTCGCTTCCCGTTCCCGACGTGGTGGGGACCGCGATCAGCGGTGGCACCGGTGGCTTGATTTTCGCCTTCCCTCCCACCATGTTCTCATACTCCCGGAGCGGACCGGACTGGGAAACCCGTACCGCGGTCGACTTTGCCGTATCGATGGAGCTTCCCCCTCCGACTGCTATGAGCCCGTCACACCCGTTCTTATCGTATACACGGGCCGCTTTCTCGATCGACTCGATGGGAGGGTCGGGCTGAACGCCGGTAAACACCGCGGCTGAAACACCGTATCCCGCGAGCAGGGATTTTATTTCCTCCGTACGGCCGAGCTCTTCCATGACCGGGTCCGCGATGATGAGCGCGCTCTTCATGCCCAATCGCGCGGCCTCTTTTCCGATCTTCCCGCCGGTGCCGATACCGAAGAGCATTGCGGGTATGCGGGGAAAACGTACCTCCCATACCTTTACCGGCTCCCTGTAATCCTCCATACGGTCCCAGATCTTCGAAATTGCATCTTCGTCCACATCGAACACCTGGTTCGTCGGGGGAAGGGGCTCATTCCTTAAAAACTCGGGAAAAGGACCATGCACCGTCTCGAAACCCGATTTCTCGTTGAAAGCCCGCTCGTCCCTGATGGTCTGTTTCGCAATCTCCATGATGTCGTCCGCCGTGACCTCGACGCCGAACCGGGCGTTCAGGAGCCGTGCGGCGAAATCGTAGATCGAGGCCTGTCTGCCGGGCATCGCGTTGAGGCAGTATCCGAAGGTGTCGCACGCGGCCGCACGGAGCTGAAACCTGAGAGAATTCATGACCTGCCCCTCGGCCGCCAGGGGATTGCGGTATGTGAGCCCCGCGGTGTGGTCCGCGCCCATGGGGCTCGTCCTGTACGTGACCCCGATGCCCTTGACCGCCCTCGGATCATGCGCGGGCAGGGCCTGTCCCTTGACCGCCGGTACCCTGGATATCCCGAGCTTCCTGGCCGTCTCCACCACGCCGTTCCCCAGGGTCCTGCCGAGGCCGCTTCCGCTCCGGACCTGGTCCATGAGGTCCAGGAAGAAATCGGTGTTTCCCAGGGCCCCCTCTTTTTCACCGACCAGGCCGAGAGCGCTCCCGAGCTCGATGAAATCAAGGCCGATATCGTCGCATCTGTGCTTTATATCACCGATAATATCGGGATCGGTGAGCCCGAGATTGGTGCCGATCAGCGAAACCGCCTCGTACTCATACGCCGCCGCCGCCTTTCCCCCGGCATCGACATAGTTAATGGAGCATTTGACCACGCACCCGGGCATGCACCCGTGCATGTACCCTCCGTTTTCATGCACGCGCCGCCGAATCACCTCTCCGGTCACGCGCTCGAACCCGTCGGGCCTCCCTGTCCTGTAATTGTTGCCCGGCATCGTGCCCTGGTAACTGTTCGAGGCTATGGTAAAGGGCGTTCCCTCGGTCGAAAAGAGGTTGCACACAACGTCCTTCCTTATCATGGCGACCCATTCCCTGACAGCCGACCTAAAAGCGGCACGATCCGAAAGCTGGGGCATGGAAACGCCTTCATCGTCGATAACGATCGCCTTAATCCCCTTTGACCCCAGGACGGCGCCAAGCCCTCCCCTGCCCGCCTGGCGTGAAGGGTCCCCGCGCATGTCGGTGAGAAAAACCGATGACCCGCTGGAAAGGCGCTCGCCCGCGGGACCGATTCCTATGTACGCGTGTTTGGTGCCGTATTTTTTCTGCAGCAGTTCGACGAGCTCGAACACACCCATGGACCGGTACTGCCCTGCTTCATGAAGCTCCGCTCCTTCTCCGCTGATATGAAGTACGAACAAACGGCCGCCGGAGGGCGTTCCTTCTATAATCACCCCCCGTATACCGAGGCGGTCGAGCTTCTGTGCCGCCGGTCCGCCGGCGTTCGATTCCTTTACACCGAAAGTGAGCGGGCTCTTTGCCCCTAGGGATATCCTTCCGAGCTGGGGAGCATTGGTACCGGCAAGCGGCCCGCATGCGATTATGATCTTGTTTCCCGCTCCCACGGGATCGGTTTCAGGAGGAACTTCCTCCCGCATGATCCCCGCGATGAGGCCCCGCCCGCCTACCAGGTGCCATTTCCGGGCGAGAGGCTCATGGGAAACCGCCTCCTCTTTCATGTTTACCCTGAGAATCTTCACAGTATCGTTTTCCGCGGACACGCCCGGCACCTCCTGTACTTTTTCCGTTCATACGACGGTCCATACCCGGACCCGTATCATCGACAATTATCTTTACGTCTATTATAAACAGGTTTCAAGGGACCCTGTCAAGTACAAAATTACATCGATAGAAATTATGTTCGTATTCTAGAGGGATAAACCAGAAATGCGGGATGTAAAAGCGTTGCACTATCCGGATTACTTGAAACGAGACGACGATCTTATTATTTCTAGTGGCGTGAATACCGGTAACTGCTGTATAATGCGAATACACCGGATGGAGGATCATTATGAAGCTCTTACTCGTTTACAGCACGAAATTCGGGAACTGCCGCGGCCTCTGCGAAGAGCTCGCGACACGCCTGCAGGATAAACACACCGTCAACACGGGAAACGTGAAAGACCTCAAACCGAAGGACATTGCGGGGGAACCGCCTGATGGGCTTATCGTGGGCTCACGGGTTATCATAGGCTCACCGGACCGTGCTTCCGCGAAATTCGTGAAAAAACTGGGGAGTATCCTTGACAGCCCCATCCCGCGGGCCGCTGTCTTCTATACACATGGCGGGCCGTGGAAAGACGGTTATGAAAAAATGTCCGGTATAGTGACAAATGCCGGAACCGCCGACCACGTGCTCGAGACGCCGCTTTCAATAAAACTCCAGTCCCAAAAAGGACCGCGTGAGCCCGGGCAGGAAAAGAAGGTTGACGAATTCATCGATAAGCTCGACGCATTTCTCGTTTCTGAGTGAAAATGCGGTCGGGAGCAATACGCCGGTAAATTTTGACACAATCTTAAATACACTTTTCAGGGATTATATGGTATGACTTGACGGTAGACCTTTGGAAAAAACGGCTGATCAATGGTTTTAAACATATGCCGCAGGAGGAACGAATCTTCATCACTTAATTCAAAGGAGATTTTTTATGGCACAATCTTCTCCCGTTACACTGACCGCGTCTCTTGATAAACCGCCCTCGCGGGCGCTCTGGATCGTCAAGTGGCTGCTCCTCATACCCCACTTCGTGGTTTTGGCGCTCCTCTGGGCCGCTGTGTCCGTGGTCACGATCATCGCGTTCTTCGCCATTCTCTTCACCGCGAAATACCCGAAACCCCTCTTCAATTTTACCGTCGGCGTGCTCAGGTGGACATGGCGGGTCGGGTTCTACGGATACTGGATACTGGGTACGGACGAATACCCGCCCTTCTCCCTGAAATCCGAGGATTATCCGGCGGACCTCGAAATCGAATACCCCGAGCGCCTCTCCCGCGGCCTCATCTTCGTCAAGTGGCTGCTCGCTTTTCCCCACTATATCGTATTGAGCCCGCTCATGGGCTGGGGTCTGGGGCATTTCGGGGATGATAAGTCCGCTCCCGTTATCGGGCTCATTTACGGGCTCGCCGTCATCATCGCCTTTATCCTGCTCTTCACGAAGAAGTACAACGAGGACATTTTCAAGATCAACACGGGAATAGCCCGCTGGGCTGTCCGGGTATGGGCGTACGTGGGGCTGCTGACGGACGATTACCCGCCCTTCAGGCTCTGGGAGTAAACCCGCTGCTCAGTTCTTTGGCCCGGCCGCGAGAAAGTCGACGGCCGGCAGTTTCGAAATCGGATACGGCAGGGTCGCGTTGTCCGGAATGGGGTCGATGTAGCAGCTTCGAAACCCGTGATTCTGCATCCTGCAGAACTGCACCCGCTTCTTGAACGCGGGATGTTTAATCATCCTCTTCCATATGTCCCCGAGAGGATCTTCCCGTATGTTCCCGAACCCGAGTGGCGTGAAATCGCAGGGCGCGACATCTCCGTAGGCGGACACATAGTACTGGATATTCGCGGCCAGGCACCCGATGCCTCCGAGATAACCGGCAAGGGAGTTCTGCCAGGCCTGTGAAGACAGGGGCGGAATAATGCTGTTATTAAAAACTTCCAGGCTGTATGCGAGTATCTCCTCGCGCTGCTCGCGCGTGAGCATTTCAGAGGTGTCCTTCATCATCCTGCCTGTCGGTACATTGTCGAATAGTATGAGATTGTGAACACCCAGCTCCTGAGCGAATTCGTACATTTTTTTATACATGCCCTCATTCGTGGAGGTCTTTCCCGCATAAGAGGAGATCGCGACGAACACCCCCTTTTCCTTCATCTTCTTCAAACCGCTGACCGCCCGGTCGTACAGACCGGGACAACCCCGTTTCCGGTCATGTTCCTC
This sequence comes from uncultured Spirochaetota bacterium, assembly GCA_964460545.1. Classification (GTDB taxonomy): domain Bacteria; phylum Spirochaetota; class B62-G9; order B62-G9; family DRHN01; genus CAYWUT01. Next base: position 11,283 of record CAYWUT010000093.1, read on the forward strand.
AGCCGAAATACTGTCGAGACTGACGAAAAGTGTATAAAGGCCGGCGTCGGCCAGGCGATCGATGTTCTCGTCGGTCAGCAGAAGGCCGTTCGTGAATATTATGGGCATGGCCTTGCGTTGGTCTACGTACTCGATGAGCTCGAATATGTCCTTTCGCAGAAGCGGTTCGCCGCCCGTAAACGCGATTATGGAGATACCCAGATCGATGCTCTCGTCTATGAGCCGCTTGGCCTCTTCGGTGGTGAGCTCTTTATCGTTCTCACGAACATGGTCGGAGGCGCTGCAGTGCACACAGTTGCACTGGCACCGGTAGGTCACTGCAAAGGTCATGGCCAGGGGAAAGGCCCTTCCCAGCACGTGCGTTTTCACCAGGTTCTTCAGTGCCCGCATCTGGGGACGGGACCCGACCGGAGGCGCGAAGGGGTTGGCCACACGCTTTCCGTGCCACTCTCCCAGGTCCTTATACTGCTTGTAGAACTTCGCCTGTAAAAAAAAAATCACGGGTATAAGGCTTAACCGGTCAATGATCGGATTGAGCAACCCCGACCCCACGTACTGGCCGCTTTCCTTCTGTCTGTAACTTAAAAGCTTGAGACCCAGAAACCTGGCAAATACACGCTCGTCATCCATAGTATCGCCCATCCCGGTAATACTCAATCCTACGGGAAAAGCACGGTCCCGTCAACCATAAATCCGTCACAACCAGTGTTAAAAAATAATCTAAAAAATGAAAAAACCGTTTTTCTCCACGCACCGCCGGATGTATATTTAGTGCCCGCAAAAAACGAATACTTCCGGGCTGAGCCTGCGGGTGCTCATCGGTATTCTTTTACAATCCTTAAAAGCGAGGCTGTCATGTCTGACGAGCATGTTCCCCGGGATGGTACGGGCGGGCATAAAGAGATACCGGGGATGTTCGAGGGCCCCATACTCGCGCCGCTCGTTAAGCTGACCTTTCCGATATTTTTCGGCATGGTGTTCCAGATACTCTACAACATCGTGGACACCATCTGGATAAGCCGCATCGACCTGGCCGATCCTTCCTACGTAGGGGGCGTTGGCATCGTGTTTCCCGTTTTCTTCTTCGTCATCGCGCTCGCGTCGGGCATCATGATCGGCACGAGCTCGCTCGTGGCGAGGTCCATCGGAGCAAAAGACAAGTACGTTCTCGACCGGACGGCCGAGTCCGGGCTCTTCATCGGCCTCATACTCGCGGCCGTAGTGCTCGTGCTGGGCTATCTCTTCGACGAGCGGATGCTCCGCCTGCTCGGGGCGAAGGACGATTACTTCACGCACGGGCTCGAATACCTCAGGTACATTCTCCCGGCCGGGGCCATGATGATCGTGCTCGACGTGTTCGCGGGCATACTCATGGGCGAGGGACTCATGAAGCACATTATGTACGCCATGATCATCTCCACCATGACGAATATCGCGCTCGATCCCGTTTTCATCTTCTATTTGAAGATGGGAGTCGGAGGCGCGGGACTCGCGACCGTGGTTTCCCAGATCGTGCCGTTCATATACGTTTTCTTTCTCTTTCAGAAGAAGAAAACGACCGTCCCCATAGAGTGGAAACCGAGAAACATCAAGGCGAGCATCGTCAAGCAGATCGTGATTATAGGTATTCCGCAGAGCGCGGGGCACATCAGCATGGCCATAAGCTTCATATTCTTCAACCGCCTCATCATGTCCATAGACCCGCTCGCGCTTACCGCTTTTTCCATATGCGGCAGGTTCGACTACATCATTCTCGTGCCCATGCTCTCCTTCGGTTCCGCCATGCTCACCATGATCGGGCAGAACTTCGGGAGGAAAAATTACCGCCGCGTCCTGGATATCTGGAAGGTGGGCCTCTTTACCATGCTGGTGGTGACCGCTTTTCTCGCGGGCCTGCTCGTTCTCTTCGCGTCCCGCATCTTTCCCTTCTTCTCAACGGTGGACCAGGTCGTGCGGTACGCGGTACTGCAGACGCGCATCGTGGAGTTCAGCTTCGTAATGGGAGGGATCGCCATAATCGCCCAGTCGGCATTCCAGGGTATAGGCCGCGCCCTGCCCGGGCTCGTGCTTACCATCATACGTATCGTGGGGGTCTCACTTCCGCTGGCCTACATACTGGTGTACACCACGAACCTCGGTATCTACGGTATATGGTATGGCATAATCATCGGAAACGTCACATCTGCTCTTGTCGCGCTTTTCTGGGTCAGGAAGACCTTCGGCTCGTACATCAACTAAGACTAATCTATATATAAATTTTACTGGATCTTATTATGAGATAGATATTTATAAACATTGGAGTGAACCCCTAAAACTGGACACTCAGATAGTTATAGTCGACAAGACCTTGGATTTAGGAACTGGTTCTTTGACATGCCTCAGTTGTGCTTCATACTCTTCA
>CAYWUT010000094.1:0-13442 GCA_964460545.1 uncultured Spirochaetota bacterium
TTCAAGCACGCCGATCTTCCGGCGAACTTCCTCGATCTTCTTCTTGAGGGAGGACACTTCCTCGTTGAATTTGAGCTTCATCTGCTTATCTGCCATAGCACCCATCCAAAAGGCTAAGCTTCGACATCAACATTGGAGCCTACACCCTCCTCGGTATAAGCGCCTCTTTCCCTTGTCACCGCACCGGTATGTTCTCCGGGCGCCGGCTCCACACCCGCCGTTTCCGTCCGCTCATGGGGAGGAGGAACCTCTTCCGGCGGGGGATTCGGGGGCTCCGTCACGACCTCGTCGGGCGGTTCGGTCTCGGGCCCGGCCACACCCATTCCGTGTACGTATTCGGCCGGTACGGAATAGGAGGAAGGATCGGGAATATCCATTCACTCGTCCCCTTTCTCCGCAGTGACGGGGCACGTCCGTTTATACGGCAGCCATACTCCGCAGCACTTAAACGGGTGGTATCACTTGAAGAGATAATCTTCGAACACGAAAACGTCGCTCGTATTTTCAACCAGGTTCGTCAGTGAAATCCTGGACGGCATGTAGTACGAACCGTAAGAAGCGTACTCATTGCTGACCCGAACGTACGCGCTCCCGTCGAGATAGTAAACCGCCTCCCTTATGACCCATTTCTTCCGGTCCAGTGTGAAGAGGGCGTATGTCTCTCTATTGTCCTTGTGATCGGGGTCCCATGCCTGAAGGATGATGTTTGAACCGTCCTCGCGGTAAATCCTGATCGCATCCGCCTCGATGACCTCAGCGAGCTCGATCGGATTCTGCACCTTGGATATGCCGGAGAACCGCAGATATTCCTCATAGATAGAGAAGAGGGAGGCGTATTCTGCCTTTATATTTTCTATGATGATGCTCACGCCCTCTCCCTTTTTAAACGCAACCACGACCGCGGGCGCTCCCTTGCCGGTGAGTATTTCTTCGGGCAGGTCGCTGAGCGCCTCATTGAAACTGTCATTGTCCACACGGACCGTGTAGGACCCGGGCGTATTGGTTTCGGACGCCTTTTCTATATTTTTGTAGACCTCGGTCATCGAGATCTCCGCGAAAAGTGAAACTGAAATGAAAAATAAAATGACCGCACCTATCGTTATCTTTCTCACACTGCCTCCCGATCTCTGGTAATACCGGCCCACACCTTTGATTATAGCCCAGAAACGGCAATTATACAAATTGAAAGAGAAGGCGTCCTTCGGAAGCAACTTTCGAAGTCTGACTTAAAAGGCAGCCTCTAGGGGAATTCCCGACGTTTTGTCCGAAAAACCCGTTCGGCGCATACCAGCACTGCTTCACTTCTCTCCGATCATCTCGCGCGCCTGCTTCAGTGCCGCATCGCTGATTTTTTTACCGCTTATCATGCGGGCTATCTCCTCCACCCGGTCCGGGCCGTCGAGCTCGGCGACGCGCGTAACCGTACGTTCCTCGCTATTCTCCCTGGCGACGCTTTCCTTGGAGACGCGTACATTCATCTTACCCTTTGAAGCTATCTGGGCCTGATGGGTGATACAGAGAATCTGTTTGAAGAGCGAGATACCCTTCAGACGTTCACCGACCGCCCATGCGACCCTGCCCCCGATGCCGGCATCGATCTCGTCGAAAACGAAGGTGAGAATGGGATCGGCCTGTCCCAGAACGGTCTTTATTGCGAGCATGATCCTCGAGAGCTCCCCACCCGACGCGACGTTCCTGAGCTGCCTGAGCGGCTCTCCGGGATTTGTCGTGATCATGAACTCGACGTGATCCATGCCCGTGGAAGAAAGCTCGTACCGTTTGGAGTCAATCTCGATCTCGCCCTCGGGGTTCTCCCGGTATGAAATACCGACCTGGAATCGGGACTTGTCGAGGCTCAGGAACCGCAGCTCGGTCATCACCCCCTCCATGAGCGTTTGCGCCGCGATTCTTCTCTGCGCGGAAAGCGCGAGCGCGAGCCTGCAGGCATTTCGCCTCTCCTCCTCGATCTTTTCCTCGAGCTCCCGTATCCGTTGATCGTGGGTTTCGAGCCCCTCGAGCTCCTGAATGCACTTCTCCCGGTACCCGAGCACCTCTTCTATGGTATCCCCGTATTTCTTCTTGAGATTCTTTATCTGTTCGATCCGGCTCTGAATGGCATCGATGCGGCCGGGTTCGTATTCGACGGATTCCACGAAATTCATGAGGCTGCGCGCCCCGTCATTCACCGTAACCGCCGCCGCCTCGAGCTCGGCCAGCACACCGTCTATCTCGCTCGAAAACTCCCTGACCCGTCCCAGCCTCTCCACGGAACGTGCGAGAAGGGCATATGCGGAGCCTTCATCCTGCTGCAGCCATTCACAGGAATCACGGACAGCACCCACGAGCTCCTCGTAATGGCGAAGAACCTTGTACTCCTCCTCCAGGTCTTTTTCCTCACCCTCGGCCGGGTTCACCCTGGCGATTTCATCCGCCGAGTACCTGAGTATCTCAATTCTCCGCGTTCGCTCCCGCTCGTCGATGATACTCTCACGCAGCGTTTTTCTCAGTTCCTGAAGCCGTCCGTAGCTCTCCGCATAGAGGGCGAGGTCATTGTGCAGTTTGCCGTACCTGTCAAGGAGTGAGAGGTGGTTTCTGACCTGCAGGAGCGATTGATGCTCATGCTGACCGTGTATGTCTATGAGCAGCCCGGTCACGTTCTGCAGGTCCCGAACCGTGACCTGCAGGCCGTTTATATAGCTCTTTGAGGTGCCTGACGCGGTGATGACCCGTCTGATGACGATATCGACCTCACGCCCTCCGTTCTCGGCTTCTATCCCCATACGTTCGATCAGATCGGCGGAGGGGTGGAAACCGGGAACCGAGAAACGGCCCTCGACGGTGCAGGTATCCATTCCAGCGCGGATAAGCGAGGTCTTTGCCTTTTCACCGAGCACGAGCCCGAGCGCGCCCACGATGATGGACTTACCGGCCCCCGTTTCCCCTGAAAGAACGGTGAGCTCGCGGCTGAAACGGACGGTCATCTCGTCAATGAGCGCGTAGTTTTTAATGTAAAGTTCTTTCAGCATCCGTTTGCTTCTCCGCCTGCCCCGCTATCCTTTCCATGAGAGCTTCTCGCGCGCGATATCGTAAAAGCTCCTCTTGTTCAGCGAAACGAGTTTCGTGACGATCTTCGAACGTCTCACCCGCACGAGGTCCCCGTCGATGAGATCGAATGCGATCTGGCCGTCGACCGTCACGACCGCGGGTCTTTTTTTAGAGAGCACGTAAAGGGTTACGTTGTCCCTGGACGGGAGAACGAGAGGACGGGCCCCGAGCGAATGCGAGCAGATGGGGCAGATGAGGAACGCCTTCATGGTCGGATCGAGTATGGGTCCGCCCGCCGAAAGCGAATAGGCGGTGGATCCCGTGGGGGTCGCCACGATGATCCCGTCGGCACGATAGGTCCCGATCAGGGTGTCGCCGCTCCTGATCTCCATTTCGATGAGCCTCGAAATACCGCCCGTGCTGATAACCATATCGTTGAGACCGTGTTCGGCGAACATCTCGGTGCCGTTTCTCTCTATCCGGACATCCACCATCATCCGTTTTTCCGTGGAAAAGGAACCGCGGAAGAAGCACTCGACGCATTCGATGACCTCCTCCTCCCGGAATTCCGTGATAAACCCGAGCCCGCCGAGGTTTATGCCCACGATGGGTATTCCGTATCGTGAAAAAACCCTCGAGGTAAAGAGAAGCGTTCCGTCTCCGCCGAACGCAAAGGCGACGTCACATTCCGGTATCAGCGCGCGCTTCGCGCGCTTTTCGGGATCGATCTCCTCATCCCCTGAATGGATAATGATATGCTCCACCGATCTCTTCTGAAGATGCTTAATGAGCAGACCGGCGGCTTTGGCCGGCCTTCCGCTCCCGTCCCTCAGGACGATCCCGACTCTTTTCACGTCAGCTTCACCTTCTTCCCGCCGCTCTCACACCAGTTGAACAACCGTCCCGCCGTTTTTATTGCAGCAAACGCGGTTGGATAACGCCGTTAGATAACACCTTTAGCCAACCGGGTTACAACACGGCTCGTATTCCCTTTGCGATGTTATTTACATGCTCCCCGGACAGTGTCGGATAAACGGGCAGCGCCACCATCCTCCGGTCCGTTTCCTCGGTATGTTTGAAATCGGTGCCGTCCAGGCCGGCGATCCGGTGAAGGGGGTTTCGTATCCCCCTGCGCACGGGAATATCATATTTCTTGAAAAACCTGACACAGTCCTCGAACGGCGTATCCGTCATGACCGGGTAACTGGAATAATCGAGGTCGAGATCCTGTCGAACACCCGGCAGGGTGCATGACGACCCCATAACGGCCTCGTCGAAAAACCTTCCGATCGATCTCCTCTTCTCAAGCGTTTTTCCAAGTTTTTTCATCTGAGAAAGGCCCAGTGAGGCGTTGAAATCACTCATAAGATAATCGCAGCAGGTCTCCTCTTCACGCAACGTTCGCAGGTAAACGCCCAACCGCCTGTCCCTGGATGCGACCATGCCGCCCGCGCCCGTGGTGATGATCGAATCGTCGTGGAAGTGCATGGTAACGAAGTTACCGAAGCTTCCGATACGCTTTTCCCCGATACGGGAATCGAGGGATCCGTCAAGGTCCTCGATAACGGGCAGACCGAGCTCCAGATAGGGCTCCAGGTCGCCGGGAATCCCGAACATCTGAGGAATCACGATACACTTCGTACGGTCCGTTCTTTTATGAGTGATATCGTCGACCGAAGGAAGAAGCGCGTCTTCCTCGAGGTCGACGGGAACGGGCTTCAAACCCGACTTTACTATACAGTGATAAATCCTGAACCGCGCGTAGCTCGGGATGATGACTTCGTCCCCGGGACCCGCGTCGATCAGGGAAAAAACGGTCTCAAAGCAGCCGCAATAGTTACTGAAAACCCCGACCGAGGAGAGACCGAGCTGCTGTGAAAGCATTCTAGTGAAGGACTTGAGGTGGTCCCCCGGCATCAGATCGTCACCGATCATGCAGTACAGCACGGATTCAAGGTCTTTTTTTTCAATGGTCGGTTTGTTGAAACGTATCATATGTCTGTTCCCGGTCCTTTTTTCATACGGCCATTCCCTGAAAATGGAGAAAATTCGTTCACATCATTCCGGTTATCCCGATTATTAACTCCGACCCGGAGGTCATATCAAATAGAAAAAAAAGCGGAATCTCCGGCGGGCATGTCCCCCTTTTCCCTGAGCGCGGCCCTGTCCGTTCCCGACTGTATATAACAGTTCCTGTGCACCCTGAAACCCTTCGGTATATCCACGTTCCTTCCGATGAGAGTGATACCGTCATGCAGCCAATCCGGCCATCGAACGTTGGCGCCCGACCGGTCGTCCTCCCCTATCCTGGACCCCTCCCCGATATTCGGTGAAACCCTGTTAAAGAGCTCCGCGGAGTCACAGACGATCGCGTTCTGAATGACGGCATCATCGCCTATGTAGTTATGCGACATTACGATCGAATTCGTCACCCGCGCGCCCCTCCCGACACGCACGTTCGAGAAGATGATCGAGTTGTCTACAACCCCGTTGACGGAACACGAATGCCCGATCAGAGAGGACTTCACGTACCCCTCCGGCGCGATACGCGATACCGCTTCCTCCCCGCCCTCGCCGCTCGTAAAGGGAGCATGCCACTCGACCGGGGTTTTTCTCAGCACATCGAAATGGGCCCTGTAGTATTCCACGACCGTGCGAAGGCCGATAAATCCGAATGGCAGGGAAATCGTTTCATTTTCCGGTCCGAGTGTTTGAACGATCCCTTCCCACAGTCCGTCCACGCCCTCGCCCGGATGAATGTCTCTGAGAATACCGGCTTCACGGATAAAATAACCGATCGGAAGGGCACCGTTCACGAGAAGTCCGCAACACCTCCCCGTGAATGCCTCCATACGCGATTCGAGCTCTCCATACTCCATGCGGAGCAGCCCGTCCGCGTGAACAACGAAGGTCTCTTCCCCGCCTCCGACAGCATCCAGCAGACCCTCGAGCGGCTCCTTCTCCAGTACTTTGATTGTACCCGAGCTGTAGGAATAAACAATATAATCCTTGATCCCCGTGCCGTTTTTGCCCGCGAGCACGGTTATCTCTCCGCCGGCCGTGAGAAAGGGCATCAGGTAATAATCGATTATCCTCCTCCCGCCGGAAACAGGTACGAGCGACTTCGCGCGTCCCTGTACGATCTCCAGCAGGCCGGGTTCACGATCCTTAATCAGTATGATAACGTTATGCTTCATAGGCAGACGAGGTGAAACGCCGCACCCGGGCCCCCCGGTCAGCGACGCCAGAAAATCCTTTCGAAAAAAACGAGAATGATGAAAACGGGAACCCGCCATATTTTCTTGAAACCGCCGCGATGCTGTATCTCCCTCCCGTACCCCTCACCCCCGTGGAACTTACTCGGTGAAATGGACCTCTTGCCGCTTCCCGCGAATATATCGAACAGGCCGCCGATCAGAACCGTTATCCCGGCGTTCAACTTTTCCCTGTTTCTTTCCACGTACTGCTCCTCGAGGGGCGATCCCAGACCGATGAAGAGATAATCGGGAGATGCCTTTCCTATTGCCTTGACAACGTTGTCGTGGAGGTGTTTGGGATAATTGCCCCTGCACTTCCCGATGACGAAGAGACGCGGAATCTCCCGCTTCAGGTTCACATGGACCTTCTCGATGACGCCCTCACGGCCCCCCAGGAGATAGACGGATTTATTCAGCTCGACCGATTGCGCGAAGAGCATCTTGATAAAACTGGACGGATCTATCCGTTCGAGTACGGGCCTCTTCAGTACGCGGGCTCCCCAGTGTATGAGCTTGCCCGTCGGAATGATGATGTCCGCTTCCTCGAGAAATATTCTGAGGAAGGTCGACCTCCGCGCCATCATGAGCGTCGGGAGCGAGAGGTGAACGATGGTACGGCCCTTTTTTTTACGGACCAGGTCCTCCGTAATCCGCAGGGCTTCCTCGACGCCGACATTGTCGAATGGAATACCGAGTATTCTCTCACGTCTCATTCGCTTATCACCTCTGTGTTGTGGAAAAGCCGTATAAAGCCGGTACCGACGAGCGCCGCCGTTTCCGCCCGGTAGGTGGAAGCGCCGAGAGAACAGGTGCGGGCCCCGAAGTCTCTGAGCATCGTTTCTTCCTCTTCAGTAAATCCGCCTTCGGGCCCGTAAAAGAGGTGATACGATTCCGGACGGACCGCCGTATTCAGGAAGGTTTTAAGCCGCTCCCCGTCACGGCTGAACAGGATAATACCGCACCCGGACCGATTACTCAACAGGGAATACACGGTTTCCACAGGCACGGGTTCGGAAACATCCATTACCGTTTCGAGACCGGTTACCTTGGTTCCTTCCCGGGCGAGCTTGCGCCACCGCTGCACCCTGGACTCACCCGCTGCCGGCGGTACCGAACGCTCCGTCAGGAGAGGCACGAGATTTAAAACACCGAGCTCGCTGAGCCTGGCTGTGAGCAGGTCCATTTTCTTCCCCTTCAGCAGTCCCTGGTACACGTACAGGCCGATCTCCGTCACCGGGCGAATACCGCGTTCATCTTTTATGGAACAGACGATTCTCCCCTCTTCCATTCGCGAAACCATGAGGGTATAACGTCTGGATGATATAACCGCATGGAAAAGGTCGCCCGCTTCGATACGGCGGACATTTCTGAGGTAATGATAGTCGTCGCCCTTGACGATCACGCAGCCGCCGGCGAGGGAATCGCTGTCGAGAAATATATTTTTCATTACGAACCCATTTAAGGTATAATCTCCTTACAGGAGAGTCAAATTACCCATGGCCGCCGGCGTTGAAAAAATACGGGGGCCCTGATACACTTAAGTGATGACGGATTCGCTGTCTCCCCGCAACAGACTCGTTCTCATACGAAAGGGAAATGAGCTCTTCAACAACGGGCAAATAGAAAAGGCCGCGCGTATTTTTGTAACCACCGCGTACAAGGACGGGCTGATAAGGGTCGGCGATTACTACTACTTCGACATGAAAGATTCGCTTAAAGCGCTACACTATTATATGGAGGCGCAGTATAAAAAAAGAATCCGGGAAGTGTCGGAGCGTATGGCGGGGGTGATAAAGAGATGGCTTGCGGAAGATACGAGAGGAAGTGGGGATGAAAAAATTAAAGAAGGACCATGATCAGAACGAGCGGCACAGAATCCCCGAGATATCCAAGTCGGGATACAAACGTCTCAGACAGAAGCACTACAGGGAAGCAAGAAGCGAGTTCGGCAGGATACTCGAGATGGACAGGAAAAACATATACGCGCTTGTCGGGATGGGTGATTCGTACCGCGGAGAGCGTAGTTACAAAAACGCAATCGAATACTACGAGCTTGCACTGGCGAGCGATCCGGTCAACAAGTTCGCCTTTATCGGGCTCGCGGATACCTACCGGGGCATGCGCAATTTCGACAGGGCGATCGAAATCTGGGAGGATTACCTGGCAGGCAGCGGTAACGAGTACGATATCTCCGTTCTCACCAGGCTCGGGGACACGTACCGGAAAACCGGGAAGACCGGGGAGGCGATAGAACGGTACAAGGCCGCCCTCGCAATAGACCCCGCCAATCCCTATGCACTCTCGGGCCTGGGACACCTCTATTTCGAGAAGAGAAACTACAAGGAGGCGCTCACCTACTGGCACCGGCTTTTAGAATCATCGAAGTATGACGTCAAGGTACTCACCAATACGGGCAACTGCTACAGAAAGCTCAAGCAGTACAACGAGGCGATCAAATATTTCTACAGGGCCATGAACCGCGAGGAAGACAACTTCTACGCCCTGTACGGAATCGCCGACTGTTACCGCGGCCTGCACGAATACGAGAAGGCCGCTGAATACTGGAACAAAATACTCGATATCGATCCGAACAACAAAAAAATTCTGACCAGGCTCGGAGACGCGTACCGCAACCTGGACCGGATCGAAACGGCACGCACCTACTACAAAAAGGCGATCGAAAAAGAGTTCGATTATTACGCCATACTCGGTCTCGGTATGCTCGATATGATGGAGAAGAATTACGAAGCCGCCATCGATAATTTCAACCAGTTGAAAAACATCTCCAGCCTGAACTACCAGCTCACCATACTGCTCTCCGAATGCTATTCCGCGCTGAATAAAAACGAAATGAGCATCGAGGTTTTAAGCCAGGCCATTCAAAAGGGGATAAACAGCAGAGAGCTCCGAAAGAGGCTCCACCTCCTCAAGGAAGCTCGATAACCCCGGCATGATAAATGGAAAATACGGATAAAAAACCGCTCGTCGGAATGAATGAAGAGGAAATGGTCAGCCACAAGAAACACCTCATCGGAATGAATGAAGAGGACCTGGTCAGCCTTGTCCGGGAATTGGGATTCCGGGATTTCCACGGCAGGCAGCTCCATCGATGGATATACCATAAATACGCGGGTACCCTCGATGAGATGACCGATCTCCCCCTTTCCCTCAGGCGGACGCTCGGCTCGAGTTACAGACTCGACCTCTTCGAACCGGTCCGGAAAGCCGAGTCCTCCCATGGTGACGCGGTCAAGTACGTGTTCAGAACGCTCGACGATATCGAGATCGAGAATGTCGTACTCGTGGATTCCAGGGGCAGGAGGTCCTTCTGCATATCGAGCCAGGCAGGCTGTTCGGTCGGCTGCATCTACTGCGCAACGGGCAGGGCCGGTTTCGAACGGGATCTTTCCGCGGACGAGATCGTCGGAGAAGTCCTCTCCCTCGTAAAACTGTCCGGAAGACCGCAGAGCATACTGTTCATGGGCATGGGAGAACCCCTCCTCAATCTCAAAGCTCTTTTCCGATCGCTCTCCCTTCTCCGAGAGATCGGCTACGGGTCGCGGCACATTACGGTTTCGACCTGCGGCATCGTCAGGGGAATCCGGGCCCTCGCTGATACGGACCTGCGGCCGCGGCTTGCCCTTTCCCTCGGCTCCCCCATCGAGGCGAAGCGTCAGCGAATCATACCCGCGGCCCGGAGCAACCCCATCGGCCCGCTCAAAAACGCGATAATGGACTACCGGAGACGAACGGGCAGGAGAGTCACCATCGAATACACGCTTATGCGCGGTATAAACGACTCTTATGAAGACGCGCAGGCGCTTGCGGAATTCGCCCGGAGTGCGGGAACTCACATCAACCTCATCGAGTTCAATCCCGCGGGAGACCCTGAAATTTCCGCACCTGTTTCAGGGGAGGTGAGGCGGTTCAGGGAACTGCTGACGGAATCGGGCGTCCGGGTTACACAGCGGTACCGCAGGGGAAGAGATATTTCTGCGGCCTGCGGACAGCTCGTGTATTCGAAAAAGCCTCTTTAACCTTGCCGTATGAACCACGGCCATTAATGTATAGGTAAATAAGTCATCATATATAAAGGTAGAAACACAATCCATTTGTTTCGTTTTCAACCTTTCTCTATGGAATATTTAATCGGCTTTCCGGAGGATTCGGGGCATGAAGCTTAAAAGGCGTGAGTTCCTAAAAACGGCGGTCTCGGCTGTAGCCGGAGCGGGATTCTACCTGACGACGCGCGGTTTGTTCCCGCAGGAATCCGTACCCGACGTGGCTTCCGTGCGCGGGGCGGACTACGAGCGTTCTGTCACGAGTGCGATAGATCTGGTCGGCGGCATTCGTCGATATGTGAGTCCCGGGGACGTGGTGGTGGTAAAGCCGAACATCGCCTGGAATTCACCCCCCGAGCTGAAGGCCAATACCGATCCCGTGATCGTGCGGACGGTCGTACACCTCTGCTTCCAGGCCCTCGCCTCGAAGGTATACGTCTTCGACCGGACCTGCTCCAACCCGAAGCTCTCCTACAGGACCTCCGGAATTGCGGCAGCCGCGGAATCGGCGGGTGCCAAGGTTCTCTTCGTCGATGACGTCAGCAAAAAGCTCTACCCGGGAATTAAAATCAAGGGGGCCTCATTCCTGAACGAGACCACGGTAAACCGGTACGTCCTGGAATCCGATGTATTCATCAACCTGCCCGTGGCGAAACACCACTCGTCCGCCGGGCTCACGATCGGGATGAAGAACCTCATGGGAATAACGGGCGACAACCGGTCGAAGTGGCACTGGCAGCTTCACGATGCCATCGCGGACATCAACAGGGGAGTTAAATCGAACCTGATCGTGGTTGACGCGACGAACCTCATGGTAAGAAACGGGCCGACCGGGGGAAGCAAGGACTATCTTCAGCGAAACGACACTGTCATCGCCTCTTCCAACGTCGTAAGCGCCGACGCGGAGACAGCCCTCCTTTTCGGGCGCACCCCGGAAAGTATCGAATACATACGGATCGCGGACCGGTACGGTATCGGCAGGATGAACGGGTATTCCCGTAAATTAGTCGAGCTGTAAGTATATGATACATAAACGGGTTAAAACAGCGCGAGGAGCATCCCAGGCCGCATTCTTTCTTCTCTTCCTCTTCATATTCCTTCGATCCCTGGATCCCTTCTCGGCGCCGGCCAATCCCTTTCTCAGGTTCGATCCCCTCATCCTCTTTACGCACGGCGTATTAAAACCAGCACTCGTTTTACCGGTCGCGGCGATAGTCATACTCCACCTCCTTTTCGGCAGGTTCTTCTGCGGATGGGTGTGCCCGCTCGGGTCACTCATCGACGGGCTCGATTTCATCCTGCGGCCCCTTCGAAAACGAAACCCGCTCTCCCTGCCCGCGGATACTCTGAAAAGAAAGCTCGCGGATTTACAGCTTCCCCTCTTCTTTCTGGGTATAGCGGCTGTGTCGCTCTTCTTCATTCCCCCGGTGCTCCAGTTCCTGCACCCGAACGTGTGGATGGTGCGGGTCGTCTCCCTCTCCGTACCGGGCATCCTCTTCTTCGTACTTCTGCTCGGATTCTCATCCTTAACGAGACGGCTGTGGTGTACCGTCCTGTGTCCGCTCGGAGGACTGTACGGCCTGTGCGCCGAAGTGTCGCTCTTCAGGCTCTCCATCAGCGCGTGCAGCGAGTGCGGGCTGTGCGACCGCTGTCCCACGGCCGCGACCCGAACGGGAACAAGCCGCGTTATCAGGAACCGGTGCATACTCTGCTTCGACTTCGAGCACCGATGCCCGACAGCCGGATTTTCATACCGAGCCGGAATCGCGGCTGGAGAGCGTGTGGACTACGGGAGGCGCAGGTTTCTCAAGGCAGGGGCGCTCCTGTTTGCCGGAGCGGCCGGAGGCGCCGTCCTCTCCATGGCGAGAGGCAAAACCGATACCACCCTCCTGCGTCCGCCCGGTGTCACGGACGAGGCGGGCTTTCTCAGACGCTGCATCCGGTGCTTTAACTGCGTACGGAGCTGCCCCAACGGCATAATCAGGATCACGGGTGCGCGGGCGGGTATCGAGAGCTTTCTCACGCCCCATCTCGAGTTCGAGAACCGGGGATGCGATTACTACTGCCGGGTCTGTCAGGAAGTGTGCCCGAACTTCGCCATCCCCCTGCTGCCGCTTGTCGAAAAACAGAAAACACCGATCGGGCTCGCAGCCATCAACCGGAGGCTCTGCGTCGTGTACGCTCAGGGTACTAAATGTATCGTTTGCGAGGAGTTTTGTCCGGTACCGGAAAAGGCGATTAAGACGGTCGAAATGCATGGTAGTAGGCTCCTCTACCCGGTGGTGGACCGGGGGCTCTGTATCGGGTGCGGAATATGCGAGGCCCACTGTCCGGCGGAGCCCAGGGCCATACGTGTATACCGTAAAGACACCGCTTAAAGGAGAAAGGATGCCGGTTCGGCTGAGGAACAAGTTAGGGAATGCCATAACCATTGCCAGAGGGGAATGGGAGACCCTCCTGAATATTGCACGGGACCACGGGTGGATCCCCCAGGGGACGATGCCCGATATCGACGCATTGAAAAAGAGGTTCAGGAACCCGGATGACGGCTACGACGAGAACGCGGTCAGAAAAGCGATAGACGAATGGGACGGTTCCTACTCGATTTCCGAGGGCGTGGTCACCTATGCCGACAGCCTCAACCTCTCCTTCGCGCTGGAAGATACCGGTTCCCACGGCCACCGGGGCATCGAGGACCTCATCGCCTTCTGCAGGGAAGGCGGCTTCATCATATCCTGATATTTTTCTCTCAGAACCGGTGACAGTTCCTTTTGTGACAGTTCCTAAGGTGCCTGGTACTTTCGTGACAGTTACTACAGGAGGGTTACTTCAGGAACAGGCGTTCAATCTCGAGGTATTCTCAGGCTACGGGCCTGGAATAACGGCGATCGAGGAAAACAACCGAATCGGGGAAAACCTCTTCAGGCTTGAAAACTGAGCGGTGCCGTGGTTCTGATTTTTCTATTGATGAAGTCGGACCGGAGGTGTATACTATTATCCGTACCACGGGCAATTAGCTCAGCTGGATAGAGCGCTGGCCTCCGGAGCCAGAGGTCGTGGGTTCGAATCCCGCATTGCC
>CAYWUT010000095.1:0-11172 GCA_964460545.1 uncultured Spirochaetota bacterium
ACCGTCCAGCCCGTCGAAAAAGGAAACTCCTATTGAATAGCCGTTCATCGTTCTTTTTGCTCCCGTCAATTATGCTCTGAAGAAATCAAGCTCGAGCACCTCGAGGAGGGAGGAGACGACGATATCGGCTTCGGAGAGGTCTTGGTCCAGCGTATGGGCCCCGGGTACCGCGATAACGAAGAGACCGGCCCGTTTCGCCGCCTCGACACCGAACCTGGAATCCTCGAGCACCATGCCGCCCTCGGGCGGGGTGTTCGAGCGCCTGAGCGCTTCCAGGTAAATATCAGGCTCCGGCTTGAGCTTTTCTATCTCGTTTCCGAAGATCATGCCGGTGAACATACCGGAAAGGGGCGTGTCGAGACCGTGATAACGGGTGATGTTATCGAGCCCGGCCCGGGCGTGTTCCTCCAGGGAGGATGTGACGAGCATGCTCTGCAGGCCGCTGGAACGTGTGTGTTCGATAAGCTCGACCGCGCCGCTCATTACCGGGATGGGCGTATTTTTCAGTATTTCCAGGTAGCTTGCATAGCGCAGGCCGAGGAGTTCGTCGAACCGGTCGTCCGGAATATCGAACTTGTCCATGATATCCCGCACATTGCTTCGAGTCGAGGCGCCGATGAACGAGCAGATGTAATCACGAGTGAGGGGAATGCCGATGTGGTTTCCGACCATTTCATAGGCCATCAGGTGGAATTCTTCCGTGTCCGCGATCAGTCCGTCGAAGTCGAAAAATACGGTTTTAAGCTGCATGGATAAAATCCTGCCCACGGCGGCGGCCTGTTTGCCGGATAAACGTAGTGAATTAATTTCCCCTTGACAATAAAAACAGCACTTCCTACATTTGTTCAGCTCGCAGACTCGCTATTACTCCTCGTTACGCAAACATTTAGAGTTTAAATAACGGGCTCGTCAGGATCGAATACCGCGTTCAAAGGGGATGCCCGGGGGTTTTTCGCTTAAACCCGGAAATTATAGAGGAGAAGCCTCAGTGGCCGCAGTCGCTATAAGCCTGGATGACCTGAGCGCATACGAACCCGAGGGTATTTCCGGGTGTATCGAAGCGGAGAAGAGGTCCTTTCCCGACGATGTCGTGCGTACGGTTCGAGGTATTATCGAGGACGTGGAACGCCGCGGTGATGAGGCGCTCATCGAATATACCGGACGTTTTGACGGTGTCCGTCTCTCCCCTCCGGAGATCGTCCTGTCGACGGATGAAATTCTCGATGCTTCCCGGGATGTCGGCCTCGACGCCGTTACCGCGCTTCGATGCGCCGTCGACAGGGTTCGCGGGTTCCACGCTCATACTCCGGTCAGGGACAGCTTCTTTATCGACGGCCTTGGAAACAGGCTGAGACAGAGGTGTACTCCGATTCCCCGCGTCGGAATTTATATACCCGGCGGCAAGGCGTCATACCCCTCCACGCTCGTCATGAGCGCGGTACCGGCGCTGGCAGCGGGCGTGGAAGAGATATCCGTGGTGTCTCCCCCCGCTTCCTTCAAAACCCCCTCCGCGCTGTGCGCCGCGATCGGGGAAATCGGTTCCATAGGAAACGTGTACCGGATCGGGGGCGTTCACGGGGTGGCGGCCCTGGCGCTCGGTACCGAGACCGTTTCTCCGGTGGACAAGATCGTCGGACCCGGCAATATCTACGTCACCTGCGCCAAGAAGGAGCTCTACGGGCGCGTGGACATCGATATGGTAGCCGGGCCGAGCGAGGTCCTGGTGATAGCCGACGGTTCAGTGGACACGAAACTGACGGCCGCCGACCTCCTGGCACAGGCGGAGCACGATGAGCATGCGCGGGCGCTCTGTGTGACATGGTCGGATCGTGTTGCCCGTTCGATACAGGAGTGGGTTGCAAGGCTCGTGAAAAACAGCCCCAGGCGCGCGATAGTCTCGGAAGCGCTGCGGCAAAACGGCCGTATTTACCTCGTTCGAAACGAGGAATGCGCGCTGGCGCTTGCAAACGCGGTTGCTCCCGAGCATCTGGAGCTCCATGTCTCCGAGCCGAACGCCATGGTTCAGGACGTACGGAACGCGGGGGCCGTTTTTATCGGGGCCAATTCCGCCGAAGCCTTCGGAGACTACATCAGCGGACCGAGTCACGTTCTCCCCACGGGCGGAACCGCGAGGTTTTTCTCGGTCCTGGGGGTGCACAGCTTTGTACGGTACAGTTCCTGTATCGAAATGTCGAAGAGAGGAGTAGAGGAGCTCGGCGGGCACGCGCGGACCATCGCGCGGGTCGAGGGCCTTGACGCCCATGCCGATTCGCTCTCATTCAGAATAAACGGGGATTGAACATGGATAAAACACGTTCTGCGCAGGTGCAAAGGAAAACGAGGGAAACGGAGATAGAGGTTACATTCGATCTCGACGGAACGGGTGTTTACAACGTGAATACCGGAATTCCCTTTTTCAACCATCTCCTCGAGCTCTTTTCAAAGCATGGAAGAATGGATCTCGAGATCCATGCCGAGGGCGATATAGAGGTCGACTTCCACCATCTCGTGGAGGATACCGGGATCGTCATGGGCGAGGCTTTCAGGAAGGCGATCGGAGACAAGAGGGGAATCAAACGATACGCGACCGTCTACGTCCCCATGGATGAAGCCCTTGTCAGGGTGTGCATCGATATATCGAACCGGCCCTTTCTCACCTATGAAGTTCCCCTTGAAGAACCGGTGATCATCCATTTCAACGCTCAGCTCATTGAGGAATTCTTCAGGGCCTTCGCCTTCAACGGGGGCCTCACCATGCACGTGGACGGCTTGCGGGGCAAAAACGCCCACCACGTTGTCGAGGCGGTTTTCAAGGCCTTCGGCGCCTGTCTTGGAGAGGCCGCCCGCATCGCTCATCCGGGGGATGACGTGCCCTCCACAAAGGGCGTTATCTGACCGTTCCGGCGGCTTCGAGGAAGAAACAGTGATTACCATTATCGATCTCGGCATCAGTAATATCAAATCTATAACGAGGGGATTCGCTACACAGGGGTTCCGTGTACGGGTGACAAGAGAACCCGACGACGTGCTGAACGCGGAAAAGCTCGTGCTTCCGGGCGTGGGAGCGTTTCCGAAGGCCATGGAGATAGTGAACGGCCTGGACCTGACTGATCCGATACGCGCGCACGCGGCCGCGGACAAGCCCCTTATCGGCGTGTGCCTCGGAATGCAGCTCCTTTTCGATGAGAGCAGCGAGCACGGCCGGACATCCGGGCTCGGGCTCGTAAGCGGCAGGGTCGTGCGGTTCCCCCGGGATCGTCCGGTTCCGCATATGGGGTGGAATGAACTTACGCAGACCGGAGACTGCGTTCTCTTTGACGGGATTACCGACCGGTCGGATTTCTACTTCGTGCATTCATATTATGCGGAAGCGGATAATAGATACGTAAAGGCCGTATGCGATCATTACGGTACGTTCACCGCGGTGGTGCAGAGGGGGAATATCTTCGGCACCCAGTTTCATCCGGAAAAGAGCCAGCGTGTCGGGCTCACGCTGTTACGGAATTTCGCCCTGATTTAGTGAGGACACACACCATGCTTTTCATACCCGCGCTGGACCTCATCAATGGAAGATGCGTACGTCTGGAACAGGGCGATTACACGAAGAAAACGAGTTACTCCGACGACCCGGTTCGGGTCGCCCGGTCCTTCCAGGAACAGGGGGCCCGGTATCTGCACATCGTGGACCTCGATGCCGCCGCGGACCCGGACCGTAACAACAGGGACGTCATTCGAAGGGTGGTTGAATCCGTTGATGTACCGGTGCAGGTCGGAGGAGGGATACGGAGCAGGGACGTTGTCCGCGAGCTCCTGGACGCGGGTGTATCGAGGCTCATTCTCGGAACGATTGTTGTAAAACAGCCCGACCTTGCCCGTGAGCTCGCGGAAGAGTTCGGTAAACGGCTGGCCGCGGGCATCGATTCTAGGGAAGGCCTGGTGAGGGTCTCGGGTTGGACCGAAGGGTCGGCGGTACGCGGGGTGGACCTCGGGAAGAAGGTGAAGGCGATGGGTTTCACCCTCATCGTTTATACGGACATAGGAAGGGACGGCATGCTTGCCGGACCGGATACGGCCGGGATCGCTCAGATGGCCAGGGAGACCGGTCTTCCCGTGATCGCGGCCGGAGGCATATCGAATATGAATGATATTCGGAAGATAGCTCACATAGAGACCGAGGGGGTCGTGGGTGTTATCTCCGGCAAGGCGATCTACGAGGGCACGCTGTCGGTGCGGGAAGCGGCCGCTTACCTACGGGAACGAAAAGAGGGAGCCTGATGTATACAGCGAATAACCCGGCGGGAAGGACGCGGTAACGAGGGAGCCGTCGTATGCTGAAAAAACGCATTATCCCCTGTCTCGACATCACCGAGGGAAGGGTGGTGAAGGGTATCAATTTCGTCAATATCAGGGACGCCGGAGATCCGGTCGAGTGGGCGCGGAGGTACGACGGCGAGGGCGCGGATGAACTCGTTTTTCTGGATATCACCGCGACGTCCGACAAGCGGGACATACTCATAAACGTGGTCGAAAAAGTATCAGACGAGCTATTCATACCCTTTACCGTGGGCGGCGGAATCCGCTCGGTGGAGGACATGCGGAAGATACTCAAGGCCGGAGCCGACAAGGTGTCGATAAACACGGCCGCGGTCCGCAATCCCGGGCTCATAAGCGAGGGCGCCCTGAATTACGGGTCCCAGTGCATAGTGGTGGCCGTGGACGTGAAACGCGAGCCCGAGGGGTTCAGGGTTTACGTACGGGGCGGAAGAGAGAAGACCGACATCGAGGCCCTCGGGTGGTGCGGCAGGGCCGAGGACCTCGGGGCCGGTGAGCTCCTCGTCACGAGCATGGACAGGGACGGTACAAAGGACGGCTACGATGTGGAGCTCCTGCATGAAATAGCTTCCCGCGTCAACATTCCCGTTATCGCGTCGGGCGGGTGCGGTGAGCTTTCCCACCTCTACGACGCCCTGATCGACGGCGGCGCTTCGGCCGTACTCGCCGCCTCGATCTTCCACTACGGAGAGTTCACCATAGGGGAGACAAAAGACTACCTCGAAAAAAGGGGAGTTCCCGTCAGGAGGGGATGAAGCCAATCCCCGGATCCGGCGGTCTCGCGGGCATCGTAAATGAAAAAGAAGAACCTCATCGTTTTCGATATGGACGGTGTGCTCGTCGACGTGACGGGCTCCTACCGGGAGGTGACGCGCCGAACGACGGCGATATATCTTCGGGATGTGATAACCGTCCCTGTTCAGGACGAGGAATTTATATCGCTTTCGCATGTCGCCGAGGTGAAACGAAGCGGCGGCCTCAATAATGACTGGGACCTCACCTCGGCGCTGATCAATGCCTTCCTGGCGGGCGGCCTCGATGGCGGTCTGGAGGGCGGAGGAGAAACGGGTGTAGGCCCGAGGAACGACCGGGATCTCCTGGAGGAAACCCGTCGTACCGTGGGCCGGATGGACCTTTCAGGGCTCGAGCGGGTTCTGAGTGAAAAAACGGTCGTGGAGCTTTTTTTCTCAAAGACGGATAAACGATCGCCCCTCCTGCTGGACAGGCAGGATGTGGGGAGCGGAAACCTCGTGAAGCGGATTTTCCAGGAGCTGTATCTCGGAAAGTCTTTATTCAGGGAGCTGTACGGCGATTCTCCTCTCTTCTACGATGGAGCGGGATACATCGACAGGGAGCGGCTGATCCCCCGCCTGGAGCATCTGCAGCGTCTTTCCCTCGCGCATACCCTCGCCATAGCCACGGGAAGGCCGGGTGTGGAGGCGCGGTACGCCCTGAACAGGTTCGGACTCGATCGACTTTTCAGCGGTCTTGTCAGCGAGGACGATGTCGTGGAAGCGGAACAGGAGGGCGAGCAGCGGCTGCGCAAGCCCCATCCCTTCTCCCTGGATGCCTGTATTTCCCGATGCGGGTACACGAAAGATGCCTCCATAAGCTACGTGGGCGATATGGTGGACGATATGAGGGCATCCCTGCGGGCCGGTATTTTTCCCGTGGGCTTCGTGGACCGGCAATCCGTAGGAGATGAGGAGGCCGACAACCAGATGCGGCGGCTCCGGGAGGGGGGCGCCCGGGCCGTGGTCAGAGATTTTGACGAGCTCCTCCGAATTTTCCTTTCATGAACGCGCAATAATGGGATATAATTAAAGCAAAAGATCGTATTTAATGGAGGCGTGTATGCGAATTTTCCTTTCGGTGGCCGTTTTTCTCCTGCTTCTCGTATGCGCGGTTCCCGGTTTTGCCGCGATAACCGTCATGTATATGAGCGGTGAATGCAGTGTCGACCTGCTCGGTACGGGTGAGTGGAAAAAGACCGCGATCGATATGGAGCTGAAAAAGAGCTCCGTTCTGAAAACGGGAGCATACGGTGAGATAGAGATCGATATAGAGGGTCAGACCATCTCGATCGGACCGAACAGGACAGCGCGCATAGGTGATTTGATCGGCAGTGTGGAAAAAAAGAAGAAGATGGGCTGGCTCAAGGGGCTTAAGAAATATACGGGCAGTGTGACCAGGGAAGAGGGCGAATGGTCGGAGACCGCGCTTGCCGGGGTTCGGGGGGCACCGAGTGAAGAGGAGGAGCTCGAGTGGTTTGATGATTCGGAAATGGAAATGGAAGACGATCCCATGGCGCGGGGTATCAACTGTTTCGAAGCCGGTGACTATTCAAAGGCGATCGAGGAGCTGACCGCGGTCGTGGATGAGGAAGGGGTGGACACGCGGGGCGGCGAGGCGGCCTATCTGCTCGGTCTCTCGTTCTTCAACGTCATGCGGTTCGAGGAGGCGGCCCGTTATCTCGAAGGACCCGCCCGGAAGCGGGAAGTCGGATTCTACGGCGCCGCCCTGCTTTACTACTCGGTGGCGCACTACTTCATGCAGAACTACGATACGGCGATCGACGGCCTCGTTGTCTTCACGGGCGACCTGTCGGATAATGAGCTTGCTCCCTACGCCCTGCTCATGCTCGGCAAGAGCTACAAGGATAAGGGCGATCCGAAGAGGGCCCGTCAGTTTTTCCTCAAGCTCGACGAATCCACGGGGCTGTACGACGCAGCGCAGGAAGAGCTGGAAGAGCTCTAGCCGCCGCTTGAAACCGGATAGGCTTCAGCCGAGGCTTCAGCCCGGAATGCCGGGAACCCGTACGGGACGCACTCCGGGGTCGGCGTTATTCGCAGAAAATCCGGCAGAGCTGCGCTATAATTTTTTTCTCCTTTTCGAAGATGTCCCGTATGCTCTCGGCAATGAAGCAGAGCCGGGATTCGTCCCCGGTCCGGTAAATGTTCAAAAAACCCTCGGCTGCGGCATCCCAGCGTTCGCTCAGCATTATGTATTCACCGCCGATCTTTTCGAGACATCCCAAACCACTGATTGGGCGCGATCCCGTGATCGGGCCGGATCTCACGATCCGGCTGCCTTCCTTCAGGAAATTACCGTACATCCTTCGGAACGCACCCCCCCCCGTACCGCCGTTCTCGTGTATCGCCAGGTAGGCGTGGAGCGCGCTTCTCCTGAGGGTCCGGTCATCGAACGAATGCCATTCCTGAAGCTTCTTGCAGAAGAGCTCTATTCCGTTGAGCCCGATATTCGGAATGCATGGACAGCTCATTTTAGTGCATGTTTCCCGTATCGCCTCCACGACGATGTTCCTGTTGATCGTCCACATCCCGCTCAGGTCGAATGACAGCCACCGGTTGTCCGGAGAAAAATGTCCGCCGCTCGATCCGCGGGACCGCTCCAGGTCCCGCAGGCTTACGGTATGGAACCGGTTTTCGCCGCCGGGTTTTCCGCCGGACATGCCGTGCCGGTCCGATATGAATGCGACCCCCTCCTCGTCGTCCACACCGAATACCACGATCGAATACGGTCCGGAGTCCTTTTCTGCCGGCCCCGGGCAGCCGAGCAATTTCGCGTCAACATATACGATAACGGGGATATCGTTCAGGACCTGTGATCTGAGCTCTTGTTCCGCTCTCCCGGCGTCGTCCGTGGATTGTACCTCTATCGAAATCCCCAGGTTGCAGCCGAGGCTCTCCTCGAAATATCCGACACCCGTACGGCCGCTTATTAAAGGGAGGCCGTTCTCCTCCTGGTAGCTGAAAAAGAGGCCTGAGGCCATCCCGAACACCATTTCTTCGGTAAATGGGCTGCCCGCGTGGTTCAGAACCTGCCTGATCGAGGTGGAAACTGAGTGGTATCCCTCGAGAGGTTTGAAATCCTCAATAACGTGACGCATCAGACTCCCGGATTACTCAGGTCGGTCTTGTAAATGCTTAATAAAAACCATAACAGGGGAGGATATGCGAGTCCAATGGTATTTGGGGGCGGCACATTGAGATGATTTTACGTCAGTACAGGAGAAAAGCGGGTCACATTCCCTCTCTTAGTGCGGTAAGTAACGGGAGCTCGGCGCCGGACAGATACCGAATAAGTGCTCCGCCCGCAGTGGATATGTAGTCGATCTTTCCGGGGTCGGTAAATTTCGTAAAGGAAGTCACGGTATCGCCCCCTCCAGCGACGGTATAGGCACCGGAACGTTCTACCGCCTTCCAGAGCGCCATCGTCCCTTCGCTCGAAATATTTTCCTCGTATACCCCGGCCGGTCCGTTTATAAAAACGGTCCTTGCGTCTTTAACGACTTTAATATACTCGGCGATTGTCCGCGCCCCTATATCGAACAGGAGCCTATCAACGGGAAGATCATCCAGTGCCGCCACCGCCCTTATATTATCCAGCCTGTACGCGACATCACGGGGATAGCGAATTATTTCCCTGTACTTCTTAAGATATTCTTTCGCGTTCTCTATGAATTTTCCGTACCCTTTGTCGATAATGAGCTTCTCGGATGGCTCGCCGAGACAAATCCCGTCCGCCATCATGAAGATATGCCCGACCAGTCCGCTCGTCAGAATGCAATCGGCCGCCTTTTCGTCGAGCACCTTCCTGATCATGCCGAAAGCATCGCCCGCCCTGCTTCCACCAAGCATGAACATACAGGGCCTGCGTGGATTTTTTGTGATCGCATGGAGCGCGGCAAGCTCAGCCAGAAGCAGTCTCCCACCGTAGGAGGGTAAATGTTTCTGGAAGCCGACCATGGAGGGTGAACTGCGGTGGGCGGCGGAGAAGGCATCGTTTACGTAGCAGTCGAAGAGCGGTGCGAGGCGCCGCACAAGGTAGACCGAGCCCATCTCGTCCGGTGTGAGATTCACACAATCCTCGAATGTCGATACCTCCTCGGTGAGGTACCGTAGGTTGTCGAGCAGAAGAACTTCCCCATTTTTTAATGATTTAATGCTTTCTACGGCTGCGGGGCCGGCGACGTCTTCGATGAAATGCACCGGCTTTCCGAGCAGGGCTGCGAGACGGTCCGCATGCTCGCTGAGGCTGATCAGGGAGGAATAATCGGTGGTATCGCCCTGATGGGCGATGAGCGTCAGTCTCGCACCCATGTCGGTGAGGTCTTTTATTGTGGGTACGCTCTTTCGTATTCTGTTGTCGTTTACGATCTTTCCTGTTTTTCGGTCTATCGGCGAGTTTATATCGACCCTGAGCAGTACCCTTTTCCCACCGAACTCACCCTCGTCAATGGAGCGAATACCGGGATTTCGTTTCATTATCTTCTATGCTCCTATTTGTTCATCCCGAGATACCTGTTGGTGAGTCCGACAGCTTCCATGCGGTCTTTCTGCATGGGGATCGCGGCTCGTATCGCGTCCATCGTTTCCGGTATGACCACGGCCTCCTGCGGTATATTTATGGAGAATATCAGGTCTTTGCCCGACAATGCGACCGACTCCTCCCAGATGCCGATTTCGTACATGTCGCCGCGCAGGTTGCCTCTATCGCGCGCGTAGCGGAAGAAAGCCGCGTTGGAGTTGAACCCGTCTTCGATTTTTACCACCATCATACGAGGGTGTGCCTTAAAGATGTTGATCGCGGAAGAAACTGAGATGCTCTTCTTCGGAGTCGCCACGATGCTGATGATGTGCCCGTGGGTCACCGGGGTATGGACCAGAACGCCGGTACACGGCACATGCGGCATGATGGTCATGAGATCAACGGCCTGGTGGCTCGGCACGGGATCTATCTTAAGCACGTTTGTGAGCCCACGATGCGTGTCTCCGGGATCCGCGACCCGACGTATGATGGTGATGGCGGTTTTTTCCACGCCGACCTCCCGGTCGATGCAGTCTATGGCACGTATGAGCCCGGTGGTGTTGCAGGAGGTGAGCTTGAGAAAATCCTTTCCGATTCCCTTCTCGTAGTTCGCATACCCGTGGAAGAAAACGTCCACGATCTCGTTTTTCTCTCCACCCTGGAACACGGCCTTCTTTTTCTTTTGAATATAGAGCGTTTTGTTCTTGGCGCCGATACCCGCGCTCGTTGCATCGAGCACGATGTCCACCCTGTCTATGAGGTCATCGAGCGTCCCGCTCACCGGAATGCCCGCATCCGTAAGGCCTTTTTCATGTCCTGAAGCGGCACAATATAAATCGTACGGCATTCCCCTGTCCCTGAGGGCCCTCACCGAAATCGTCGGCGCAACATCGGCCACACCAACGAGTTCCATATCTTTTTGCAGGGCTACACCGTCTGCCAGCCTCTGTCCAATTACGCCGTATCCAACGACTCCGACTCGTACCATTTTTCCCCCTCTGTAATTTTTTCTGCTCTATGTTACGTTTTCTATAGCATTATCGAGGATATCCACTCCTAAAAGCATTTCTTCTTCTTTAATGACCAGAGGGAACATGAAACGGATCACATTTTTATATGTGCCACAGGGAAGAAGAATCAGTCCATGTTCGTGACAATATTTCAGTATAGATTTTGTGCTTTCAGCGTCAGGTTCCTTGGTATTACGGTCTTTGACAAACTCGATACCGATTGCACATCCGAGGCCGCGTACATCTCCGATAATGGCGTACTTATCTTTCATTTCTTCCAATCGGTCCATCGCAATCCGGCCGAGTTCCTCTGCTCTTTGTATCAGGTTTTCTTTTTTGTAAATCTCCAATACTTTCAGGGCGGCGGCGCATGCAGCCGGATTACCGTTAAAAGTACCGCCCAATCCACTAACCGGAACGGCTTCCATGTATTCCTTTTTCGCAACCGTCGCCGCTATAGGCAGTCCCCCACCAAGGCTTTTGGCGGCGACAAGAATAT
>CAYWUT010000095.1:11272-13437 GCA_964460545.1 uncultured Spirochaetota bacterium
ACTTGTAATTGTAGGCTACGATAAATGGGCGACGATTGCGTCTCCGACGTCATTCGTCTTTGCGTCGCCCCCCATATCGCGTGTTTTCACAGCGCCCTCTGAAAGTACTTCACGGACCGCTTTCTGAATTCTTTCCGCCGCTCCGGGAGAATCCGCATGGTCCAGTAACATTCTCATCGCCTCGATGGAGGCGATCGGATTAATAACGTTTTTACCCGTATATTTCGGAGCGGATCCGTGTATGGGCTCGAACATGGACGGGTATGTTTTCTCGGGATTGATGTTTCCACCCGCAGCGAATCCCATACCGCCCTGGAGCATAGCGCCAAGGTCCGTTATGATGTCGCCGAAAAGATTCGAGGCAACAACGACATCGAAATAATCGGGGTTTTTAACAAACCACATTGTAAGCGCGTCAACAAGCCCAAAGTCCTTTTTAATATGGGGATACTCTTTAGCCACGTTATTGAATACGTCATCCCAAAATACCATGGAGTAGTTCAGGGCGTTTGATTTTGAGCAGTTGGTAACCATTCCGGCAAACCCGTCTGTCCCGTCAAGCTTCTTTCTTTTAACGGCAATATCGAATGCATACCGGATTACACGCTCGGTTCCTTTTCTTGTAAACACGGCGGATTGCACGGCAACCTCGTCGGAGGTGTCTTTCTTGAAGCGCCCTCCCACCTGCGCATATTCCCCCTCTACATTTTCCCTTACTACGACAAAATCGATTTTTCCCGGAACCGCAGTCCTGATCGGTGTCTGCACTCCCTCATAGAGGCATATCGGTCTCAGGTTAATGTACTGGTCAAATCCCTTGCGTATGGTTAGAAGGAGTTTTAACGATATATGATCCGGAACCTTCGACACATCGCCTATGCACCCCAGAAATATTGCATCAAAACTTGACAGAATATCGAGCACATCATCCGGCATCATCTTGCCGTTCGCAAGATAGTAGTCGCATCCCCAGTCGAACCAACTGCATTTGAGTTCCGCGCCACATAATTCACAGGCCTTGCTCCCGACCTTTACAGCCTCAGAGCTCACTTCTTTTCCTACCCCGTCTCCGGGGATGACTGCAATGTTGATCTTCTTTTTATCAGCCATCACCATTATCCTTTCATTTCGATAGCAAACAAAATAGGTTGTATTATACAGAGTTATTTAATAAGAATAACCTTCATGCATTCCGGTACCGTTTCCACTATTTGCAAGCCGTTTTCAATTCCGGCAAATGGTAATCTATGCGTTATAAGCGAAGAGAAATTTTCCGAGTAACTCGCAATATCATCAACACTCTTCGTAAAATTTTCCTTATCGTACAAATTTACTCCCCTGAAAATGAGTTCTTTTTCGATAATATCCCCGGGCTCGATCTGTTCATTGTTATGCAGATTTCGCGTTACGTATATTTGCCCTCTGGGCGCCACGAGATTAATTCCGAGAGAAAGAGAATTTTTGATCTTTGAGGAGCCGATAACGACTATATCAATGCTCGTATCGTTTTCAAAGAAGAGTTCATCCATAATAGTGTTATTACCGGCACTGGATAAATCGATACAGGAGAGGCCAAGACCTTGTGCAATGTTCAAACGAAAGGGATTATCATCGATAATAATAACATCGATCCCGCTTCTCCTGCGTAAAACCAGTCCGTATAAGATATCAACAGGCCGGGAACCGAGTATTACACAGCGGCCTTCCTTCTCCGTATGTACAATCGAGTCAAGATGGAGTGCAGACGCGAGCGGGCTTGCAAGAGTGAAACACTCTATATCTCCGGTAACCGGCAGTGGATATACATTTTTTACAGGAACAATTACATAGTCTGCGAATCCTCCATCACAGGTACAGCCAAGTATATCGATATTCTCACAATGATTGCTCTTGCCTTTCCGGCATTCGTCACATTGACCGCAAGAAATAATCGGGTCCACCGCCACGCGTACTCCTTCAAGTTCGCTGGGTGTACCTGGAGAGTTAATTTTAATTACCGTGCCGCAGATTTCACTGCCCAATACTTTGGGAGGGGCGATCTTTTGTTCTCTCCCAAGGTATGTATCAACATCCATCTGGCTTATTCCGCAATGTGAGAGTTTTATCAACGCATGTTCTTCGGGAAGCGCTGGAACATCGTGCACTATAGGTTCTATGTGATGGTG
>CAYWUT010000096.1:0-1762 GCA_964460545.1 uncultured Spirochaetota bacterium
TTTCTCATATCGATCTTCAGGCTGCCGACGCTGATCACGACACTGGGGACGCTGAGTGTCTTCCACGGGGGGCTCCTGGAGTTTGTCGGTTCCACGCCTTTTTACTCGGGCCAGATCCCGGACTGCTTCAAGTCCTTCGGCCTCGCCCAGGTATTTACCCTTGTAAGGGAGGACGGCACCAAGTTCGGCCTGTCCCTATACGTGCTAATTATTCTCGGGATTGTTGTGGTTACCTGGATCATACTGCGATACACCATGCTCGGGAGGGGTATCTACGCGATCGGCGGAAACCGGGAAGCGGCGGAACGCGCGGGATTCAACATCACCCGTATCCAGTTCTTCATCTACTGTTACGTGGGATTTCTGGCCGGCATCATGGCGATCATGCACCTGGCGATGATCCGGTACGCGACGCCGACGCTGTCCATCGTGGGAACGGAGCTCAGTGTTATAGCCGCTGTCGTACTGGGAGGGGCCCGTATTACGGGCGGCTCGGGATCCATACTGGGAACCCTGCTGGGCGTCGCCCTGATCGTGGCCCTGCAGAAGAACCTGGTCCTCATGGGTCTCTCGTCATACTGGCACCAGTTCCTGGTCGGTCTCATCATTATCGTGGGTGTGAGCATTACCTACTACCAGAGCCTGCGGCGCTCGCAGCAGCGCGTGGTCTTTACGGAAGAACTGTAAGGGGGTTTACGTGTTCGGCAGACACTCCAAGATGTGGACACTCTTCATCATGATGGTCGCGTTATCCGCCATCATGTCGGCGGCCCTGCCCGGCAAGTTCCTGCGTCTTCTCAACTTCCAGTCCATGTTCAGCCAGTTTCCGGAGTTCGGTCTGCTCTCCATCGCCATGATGGTCGCCATGATTTCGGGAGGAATAGACCTCTCCGTGGTGGCGATCACAAACCTGACGGGCGTGGTATCCGCTCTTATACTCACGCGTATGATCCCCGCCGGGATGGCGGGTCCCCAGGCTTTTATAATAATGGCCCTTGCGGTTGTGACGGCTATCGTGATCTCCGGTCTCTGCGGACTGCTGAACGGCGTGGTCATATCCAAGTTCGGCGTTCCCCCCATCCTGGCCACACTCGGCACCCAGGGCCTGTTTCTGGGTATCGCCATCGCCATTACGGAGGGGCACGGTATATCCACCTTCCCCGAAAAATTTCTCTTCATCGGCAGCGGCATGGTGGGCGGTATACCGATGCCCTTCATCATATTCGTCGTCATAGCCGTTCTGATCTTTCTTTTCATGAACAAGACGAAGCTCGGCCTCAGCATATACATGGTGGGCTCCAATCCCACGGTCTCCCGGTTCGCCGGCATAGACAACGACAACGTGCTGATAAAAACCTACGTCGTTACGGGGCTCCTCGCGGGCCTGTCCTCGGTGGTCATGATCTCGCGTGTGAATTCCATGCGGCCGGGCTACGGAGCCGCCTACCTCCTGCAGGCGATTCTTGTGGTCATACTCGGCGGGGTGGATCCATACGGCGGCTTCGGGTCGGTGCTCGGCGTGACCATGGGCATCATCATTCTGCAGGTGCTCCAGAGCGGGTTCAACATCCTCTCTTTCAGCCCCTTCTTCAAGAAGTTCATATGGGGCATGATGCTCCTCGTGGTCATGGTGATCAATTTCTTCGTGGCGAAATACCAGCAGCGGGCAAAGAAGCTCGGGACTCAGCCGGTTGAAAGCGTCCCCTCGCCCGGAGAATAATCTTCAATCGGGGACATCCACTTCGTAGATAAAGGTGACAGT
>CAYWUT010000096.1:1862-13391 GCA_964460545.1 uncultured Spirochaetota bacterium
CTAAAGGAACTGTCACAGATTGAGGGGGCTTGCCGGGGCGGTGACCTCTTTTCCCATTCGCTATAGAAATAACCTGTTCGGATTACCGTTAAATAAAATATTCGATATATTTCCAGGTAATAAATTGCGGTGATTACATGCAGGACGGGTGTCCGGTATGGAGTAAACGCGGAAACAGGAAACGATAATTCCGGGGATGAATAAAACGAAGGAGCGTTGAATGGCGACTGGAGAGTATTTTCTTGCTTTTGATTTTGGGACCGAGTCTGTAAGGGGGGCGGTATTCGACGCGGAGGGACGAATGTTATGCTCCGAATCCGAGCAGTATACCACTTATTTTCCGCGGCAGGGCTGGGCGGAGCAGGAACCCGATGCATGGTGGGAGGCATTTCTCACCGTGCTGAAACGAATCATAGATACAAAGAAGGTTCCGGCGGAGCGCATTGCCGCGCTTGCCGTTGATACCACGTCGTGTACCGTGCTCGCGCTGGATAAAAATTTTAAACCCCTGCGAAACGCGCTCCTGTGGATGGACGTTCGCTCGGCCGAACAGGCACAGAGAATAGCGGAAACGGGCATGGGTCCGCTTCGGTACAACGGTTTCGGTAGCGTATCAGCGGAATGGATGCCCTGCAAGGCCCTCTGGATCAAGGAAAACGAACCGGACCTGTGGAAGGACGCTCGTTACATATGCGAGTTTCAGGACTGGATAAATTATAAAATATCGGGCAGGTTTGTGGGGAGTATCAATAACACCACGGTAAGGTGGTACTACAACAACAGGGAGGGCGGATGGCCGACCGATTTCTATGCGGGAATCGGTCTTGAGGATGTAATCGATAAATTTCCCCCGGAAATCCTCGAGCTCGGCAAACCCATCGGAAAGGTAAGCGGCAAGCTCGCCGATGAAACCGGCCTGTCGCGCGAGACGATCCTCGTCCAGAGCGGAGCCGACGCTTATATCGGTATTCTCGGGCTCGGTGCCGTGGGGCCGGGGCGGCTCGCCTTTATTACGGGGTCCTCGCATCTCATGCTCGGGCACACCGATGAGGGATTTTACAAGGAGGGTATATTCGGCGCTTTTCCGGACGGCGTCGTGCCGGGCCTCTACGTGGTCGAGGGCGCGCAGATATCCTCCGGATCCGTACTCAAGTGGTTCAAGGAAGGTTTTGTGGGCTCCTCCCTCGAGGATGAGGCAAGGCGGGCGGGGCTTTCACTTTACGATTACCTCAGCAGGGAGGCGGCGAAAATAAGGATCGGTTCCGAAGGGCTCGTTCTTCTCAATTACTGGCAGGGTAACAGGAACCCGCTGGTCGATTCCCTTGCCCGCGGTGCCGTATGGGGCTTGACCCTCAAACACACGCCCGTGCACGTATACAGGGCGGTTATGGAGGGGGTCTCATACGGGTCTGAACACATCATGCGCTATTTTCGTGAGGCGGGATTCGTGCCGAAGGAGATTTACGCGTGCGGTGGGGCTACGAAGAGCGATCTCTGGATTCAGATACAGTGCGATGTGCTCGGTGTTCCCATTTTTCTCACCGAAGAACCGAACGCTCCGCTTCTCGGTGACGCGATGCTCGCGTCGATCGGCTGCGGTACCTTCGGCAGTTTGGAGGAGGCCGCGGAACGGATGGTCAAGGTGAAGAAAAAAATCGAACCCGACCTCGAAAAAACGGAGGAATACAGGTACTATGTCGACAAATACATAGAAACCTATCCGCTGCTGAAGGACCTCATGCACGAGGTCGTTCGCCATGAAATGGCTCTTCCGTAAAAGATCTGAGGGAGGAAGAACGGGAGTGAGAATATGAAAGCGGTATCCATTCTCTGGGACCTGGACGGTGTCATTCTCGACAACGAAATCGCGCATCTCGAGGTTGAAGTCCGGACTCTGCGTGCGTTCGGTGTTCCCCTTACCATTGAAATTGCCCGCGAATATATGGGTATCCGGCTCGATGAATATTTCAAAAAAATCAGGGAGCGGTTCCGGGTAAGCACCCCGCTCGATGCTCTCGTATCCAGGCATATGGAAACCCTGTACCGCTGCTATGCGGAAACATTTCCCCTGACCCCGCATGTGCGTGAGGTGCTCGAGCTGTTTCATACCCGTTATACGCAGTCCCTGGCCACGAACAGGGAGCGGGTGCTGGCCAGGGCGGCACTGGCGAATCACCGTGTCGAGCACTGTTTCGACGCTTTTGTATTCGGTGATGATGTCCTTCTGGGAAAACCCGACCCCGCAGTTTACCTCAAGGCCGCCTCTCTTCTCGAACAGGACCCCGGGAGCTGTATCGTAATAGAGGATTCGGAAAACGGTCTTGCCGCTGCAAAACAGGCGGGAATGAAGGTCGTCATCCGGAAGGGCGAGCATAACGAACAAACAGCCTTCAAGGAAGCCGACGCCGTTATCGGGGACATGCGGGACCTCCCCCGTATCGTGGAATCCTTGATTCCCTGAAGTGTTTTTCTCCGGGGTCCGCTCATACCAAACGTCTCTTGCCCGTAGGCTCCCGCGGGATTATTTTATCTTGACAGTAGGGAAAAGGGGCGATACAATCGGTTCGAAATAAAATCGACTACGTGCCGTAATGAACACTGAGCTCTCCGGCGTCTCTCTCCTGTGAGAGGCTGACGGGGAGCTTTATTCACAGACATTGAAAGAGCGACGGGTTTTTTAACCGTCGGTTCTGGCAGGGTTATGGCTCTGGAATCAAGGGACAGAAAACTCGGTATCTATTTCTTCCTGCCTGCGGGCATCATTATAGCCGGAATTATCGTCTATCCGCTTTTATTCTCATTCGTTACCAGTTTTACGACTTACGGGTTCCTCAATCCCTTATTCAACCAGTTTGTATGGCTGCAGAATTACTGGGCCATTTTCACCGACATCTATTTCTGGAACTCGCTTTACGTTATTTTCAAGTTCGTCGTTGTGGTTGTAGCGCTGGAGTTTATCCTTGGATTCACGGTAGCGCTCCTGCTCAGCCGGGATATCAAGCTCAAGGGTGTTTTTTATACGATACTGACCATACCGATGGTTATGGCCCCGGTCGCGGTTGCGCTCATCTGGAGGGTGTTTCTTCATCCCGAGCTCGGTATCGCAAATTATTTTCTCTCGTTCCTGCACCTGCCGCCGGTCAACTGGCTCGGATCGGAGAAGG
Organism: uncultured Spirochaetota bacterium; assembly: GCA_964460545.1. GTDB lineage: Bacteria > Spirochaetota > B62-G9 > B62-G9 > DRHN01 > CAYWUT01. The sequence goes on from CAYWUT010000096.1 coordinate 5,027, forward strand.
TCGCTTTCTGGACCGTTGTAATGGTGGATATCTGGCAGCAGGTCTCCTTTATGATTCTCGTGCTTCTGGCGGGGCTCGTTTCACTCCCGGCCGATCCCTACGAGGCGGCGGCTATAGACGGGGCCAGTCACTTTCAGAGGTTCCTCTATATTACGCTTCCATTGATGAAACCCGTCATAGTCGTGGCGTTGCTGCTCCGGGTTATTTTCGGGTTCCGCACCTTCGACCTCGTCTACATTCTTACACGCGGAGGACCGGGTGTCACGACGGATGTTATGAGTTATTATATATACCGGCGCACCTTCATGGGGCTCAGCGTGGCGGAATCATCCGCAGCGTCATATATACTCCTCCTTGTTACGATGTTCATCGTCGTATTCCTCTACAGGGCGTTGAGAATGGAAAGGGAGGCACAGTCGTGACTACCTCGGAAAAAGGGTCCCGGGGACGTTCTCTGCAGAAGTCGCTCAAGCGTACCAGGATACTGTCTGATACGGTGACCTATATCCTGCTCACCCTGTTTTCGCTCGCAATCCTGCTTCCCGTGCTGTGGATCGTACGGCTCTCCTTTACCACGAAGTATATCGCCTATAAAATCCCGCCGGTCTGGTTTTTCAAACCCATTCTCGACAACTACCGTTCCCTCTTTATTGACTACGGATTCGGGAAGTTTTTCTTCAACAGCCTCATCGTCGCGATCGGGTCCACCGTAATAGCGGTTCCCGTTGCACTCCTTGCCGCCTATGCATTCAACAGGTTCAATACCGGCGGATCAAAGCTTCAGTTCGGTATTCTGGGACTGCAGATGCTGCCTCCCATTGTACTCAGCATTCCCATATTCTTTCTCATGAAGACGCTGAACCTGCTCAATACGCGGGGCGCCCTTATAACGGCATACCTGTCGTTCAACCTTCCCTTCCTCATCTGGATGCTTATGGGTTTCCTCGACGGGATTCCCCGGGAGCTCGAGGAGGCGGCCATGATCGACGGGGCGTCGAGAATACAGGCCGTACTGCGGATCATATTCCCGCTGGCCACGCCCGGAGTCATGGCTTCGGGTGTTCTGAGCTTTATCCTCTGCTGGAATGAATTTCTTTTCGCTCTCATGCTCACGGCGGAAAATACGAGCACGGTCCCCATCGCGCTGGCAGCGATGCAAACGGAGAGGGGAGTAATGCTCGGAACGCTCGCAGCGGCAATGTGTTTCGCAATAATACCGATGCTTATTCTCTCGCTCGCAATACAGAAGTATTTGGTGCGGGGACTCACATTCGGAGCGCTTAAATAAATTTTAAGACACTTAATACGTACAATGGTGAAGGGAGGTGAATAAGAGAAACAAGTACTGAAAAACGTTTTCCGCTGTATGTGTAAATGATGATGAAAAACATTACCTGTAAGGGGGGTACAGAAATGAAAAGAGTAATACGAATCATCGGTGTTATTCTGATCGTCACCGCATCGACTTTCTGTTTCGCGAGTGCGGAGACGATAAACCTGCTCATGGAAGGGGTTCCGGACACCTTCATTATCCAGGATATGCTTCCGGAATTTGAAAAGGAGACGGGTATCAAGGTCGAGTTCGAGGTTGTCAACTACGCCCAGATGCATGCGAAGCTCCTTCCCCAGCTCATCTCAAAGGAAGGTGCGTACGACGCCATCGTCGTTGACAACTACTGGGCGGGTGAATTTCCGGCGGGCGGATGGCTCGAGCCGCTCGACGATCTCGTAAAAAAGACTCCGGAGATCGACCTGGACAACTACGTTCCCTCGATGCTCGAAATGGTTGGATATTACGAGGGAACGCTCTACATGATCCCGTTTTACAACTACACCATGCTTCTCTTCTACCGGGAGGATATGCTGAACGATCCCGCGCTCAAGAAGGAGTACAAGGCCAAGTACGGACGGGACCTGAAGATACCGAACAACCTGAAGGATTACGTGGAATTGTGCGGGTTTATGACCCGGGAAGGGGTGTACGGCGCGTCCATGATGGGGCTCAAGCCCGACCCGATCTGCATGGAGTGGTCCAACTACCTCTTCAGCCTCGGCGGTGATTACTACGACCGGAGCAACTGGCATGCAACGATAGACAATGCCAAGGGGGTGGAGGCGACCAGGCTCTACGTGGAGAATATTACGAAGAACGCACCTCCCGGAGCTCCGGGATACGGGTTCGACGAGGCCATACAGCTCTTTATGCAGGGGAAGGCCTTCTCGATCGTCACCTTCTGGATGTTCTACGTGGATATGCAGGATCCCGAGAAGTCGGAGTTGGCCGGCAAGGTGGGCCTCTCCAAGATGCCCGGCGGCGCGAACCTGAACGGCGGATGGGGATGGGCCATACCCAAGAGCTCTCCGAACAAGGATGCGGCATGGAAGTTCATATCATGGGTCGAATCTCCCGCCATAGCAAAGAAGCGTGCACTCGCGGGCGGCGCGCCGACTCAGAGCGCCGCATTCAAGGACAGGCAGGTCGCCGCGAAGTATCCCTGGTATCCGCAGATCAATGATATTCTCGGCAGTGCCAAGCCCGTGCCCGAGTTTACCTATTCAACGCAGATGATCGAGGTCGTGGGCCGCGAGCTTTCGCTCATGATCGGAGGCAAGGACATAATGAAGGGGCTCGACGTCGCGGCAAAGGAGCTGGACAAGCTGGCAAAGCGCGCAAAAATACAGAAGAAGTAGTCTAGGGTAGTCTAGGGTAATCTACAGTAGTCTGCAGTCGATCATTGCTCCTCCTTCGCACGCGGTAAGGCTGTGCTCTCACTATGCTCAACGTGTAAGAGCACGTGCGGGGGGGAGGAGCATCTTATTCCTGGGGATGTCCCGGGAAATATTCAGCAGTAACCACCACAGGGTTTTTCCTGTTTTCTACGCTCTCACCCTATATCGGGTGAGAGCGTAGTGCCTTCTAAGGGTTATTCTAGTATCCCTACCCGGTTGGTGAAAAATGTATACTTTTAACTTGACAAGAATTATGTGGGTTTGTATAATGCCGTTTACTTACGTAACCGTTTTCGTAAAACGTTTAAGGAGTAACCGGTATATTTCAGCCTATCCTAATTGGGAAGGGCACATTATATCAGGAGGTAGAGCATGGCAAAGGAATTTACGGATAACATCGGAGCCCTGCGGAAAAAGCTCGGGGGAGTGACAGAGGCCGATCTGCTAAAGCGAATTGAAGCGGCACCCTTCGGGGAGAAGACGAAGCAGGTGGCGAGAAAGTGGGCTCAGTACGAGTCTTTCGGAGGCGTAGGGTGGGGGATATTCGACGTAACTCCCGTGATGGAGCGCGGGGAGGGTGCGTATTTGTATGACGCGGACGGGAAAGCATACCTTGATCTGCTTTCTGGGTTTGCCGTGAACGCGCTCGGTGAGTGCAACAAGGAGGTTACGAAGATCATCCAGGAGCAGGCCGGGAAACTGACGCATTTCTTTGATTTTCCCCATGTGGAACGCGTTAAGATGGCGGAAAAGCTGAGTAAGAACTCACGCATAAAGGGAAAAACGCGCGTGATGTTCGGAGTAACCGGGAGCGACGGTATAGAGCTGGCGGTTCGTGCGGCCCGTTACTACACGGGACAGCCGTACATACTGACGGCGTACGGTGACTATCACGGGGTGACCTACGGGACCATGGGATTGACGGGCAAGGGAAACATGCAGCCGTACTTCTATCCCGTACTCCCTGACAAGGCCATAGGCTATTTCCGGTTTCCGCACGAGTACCGGAGCGATCCCGGCCGCGCCATGGACAGCATCAAGGAGTTCGGTAAGCTGCTGGACAGCAAGGAGAGCCCGTACACGGACGGGGTAAACGGCATAAACAATGTGGCGGCGATACTGGTGAGTCCGTTCCAGAGCAGCGCGGGATACTATATACCGCCGAGAGAATACCTGCAGGAATTAAGAAAAATAGCGGACAAACACGGAATGCTGCTCATCATAGACGAGATACAGACGGGTCTTGGGAGGAGCGGAAAGCTGTGGGCGTTTGAGCACAGCGGTATAGAACCCGACATGATAGTGTCCTCCAAGGCGCTGGGAGGGGGCCTGCCGATCGCCGCGGTGATAGCAAAGGCCGAGATCCTCGAGGCCTGGGGACCCGGGGCCCACGTGTCCACGCAGGCCGGTAACGTGCTCGCCTGCGCAGCCGGTAACTACGTGCTGGATGTGGTGACGAATGAATCGTTTCTCGCAGAGGTCAACGAGAAGGGGAAATACTTCATGGAAGGCCTTCGCGGTCTCGAAAAGAAGCACCCGATCATAGGCTGTATTGACAACGACGGACTGTACACGGGTGTCGAGCTTGTGAAGGACAGGAAGACTAAAGAGCCGGCGGTGCAGGAGTCGACGTATGTGCGCGACCGCTGCGTGGCCGAAGGACTGCTTTACGAGAAGGGCGGCTATTACCACAGCAGGATGCAGCTGATACCGCCCCTGACGGTCGCAAAGAAGGAGCTCGATCAGGTGATCGATGTACTGGACAAGGTCTTCGGTGAGACGGAGAAGAAGTTCGGTATAAGCTCCTGAAAAAAATATAAGTCCATACGGGAGAGAAGCCGCGGTCAGGCTCGGGAATACCTGATCGCGTTCTCTCTCTTTGAGTGTGATAACTGCAGCGTGCCGTGAAGGGCTTGTGCATACGGCCTGTTCAAACATTTTACCAGTAAATTCAAGAGGGAAATTCTTATGGCACTGGAAGACGCTTTGATAGAGGAAATGGATTTGTCGGGCAGAAAGGCGCTGGTAACAGGTGCCGGCAGGTCCATAGGAAGGGCAATAGCCCTACGGCTGGCGAGATACGGAGCGGATGTCGGGGTAAATGACGTTAACCGGGAAAACGCGGAGAAAACGGCGGCGGAGATACGGGAGCTCGGAAGAGACGGCTATGCGCTGGTCGCCGATGTGTCCAAAACGAGTGAAATCGATGCGATGTTCGACGATTTCCTCGATCATTTTAAAACCATCGATATTCTGGTGAACAATGCAGGAATAGCGGATAATCGGCCCATACTGGACAGTTCCGAAGAGGATTGGAACCGCCACGTGGATATCATGGCCAAGGGAACCTTCTGGTGCATGAAGAAGGCTGCGCACGTCATGCTGAAAAAGAAATGGGGCAGGATCGTGAACCTCGGCTCGTATGTGGCGCAGCTGAATTGCAATACCAAGAATTATGCACCCTACTGTGCTGCCAAATCCGCCATCATCGGTTTGACGCAGGTCGCGGCACAGGAGTGGGCGCCGCATATACTCGTGAATGCGGTGGGCCCCGGGGATGTGGAAACGGCAATGATGGAGAATGAATGGAAGCAGGCCGGAGAGCGTCTGGGAGTACCGGCTTCTGAGGTCAAGGAGGAGTATCGCAAGCGGCTGATAATGGGGAAGTTCCAGAAGCCCGATGATATCGCAAAAGCGGTCGCTTTTCTCTGTTCCGCTCTTGCGGAACAGGTCACGGCCTCTCATCTCATTGTGAGTGGAGGACTGCCGTTCGCGCTATCATAATTTGTTCAGTTTGCAGCAGACGCATGGTACGGGTGAGTAAACCTTACCAGGTTTTCACACTCCTCCATGCTGCTGATAAATGATTTATTAATTCTTTTAGGGAGGTAGAGAATGGCAGGAGCTGCAAAAAAATGGTTCGTGTTTTGTCTGGTTCTGGTCTTTGCTCTCTCCGCGTCGCTGGTTATGGCCGGTGGAGAGGCAGAGGAGGAGGAGGCGGCGGCGGGTGGTGACAAGCCGTATGCCGGAACGACCATCACCTTCATCGGTGAGTCGGTCCCGCCGACGAATGCACTCGTTGAATTGATACCGGAGTTCGAGGAACTGACCGGTATCGAGGTTAAAACCGAGATCTATCCCTACAACACGGTTGTTCAGAAAGAGATGCTCGATGTCACCAGCCGGCAGGGGTACTATGACGTTATGTCGATGCCCTATGAACACCTGGGCAAGTTCGTTGATAACGGTTATATCACCCCCATCGATAAGTGGCTGAACGATCCTGCATTTACCCCTGCAAGCTTCAAGAAGGATGATCTGATCACAGCCATGGAGGATGCGTCCGCCAAGTGGAAGGGAAAATACTATGGTTTTCCATCCAACAGCTGCACGATGTTTTTTATCTACCGGAAAGATCTTTTCGAGGATGCCGGTGAAAAGGCGGCCTTCAAGGCGAAGTACGGGTATGACCTGGAAGTACCAAAGACGTGGGATGAGTACCGGGATGCGGCTGAATTCTTTACACGTCCTGCAGGTAAGGATCTCCTGGGCCAGAAGAGGGATCAGGATTTCTTCGGCGTCGCAATAGCCGGCAAGAGACATCCCGCTTTGACCTGTGAGTGGCTGAACTATGCGTGGTCCTTCGGGGGCGGCGTGTTCGACGGGAACGGCGAAGGTGCGGAAAATGTAATTATCAACGCTCCTGAAAACGTAGCCGCGCTTGAATATTTCATCGACCTGTTCCAGTTTGCTCCGCCCGGAGCGACCAACTACACCTGGGACGAGATTGCGGTTGCGTTCCAGCAGGACAAGGTCGCGATGGCGGTCGAATGGAACGACTGCGCGATCGGCATCGAGGATCCGGCAAACTCCAAGGTCGTCGGGAAAATGGGATATGGAACACTTCCCGTACATCCCGATGTCAACAGAAACGTCTCGCATTTCGGTGCCTGGACCTACGTGATCAACAACTACAGCAAGAAACAGGAAGCCGCCTATATCTTTTTAGCCTGGGCGGTTTCTCCTGAAACCCAGGCGAAATGGGCTGAGAAGGGCGGGGTTCCCTGCCGTCTTTCAACCTATGACAACCTGAGCGGTGAGTTCTGGGTAGGGACGAAGGAAGCTCTGACCCAGGCGGTCGATCGTCCGAGAATTGCCGCATGGGGCGAGATGGAGGCACAGATGCAGCTAGCCCTCTCCGATGCGATTGCAGGAGAACGCACTCCCAAAGAGGCGCTCGACTGGCTGCAGGCGGAGTATGAAAAAATTCTTGAATAACATTTAAAGGTAAACGGGCAGCGGCTCGGCCGCTGCCCGGATAATTTATCAGAAGGTACAGGTATGACTGCGAAGAGCAGAAAAGGACAGTGGTTGCACAGCAAGAAGGCCTTTTCCATTGCATTGAGGATTCCCGCCCTCATTGTGCTGATCGGACTTTTTCTTATTCCGATCATCTGGATGTTCAATATCAGCTTTCGAAATCTCAGTTTCGCGATTCCGGGAGCTACGGGTCAGTGGGCCGGCTTGGAAAATTACCGGGAGATGTGGATCAGTGCGGATTTCTGGTACAGTATTCGAATCACGCTGATATTCGTAGCTATCGTTATACCCTCACAGCTCTTCCTCGGATTTGTTATCGCTCTCTTTCTCGATAGAGTTGTGCGCGGGAGGAGGATATTCACTACGGCCATAATCACACCGATGCTTATCGCTCCGGTGGTCGTGGGTTTAATGTGGCTCTTCATGCTCAACTATGATGTCGGTATCGTTCCGTACTATCTGAAGATGTTCGGACTCGACGTCGGGAACATTCTGGGAAATGTGAAAACCGCTTTTCCCGCAATTATCGTCATCGAGATATGGCACTGGACCCCGCTTCTTGCATTAATGATCCTTTCCGGACTGCAGGCACTTCCAAACGATCCCTATGAGGCGGCAATCGTTGACGGGGCAAGCCGATTCCAGGTATTTCGCTTCATTACCCTGCCCCTGCTCAGGCCGGTAATAATCATTGCCGTCATCCTAAGGGGTATTGATGTCTTCAAGATATTCGATGAAATATTCGTACTCACAGGCGGAGGGCCGGGCAAGACGACGGAAGTCATCAACATGCTGGCCTTCAAAATCAACTTTGTCTTCTGGAACATGGGTCAGGGGGCAACCATAGGTGTTGCTATTTTTCTCATTGCATTTATAGGAACTATTTTTCTCTTTTTACTGATGAGGGAAAAAGAATAATACGGGGTGTGTTCGACCATGAAGGTCTATATATCAAAACCTGAGAAGTATCTGACTTACTTTTTGTTGATTCTTATCGCGGTGGCGGCGGTTCTCCCCTATATCTGGATGATACTGACCTCCATCAAAATGAGGGTCGATATTTTCACCCTTCCGCCCAAATGGGTTTTTAAACCGACTTTTTCGCACTACAAGGTGGCTTTCATTGAAAAGGGGTTTTCCCTGAACCTCTTCAACACGCTGATTATCTCCGTCGCCTCCACCATAATCGTTATGCTCGTGGGCGTACCGTCCGCATATGCGTTTTCGAGGTTCAAGCTGCGGGGTGATACCTATACCTTTTTTTCCTTCCTCTTATCGAGGATGACTCCGATTATTGTGGTTGCCGTTCCCATTT
>CAYWUT010000097.1:0-10419 GCA_964460545.1 uncultured Spirochaetota bacterium
TCAAGGCCAAGCTCGTCATACTGGATGAGCCCACCATCGCCCTTTCGGTCAAGGAATCCCAGCAGGTCCTCGATTTCATGCAGCAGCTGAAAGCGGGGGGTATTTCCGTCATATTCATCACCCATAACATTTTTCACGCCTACCAGGCCGCGGAACGTTTCTTCATACTCTCGCACGGCGAGGCGCTCACGGATGTAAGGAAGGAAGACACCACCATCGACCATCTCATCGAGCTCATTGTCAGCGGAAAGGTGGAAATAAAGAAACAGGCGACAGAGGGGAAAACATGACGTTGTCCGCGGAAAAATCCGGAAGAGGACGGTCCATCGGCGGTTACCTTATCAGGATGCGTTCTCTGAACGTGTTCTTCATCTTCGTTATACTCTTCGCGGTCTTCACTTTCCTGTCACCCGGGAACCGCTTCATAAGCAAGGACAACATACTGATATACCTCGCGACCGGGGCGGAGTTCAATATAATCGCGGTAGCGGTGGGGATGCTCATGATATCGGGCGAGTTCGACCTCTCGGTCGGCTCCGTGCTCGTCTTCTGCTCCTACACGTTTACCCAGGTCTATGCTTCCGGTGTTCATATACTCCTCGCCGTAATTATTACCGCGGGCGCCGGCACGATTCTCGGATTTATAAACGGAATGATCACCGTGAAGGCCCGCATACCCTCCTTTATCACGACACTCGGGGCCATGCTTCTCTGGAGGGGCGTTACGCTCATGTGGTCGGGAGGCGAGCAGAAGGGGATAGACCTTCTCCAGCATCCGGTTATGTATAAGTTAATCGCAGGCTCCATAGGCGGCCTGATACCGTCGCAGTTCTTCTGGTTCATCGGAATCGCCGTGATCCTGGCGCTCATCATGCACTATCACAAGGTCGGAAACTGGATATTCACGACCGGCGACAACCGTGAGGCGGCGCGCGCCATGGGGATAAGGACGGACAGGATGAAGGTGTTCTGCTTTTCCATAGTCGGTTTTGCCGTCGCGTTTGCCGCGGTAATGCAGATCTTCAGGGCCGGGACTTTTTCAGCCCGTGCCGGAGACGGCTGGGAGCTGAAGGCCATAGCGGCGGCGGTCGTGGGAGGTACTGCGCTCACGGGCGGTATCGGCAGTATGATGGGCGTATTCTGGGGGGCTTTCGTCATCTCGGTCATCGAAAACGGTCTCGTTCTGCTCCGCGTACCTTATTACTGGACCTTTACGATTTTCGGTGTCGTTATCGTGTCCACCGCGATCCTGAGCGTTTACATTGAAAAGAGGCGGCTGCTCTTCGGTGCCGAACGGTGTTGATCTGCCGCCGGTCTGGGTTTACGGGTTTTAAGCCGTAGTTGTGCGCTCAGTGTGGTGAAAAAAAGTAAAAAAATGATTTGACAAAAAACGGGCTCTATACTATACATGGAGCAGTTCAGGAGGATTATTACATGTCCCGCAGTTATATGAACGGATACTGGTGGTGGTGGACCGTCTTCCCCTAGGGGTGGTCCATCCGGATGAAAAATCCAGCCGCGGCCGCTCCCGGGGAGCGTACCGCGGCTTTTCTTTTAACGGCCGTGGGTGAGAACCTCCGGTCTTTTTTTTTTACTACGACAATCGAGAGGAGGTGGGGCGATTATGAGCGGATTCCGGCCCCATTAAGGGTCGAACCTATGGAAAAGCCATGATGAAAAAAGCAGCAGACCATACATTTTAAGGAGATGAAAATGGATAACTTTAAGATTGTGCTCGACGAAAGTCACATTCCCGAGAAATGGTACAACATCCTCGCGGACCTGCCGGAGCCGCTTCCCGCGCCGCTCCACCCGGGTACGGGCAAACCCCTTGGTCCCGACGACCTCGCCCCGCTCTTTCCCATGGAGCTCATCAAGCAGGAGATGAGTCCGGAGCAGTACATCGAGATACCGGACGAGGTGCGGGATATTTACCGTCTCTGGAGGCCGACCAATCTCTTCAGGGCCCGAAGGCTGGAGAAGGCCCTGGACACGCCTGCAAAGATCTACTACAAGTATGAGGGTACGTCGCCGCCCGGAAGCCATAAACCCAATACTGCGGTGGCCCAGTGTTACTATAACAAGAAAGAGGGAATCAAGCGTATCTCGACAGAGACCGGAGCCGGACAGTGGGGGAGCTCGCTCGCGTTCGCCGGAGCCTGCTTCGATGTCGAGATCAAGGTTTACATGGTAAAGGTGAGCTACGAGCAGAAACCGTACCGCCGCATAATGATGCAGACATGGGGTGCGGACTGTGTGCCCTCGCCGTCAACCGAAACAAACGCGGGAAGGGCGATGCTCGAGAAAGACCCCGATTGTCCCGGAAGCCTCGGACTTGCCATCAGTGAGGCGGTCGAGGACGCGGTTTCGAGGGACGACACGCATTATTCGCTCGGAAGCGTGCTGAACCACGTGCTCCTCCATCAGACCGTTGTGGGCCAGGAAGCCAAGGAGGCCCTGGAGATGGTTGGTGATTATCCGGATATCATCATCGGGTGTGTGGGGGGCGGATCGAACTTCGCCGGTCTGTACCTCCCCTTCCTCAAGGACAAGATCGACGGAACAAAGCCGGACCTTCGAATCATCAACGTGGAGCCCGCGAGCTGTCCCACCCTGACAAGGGGACCCTATACCTACGATTTCGGCGATGAAGCCGGGCTTACACCCCTCCTGAAGATGAACACACTCGGACACGGCTTCATACCGCCGCCCGTGCATGCGGGAGGATTGCGGTATCACGGCATGGCTCCGATTATCTGCCATGTCCTCAACCTCGGTCTCGTAGAGGCACGGTCCGTGCATCAGCTCGAAACCTTTCAGAGCGGCATCATGTTCGCAAAACAAGAGGGAATAATCTCCGCTCCTGAAACCGACCATGCGATCGCAGTGGCAATACAGGAGGCGCTCAAGTGCAAGGAGTCGGGTGAGGCGAAAACCATCCTCTTTAACCACAGCGGGCACGGTCACTTCGACATGGCCGCGTATGAGGCATACCTGGGCGGGAAACTGCATGACTACGAGTACCCGCAGGAGAAGATCGACGAAGCGCTCGAGTCACTCCCCAAGGTATAAAGGTTGTGAGCGAAACCGGGGGATCCCCAGCGGATCTCCCGGTGTTTCATTCTGCAACATTTTCCAGAAAACATGAATGGTTGCTGTTTCAACCGCGTTTGGAGGAGGACGAAGTCCTCTCTTTGAGATCCTGCAGCTCTTCTTCCAGCCGCATTATCCGTTCGGTGAGCGAGTCGACCGCCTTCTTGACCGGGTCCGAGATCTTTCCGTGATCGAGGTCAATCTCGTGGTTTTTTACAACATGCTTTCCCGCCTCCCGGGCGGGGATCCCCACAACCGTGGTCTTGGGAGCCACGTCATGGAGAACCACGGAGTTCGCGCCGACTTTGGCGCAGTCGCCGATATGTATGGGGCCGAGTATGATGGAACCCGCTCCGATAACGACCTCGCACCCGATTGTGGGATGGCGTTTTTTCTTCTCACGTGAAACCCCGCCGAGAACCACCCCCTGGTACATGGTAACGTAATCTCCGACCTCTGCCGTTTCGCCGATGACGACTCCCGCTCCATGGTCGATAAATACGCTCCTTCCGATTGAGGCCCCGGGGTGTATCTCGATATTGGTGATGAAACGGGAGAATTGGGACACCATACGCGCCGGAAGCTTCAAACCCCCGTTCCAGAGCGCATGCGCTATTCTGTAAAACCAGAGCGCCTTGAGACCCGGATAGAAGAGCAGTACCTCGAACGGACCCCGTGCTGCCGGATCACGGTTGAGCACAGCCCTGATATCTTCCCTTATTCGTCTGAACATGATTCACTTTCCGGCTTTTAATAGGGTTCTTCCCGTATACGTTAATAATCTAATTCGCCAATAGAGATCGAAGTAGGGCAAATCTAGCTCCTCGACTATTGACTTTTTTCGTCAATCCAGTATTGTATGGACTATGAACCTCGTGCGGGGGGAAGATGGATGAAGCAAGAGGGAATTTCATATAATGAGATCGTCCTGCTGAATCGTATAGGCCGGGAGTTTTCCGCTCACCTGGACCTTGACAGCGTCATCGATGCGATTATGAGCCGTGTCAAGGACGTTCTCGAATGCGGGGCAAGCTCCGTTATTCTCTACGATAAAATAAAGGATTCGCTTGTTTTTTACGCCGCCTCGGGTGCTGGAGCCGGTGAGATAAAGGGACTGCAGATACCGCTCGGAAAGGGTATCGCGGGCTGGGTTTTCGAGAACCGGACACCTGCCCGGGTTAAGAATGTGCGGAACGACGAAAGGTTCTATCCGGGAATCGATCGTATTTCAGGTATAACCACGAAATCGCTCATCTGTGTTCCCCTGGAGCGGGAAAACAGGATCATCGGTGTGCTGGAGGGGATCAACAAGGTATCCGGTTCATTCACCCAAAAGGACCTCCAGATGCTTACCGCCATCTCCCAGCTGGCGGGGATCTCAATACAGAATTCGATCATTCACAAGAACCTGGAACGGAAAAACGATGAGCTGAAGCAGTTGAACAGGGAGTTGGAGGAGTTCGTGCATATCGTATCCCACGAGCTGCAGACACCGCTTGCTTCCATAGAGGGGTACATCGGGCTCCTGCAGGCGGAAATACGGGAGAAGGGCGGAGATATTTCCTGGTACATAGACAGAATAGAGAGCAATACGGATCACCTGCTGCATTTTATCAAGCGTCTTCTCGGTTTCATCAGGCTGAAGAACAGGAGTATTACCGTCGATACCTTCAACCCCGTAGGCGTTCTCAGAGAGGTGTGCGTACAGCTGGAGAGGGAAATCATGAGAAAGAAGGCTAGGATACGGTATCCGGAGGATTTCCCGGCAGTTCGTTGCGACAGGTACCTCTTTCACCATATTATGCTCAATCTCATTCAAAACAGTCTGAAGTACGCGGCCGATGACATCGAGCCCGATATCAGCGTAGGTTTCGAGAGGGTTGGGGATGACGATGAGAGGGGTGAGGTACGCTTCTATGTGAGGGACAACGGCCCCGGCCTGCCGGAAGAGAACCATGATAAAGTGTTCACGATATACCAGAGGAGCGGCACCGCGCTTCCGGAGGGATACGGTATTGGCCTGGCTTTTGTCAAGAAGGCCGTGAACCTGCTCGGAGGATCCGTCTGGATTAAGAGCGGCGAGGAAGGCGGGACGACTTTTTTCTTTTCTCTTCCAGGCTGGCGGGCCCAAGCTTGAAGGCTCCGGCCTGAAGGCCCTTTATGGCTGTAAAAATAAATTACCCCTTCCCCCGGTTCTGGAAAGGAGGTCCATGTGGAGGGGGAAGGGGTTTACTGATGGTGAAGGTTTTACAATTTTGTATTTATCTCTGCCGTTACCCAACTGAAGGATTTACCGTTTACCCTTTGAGTCATTTTTTCTCCTTCACCCGATTCAGACTCTCGGAATCTTTTTTCTTTCAAAGCGGAACCGCGTCCGGGACAGGTTCCGCGATCGTTTTTTTGAAGACCACTTACGGGTATTCATCGGATTCGTCCTGTACACGTACTCCGGTTTCCGGGACCGGACCTGTCGAGAGCGTACCCTTCAGGTAGCTCTCTATGACCTCGTCCAGCGAGCCGGCAACCTCGGGAACGACCCGAATCCTCACGGTCTTCAGGTAGTCAAAGAACACCCGTTCGATACCCGAACAGATTAATACCTCTACACCCTCGTCCTTGAGCGGACCCGCCTTTTCAAAAGGTGTTACGCCTTCTATATGAACGACCTTTTTTTCCTCAATCGCACCCGCAGACTCCCTGACGACGAGAAAATCGGATGCAAGACTAAGACGAGGAGCTACACGGCCGTCAAGGACTGGAAGAGCGAATACCATGGCCTCTCCTGTAGGTATACATACAAGATGCGTGCCATAACTTTTCCCAGCTTTCAGAAGCGGCTGTTTTTCCGGAAAAAAACGAGTTCAGGTCCAGATAAAGGTGCATACGGGCGGTTTTGTACCCTTAAAAACGGGTGTTTCGGAACGAGGAGCTCGGGAGGGGTCGGGGAGGGACAGCTGTTCATCGTAAAAATGTTGCAGAAAACAACAATTGATTTTACGAATGATGCAGAAAGCAACGATTGTAATGCATTATGCGGGGTTCATGTCGGCACGATCAATCATGCTGCCTGAGCTTTCTCCAGAGCGTCGTTCTGTGAATATTGAGGTAGTCCGCGGCTTTACTGCGGTTTCCATTGAACATTTTAAGGGCGTTTCTGATTGCGTCCATCTCTATCTCCTTGAGACCCGCGCGTGCCCGAACAGGGCCCCGGCTCATATCCTCCGGAAGATGGATCACGTCGATGAACTTACCCTTGGCCATAACGAATGCGTGCTCGATGATGTTCTCGAGCTCCCGAATATTGCCCGGGTAGTCGTGGTTAATGAGGATGGAGAGGGCGTCGGCGGTGATTCCCTCTATGCGTTTTTCCATAACACTGTTGAAACGCTCGATAAAAGTATCGATGAGAAAGGGAATGTCCTCCCTTCTTTCGCACAACGGGGGGAGGCCGATCTTGACTACGTTCAGCCGGTAGAAGAGGTCATCGCGAAAACCGCCCTCTTCAACGAGGGAGCGTAGATCCCTGTTCGACGCAGCGATGATCCGTACATCCACGATGACCGGGTTTACGGAGCCGAGGGGTTCGATGGTCCTCTCCTGCACGGCCCGCAGAAGCTTGACCTGCAGGGCGGGAGAGGTATCTCCTATTTCATCGAGAAACAGTGTTCCCCCGTTTGCAAGTATGAATCTGCCCGGCTTTGCCTTGCGCGCGTCCGTAAACGCGCCCTTTTCGTACCCGAAAAGCTCCGATTCCAACAGGGTATCCGGAAGCGCGCCGCAGTTTATCGCCACGAACGGGCCCTCGCTTCTCTTTCCCGTGTTGTGTATGGCGCGCGCAAAGACCTCTTTTCCGCTTCCGCTCGGCCCCTGAATGAGCACATTCGCATCGGAATCCGCGATGTCCGGGAGTATATTGAATATCTCCAGTATCTTGTGGTTTTTGCTGTAAATATCCTGGTACCGGTATTTTTTGCTGACCTCCCGCCGCAGTTCCTCGATGATCCGGATGTCCCTGAATGTCTCTATCCCGCCGATCACCTTCCCGTTTTCATCCCTGAGCAGGTTGGTACTGATAATGACCGGCACTATGCGTCCGTGCCTGTCGAGTACGTCGAGCTTGAGGCCCTCTATGGATCGGCCGGTGGAGAAAGTCTTCTTGAGTGTACAGTTTTTTTGACAGATGCTCGTTCTGAATATCTCGTAGCAGTAGGTGCCGATCGCTTCTTCTTTGGAGAATCCCGTGATAAGGGAGGCGGCCCTGTTGAAGGTGCTTATGCGGTAATCGAGGTCCGTGGTAAAAACACCGCAGTCGATACTGTCGAGAATCGTACCATAAAAACTGTCCATCAATTTAATATTAACGACATGCATACGAGTTGGCAAATCTTTTGCTATATTATAGATGAACGGTTTCTGAATACAACGGCGGATCAGGCCGGGGTGTGAACAAATAATATTTTATCAATCGCTCGTGATTGAGCACTTCTTCGGCCGTTCAGCCGATTTAAACGAGGAGGATTGTCATGCCACAGGGTAGAGGAAGCGGAGGAGGCGGAGGCCGCGGAGGAAGCGGAGGCGGCCGCGGGGGTAGAGGCGGAGGTACGGGAATGGGACCGGGCGGAGATTGCGTCTGTCCCTCCTGCGGAGCGAGGGCTCCCCACAAGAGGGGTGTCCCCTGTTTCGAAATGGTGTGCCCCTCGTGCGGGCAGAAGATGGCGAGGGGATAGAGAGGCTGTTATTTTTAAGACCTCCCCCTTATAATGTACACTGCGTTTTTTTCGGGATGTTTCCATGAATGAAAGAGACGGTGCAAAGGCTCGGATGCTGACTCTCGCGCTACTCATCAACGAGCACCGGGACCTCTACTATCGGAGGGCCGGCCCCCGTATAACCGACAGGGAGTACGACGCGCTTTTTGACGAGTTGCTCGCCCTGGAGAAAAAGTACCCCGAGCTTGCGGCTGCGGACAGTCCCACGGCCCGTGTGGGCTCGGACCTTGACAATACGTTTCCGGAAGTCAGCCATCCCTTTCCCATGCTCAGTCTCGATAAGGTATACAGTTCGGAAGACCTGGGTAAGTGGATCGATAAAGTAACCCGTGACGCGGATGGTGACGTGTCGTTTGTGGTTGAGGAAAAGGTGGACGGTTCGACCATCGTCCTGCATTTCGAGGACGGCGTACTTACGCGGGCGGTTACACGCGGTGACGGATACGTGGGCAATGATATCACGCGGAATGTCGGGACCATAGACGACATTCCCCTCAGACTCACCGAAGCGGTGACCGGTGTCTTCAGGGGGGAGATATACCTCGATATCGCGGACTTCAAAAAATTGAACGCCGAGATGGACAACATATATGCGAACCCGCGGAATTTCGCCGCGGGTACACTCCGCCGCAAGAAGAGCCGGGAGGTCGCCCGGGTTCCCCTCCGCTCCTTCGTTTACGAGGGTTCCTCCGAAAGGGAGGAGGGCCTGGAGCACATCGAGGTCCTTGACCGTATCTCGAAACTCGGGTTCAGGGTGGGCGGTTCCGTGGGATTTTTCTCCGACTCCCTGCCCGGGTCCCGTTACGACCCCCTGTTCGAGGCGCACGAGGGATGGGAGCGCGGAACCCTTGACGAGATCATTCCTTTCATAGAGAGGCGGAGAAGCGGGCGGGATAAACTCGGGTATGAGATCGACGGCCTCGTGGTCAAGGTGAACCAGTACGGGCTGCGTGACAGCATGGGCTTCACGGCTCATCATCCGCGGTGGGCCATTGCATTCAAGTTCGAGGCGCCGCAGGCCGTGTCGACCATCGAGGACATAGAGGTGCAGATCGGAAGGACGGGAAGAGCCACCCCGGTCGCGCGGATACGGCCCGTCTGGATTTCCGGATCGACGGTCAGTAACGTCACCCTGCACAACGAGGACTATATCACCGCGCTCGGAGCGTCCATCGGGGATACCGTGTCCATCAGCAGGAGGGGAGACGTCATCCCGGCCGTTGAGGAGGTTGTTGAAAAGAAGCCGGGAGGCACGGCTTTTGTCATGCCCGAGCTCTGCCCGTCATGCTCGACCCCGCTCGTCAGGGACGGGGCCCATCACTTTTGTAAAAACAGGAGCTGTCCGGCGCGGGTATTCGGCAGGATCGCGTTTTTTACGGCACGGGGACAGATGGATATAGAGAACCTCGGTTGGGAGACGGTACGGCGGCTCCTCGATCTTGGCCTCATCCATGACATTTCCGACATTTACGGGTTTAATCCGGACGACCTGCTCGACAGGGAGGGATTCGGAGAGATAAAGGTTTCGCTTATTAAAGAGGGGATAGAGAAGAGTAAAACTCAGCCCTTTTCAGTTGTGCTGACTTCACTCGGGCTTAAGGAAATAGGACCGCGCGTGGTACAGCTTCTCATTGATGCGGGATACGATTCCATCGACCGCCTTACAGAGGCCGCCCGCAAGGGGGACGTGGAGTCCCTGACCGGGATCGACGGTATAGGGCCGAAAACGGCGGACCGCATCGTGGAGCAGCTCTCCGACCCCGATGTTATGGAAATGATCGACAGACTGCGGGAGGCCGGCCTTCAGTTCGCCGAGCGTGAGAAGGGCCCCCTGCCGGAGCCCGTGTTCGCCGGTCAGACCTGGTGCGTCACCGGGAGCTTCGACAATTTCAAGCCCCGCGAGCGGGCCATGGACGAGGTGAGGAAACGGGGCGGCAGGGTCACCTCCGCGGTGACCGGGAAAACCACCCACCTCCTCGCGGGAATGAATCCCGGCAGCAAGCTCGAAAAGGCACGGGACCTCGGGACCGAGGTGGTGGGCGAAGAGGATTTCCTCTCCATGCTCGGGAATTGATTTATCTGCTTGTCAACGGCGAATACGCCACGAGCTTCGTGTCCCGGAAAAAAAGAGCCGGGTACCGGGCCTGTTATTCTGCCTCGTCATAGGGCACGTAATCGATCTCGATGTAATCGGCCACTTCCGTCGACCAGTGGTCCCGGACGAACTGCATGTGATCCGAATTCGAGCTGTAGACATCGTAATCGGCTATGGAATCGAACTCCATGGAAATACCGAAATCATAATCATTTTTTTTACTGATCTGACGAAGGCATTCGAAGTTCTTCACGACCGGAATCCGGGCGAGTTCTTTCGCGGCCTTAAAAAAATCGTGCTCGGCCTGTGAGCCTGCGTCAAATTTGAGCTTGAATGCCACTGTGTGACGAACCATGGGTCATTCTCCTTGTAGAATCGAATTTTTTGTGAGGTACTGAAGGAACACAAGACAAACGGACTTCCGTTTTATTAGTATTTCTTCCGGCCGCCCTTCTCAGAAAC
>CAYWUT010000097.1:10519-13167 GCA_964460545.1 uncultured Spirochaetota bacterium
AGACAAACGGACTTCCGTTTTATTAGTATTTCTTCCGGCCGCCCTTCTCAGAAACTGCACTCCACGTAGAGCAATTGATTTTCCATACCGATATTGGGCTGCATCGTGACAGCCGTCAGTGCAGCGTCGTATTCAACTTTACGCTCTTTTTCCTCACAGTCCTTTGACCCGCCATTTCCTGTGAAAATAACATGAAGCCAGGAAAAATACCCCCGTAAACCCAACCAACATAAGCAGGTCCAGCCAGGGGGGAAAGAACGCGGTATGCCCGAATCCGGAGCGTATAAGCGCGCAGGCGTAGGACAGCGGGGACAGCGGCGCAATCCATCGGGCCCATGCGGGCATTTGCGCGATCGGCAGAAAAACTCCGCTCACGAAAAGCAGGGGCAGTCGAACCAGGTTGGACAGCAGCATGATATTCGAGGGACCGCTTGCGGGCGGTGCTGCCAGCAGCACGCCCAGCGAGGCAAAGCAGAGCGCACCAAGCACAATTCCTGCAGCCAGATGCGGCATACTGGCGATCGAGGCATCAGTCAGGCTGAGTCCGAGAAGAATCGGAATCACCGAAAGGCAGGCCCCGAAAACGAGACCGCTGATTACGTCTCCCGCCAGTATCGAGGGAAGGGACAGGGGGGTGGAGATCAGGCGCTCGTATGTCTTGGCGGTCCGTTCCCAGGGAGTCACGAGCGGCCCGACCGCGCTTGCCGTAAACCACAATCCCATGGCCGCCATGCCCGGAACGATGGTTTCAACCGGAACGGGACGCCCCAGCTTGAATGTAAAAAAGAAAAAAACAGGGAAGAGAATACCGAAAATGAGTACGGGTGGTTTTAGATAGTACAGGAACGCGTTTTTCTTGAAAATTACCAGCGCGCCCCGAAGCTGCCTTCGCCAGGTCCTGGCTGTTTCACTCTGCGCGGTCATTGCGGCGCCTCCCCTCCGGAGCCGCTTGTCAGATAGAGGAAGACGTCCTCCAGGCTGGGTTTCCGTATGCTGAGATGTACAATTTCCAGCCCTTGGGTCACTGCGAATTCGGCGACCTCAGCGGCTACCCGACCGGGAATTTTAGTGTACAGCCTGCTGGTACCGGATTCGGATTCGGCCTGTGAAACACCGGGCAGCGCCCCGAGCCCGGCTTGGGCGGGTTTTACATCGGAGAATCGTACTTCCACATACTGACGGGAACTAATGACTGAACGGAGCTTTTCCGGTTCGTCAATGGCGGCTATCCGTCCCTTGTCGATAATGGCCACGCGTGAGCACATTTCATCGGCCTCGTACATGTTGTGCGTGGTCAGGAACACGGTGAGGCCTTTCCTGTTCAGGTTCAGTACGATCCTGCGTATCAGCTTTGCGCTCTGAACGTCCAGCCCGCTGGTGGGCTCGTCGAGAAATAAAATTTCCGGACCCGTCACCAGTGCGGCGCACAGCATGAGCCTCTGCCGAAGCCCCTTGGACAGTGCGCGGGCCTTCTGCTTTTTTCTCTCGTTCAATCCGAATACCTCGAGCAGGCGCCCGGCCTCCTGAATGCGTGAATGGCGCGAAACACCGTGCAGTTCAGCCATGAGCATGAGGTTCTGCCAAACGGTGAGATCGAGATAAACATTCGCCTCTTCGGGAACCACGGCGATGTGTACCCGCGACAGCAGCGGTTCCCGTCCTATATCGTGGCCTTGAATAACGGCAGTGCCTCCCGTCGGAATGATGATGCCGGTAAGCATGCGGACCGTCGTGGTCTTTCCGGCGCCGTTCGGTCCCAGGAAACCGAAGATTTCCCCCGGGTAAACCTCGAACTCAACCCGGTTCACGGCCGTGATATCACCGAATCTTCGCGTCAGACCCTGAACTTCGATTACAGGTTCCATTTTCATATATTCCTCTTGCCGTATTTCGGCTGAAAAAGAACGACCGCGTAACGGCCTTGCGGAGGAGTACATTATATGATGTTCTGTTGCTGCTCTCGAATAACTTTCATGAGCCGTAGAAAGAATTTATTTCGTATATCTTCTATTTTTAAGGCTTCTGCATAACCGAGATCGGCCGTGTCCCGGTCTTTGAACCTGTCCGGTTCCACCTGCAAGGCATAGGAATTGGCCTGTCTTTTCCAGAACCACTCCGCGCAGCAGAACTGTATATTTCCGGGATCGACCGCCGGTATTTCCTCGAGTCCGCTAAAAAGCTTCCGGCCCATTTCACCGTTGTCGATGCAGAGCGCGACATACGCGATCCGGTACTCCACGGTCGCGGGCCCATCCGTAACCGGCAGGGGGTCCAGGTTATGAATGTCTTCCTGACCGGTATATACAAAGTGTCCGTAACAGCACTGCAGGGTGAAACAGCAGGACAGTTCGTTGAGGAGGCGTATGTGCTCGACTATGGGCGCGTCGATCATGGTGTCCGTGAGCCCTGACAGATTTTTACGCCGCTGCTCCCCGAAATACGGATTATTTACCAGCGGTTTGATTTCCGTGTACGTTTCCATCTCTAATTAAGGGGACATGTTACTCATATGATGTGACCGATATCAATATTTTTCACGCAATCATTCGCTCCGATTCACCCTCCCGGTAAAGGGAAGGGTAGAGAGAACGTTTCGCGACGATTGATCAGACTGAGATACGCGGATTGGCTACCGCATGACAATGGGT
>CAYWUT010000098.1:0-5061 GCA_964460545.1 uncultured Spirochaetota bacterium
AAATAAGAATGATAAAAGAAAAATTAAATGCCGAGGGCTCTCTTATTGATTAAGGGTACAACTACTGCATTATTGATTGTTGTGTAAACTGCGGTTTACGGATTGGATTTTATCATGTCATTGAAAGGCTTTCGAAGAAACATACGACCTCTCGAGCTTCTGTCGAAAGAGCAGGTTGATGATATCAAGTGCGGTGTGGTTGCGGTATTGCAGAATACGGGAATACGATTTGAAAGTGAAATGGCCTTGAAAATTTTCAAGAAAAACGACTGTAGTGTGAATTTCGATGATATGCGGGTGAGATTTCCGCCGGGCCTCGTAGAGGAATGCCTGCGCAAGACACCGAGCAGTTTTTATTTTAAATCCAGGAACCCGAAGCATGACCTGATCGTGGGTGGAAATACGACCTATTTCTGTGCCTTCCCGGGGATGAATACCGTTGACCTCGATAACGGGGAGCCCCGGAGGGCGACGAGGAAAGAGAACAGGGACGCATTAATCGTCCTCGACGCACTGGATAACGTGCATTTCCTTACGCCCTATACCCCTTATTTCGGGTTTGACGATGTTCCTCCCGTGCTTTCAATTCCTGAAAGTGCAGCCGCCAAAATTCGATACTCGACAAAACTCCAGTTCTCCGGCTATCAAAAGGACTGCGAGGTGTTCACCATTGAAATGGCCCAGGCGGCCGGTACGGAAATCCAGGGAATGATGGAGAACTCACCTCCCCTTACCTTTTATGAGGATGCCGTGCTGTCGGCATACCGGTTCGCCCAGGCCGGCTTTCCGCTCCATATTACCTCGGGTGCGGTGATGGGAGGGACCTCGCCTGCGACAATTGCCGGGACCCTGGTAACCAGTATCGCGGAAATAGATGGACGATGATGTTGCGGGCGTGATCGGCCGTCTTATAGAGGGAATCGATGTGACGAGCGAGACGCTTGCACTTGATCTTATCAATGAGGTGGGTCCTATACCGGGATTTTATCTCACTACCGCTCATACCAGGACCTGGTGGAAGCATGAGCAGTTCGTTCCAAAGGTGGCGGACCTGGTTCCCTACGGCCAGTGGCAGAAGGAGGGAAAAAAGAGTGCCCTTGACAGGGCAAAAGAGAGAATGCATGCAATACTGAAACAACACAAACCCGTTCCGCTCTCCGATGAGCAGGAAAAGGATATTCAGCGCATACTGGACAGGGCGCAAAAGCAGTATAAAGAAAAGGGTTTGCTGTAGATCTTGCACCGTGCCCGTACAGCAGTGTGGTTCTGTAAATAGATTGTATCGAGCCTAAAAAAGGAGTGTATTCCCATGACACGAGGATTCAGGCGCACATTCAAACCTCTCGAGATAGCAACGGAGGAAGATATCAATGCAATTCATAAGGGTACATTGGAGGTGCTCTGGAAAACAGGCGTTCTCGTTGAGCACGACCGGGCATTGCAATTATTCAAGAAGAAGGGATGTTCCGTGGATCTGGATGAAAGGAGGGTTCGAATTCCTCCGGCGGTAGTCGAAGATTGCCTTCGAAAGGCTCCGAGCATTTTCTGCGTAAAAGCAAGGGACCCGCGGGACGATCTGGTGATAGGAGGGGATACGGTCTATTTCACCCCTTTCCCGGGTATGCAGACGGTTGATGTTAAAACCTGGCAGCCGCGTACACCCACGAGGAAGGAGTATTACGATTATATCAAGCTCATAGATGCGCTTCCGAACGTGCACTTCTTTACCTGCTATCCCTATTTTGGATTTCAGGACGTTCCGGAAGTCATGAAGATACCGGAGGGGATTGCTGCAAAAATCAGAAACTCGACCAAGGTCAATCTATGCTGTTATGCAAATGACTGCGAGCTCTTTACCGTCAAGATGGTGAAGGCGAT
The DNA here is from genome assembly GCA_964460545.1 of uncultured Spirochaetota bacterium. Lineage (GTDB taxonomy): Bacteria > Spirochaetota > B62-G9 > B62-G9 > DRHN01 > CAYWUT01. The sequence continues at coordinate 1,879 of CAYWUT010000098.1, forward strand.
CGATGGAATGGAAGCGTTTGGCGCGGGCCACTCGGCACCGCCGTTGTCGTTTTCCCATGAAATGATGGAGTCCTTCTTTCGATACCTGGAGGCCGATTTCCCCATCTGGGCGGGAGGCGGACCCGTCATGGGTGGGACCACTCCCGTCACCATAGCAGGTTCGATGGTTGTTACCAACGCCGAGATGGTGGCATATGTGGTGTTTACACAGCTTTTTAAACCGGGAGCCCGGGTAATGGTGCACGACTATGCGCTCCCCATCAACATGAGGACCGGTGCCCCGAACTTCGGTGCCATCGAGGCCTTTATTCATCAGGCGATATTCAATCAGATATGGCGCAGATACGGGGTTCCTTCCGTCGCGACTTCAGCCGGTCTTGTCAGTTCAAAAAAAATAGATTTTCAGTGCGGTTACGAGAAAGCGTTCAGCTCTTTGATCGCCGCATTAACCGGAGCTCATGTCATACAGTTTGCAGGCGGTATATATGGCGAGCTCGAAGCCCATCCCATTCAGGCCCTTTTAGACAATGACATAGCAGGAATGGTAGGCCGCTTCATGCAGGGGGCCGAGGTGAATAATGATACGCTCGCACTTGATGTCATTGGGGAGGTGGGACCCATCCCGGGACATTATTTAAGCCAGCGGCATACCCGTGAGTGGTGGAGAAAGGAGTTTTTCTTCCCGGAAGCGGCGGATAGACTGACCCTCCCTGAGTGGCTGAAAGAAGGTAAAAAGGATTGTCTCGATTATGCAAGAAACAGGGTTGACGAGATAGTGGCATCGCATAAGCCGATACCCTTGACGAATGCTCAGGAAATGGAGATAGAAAGAATCCTAAAAGAAGAGAGGGAGTATTACCGTAAAAAGGAATTGATTACCGAGAAGGCGTGGAGAGCCTATGAGCGGGACCTTTCCTCTCAAGGGTATCCGTACGCGTAGGCTTATGCATATCAGTATTATGAATGGGGATGGGTCGACAGTGCCGGTAATGTAATACAGGCACGGTATGGTTGTCACATTTGAAATATATAATAGACAAAGGGATGAAAAATGACAGACAAAAAGAATGATGTTCTTGATACCCTGAGAAAGGCGGTCTTTGAGTACGATAATAAGCTGGCCTTTGAGGCTGCAAAGGAAGCGGTTGAAAAGGGAATTGACCCGATTGACGCGGTGAATGTGATGACGGTCGCCATCAGGGAAATCGGTGATGCTTTCGGAAGGGGTGAGTTGTGGCTTCCCGACCTGGTCGGCGCCTCGGAGGCCATGCAGGCCGCTACACCCACACTTGAAGAAGAAATGAAAAAACGGGGTTCCGAGAGGGAAAGCCTTGGGACGGTCGTTGCAGGCACGGTATTCGGGGATATTCACTCCATCGGAAAGACCATGGTAGCCGCCCTGCTTACGGCCGCAGGTTTTCATGTGGAAGATTTGGGAGTAAATATAAAGGCTGACGAGTTCAGCAAGGCTATAAAGAAATATAATGCGGATTTGCTCGTCATGTCAGCCCTGATGACTACGACCATGTCGGAACAGGAAAAGGTTATCACGGCCCTGCAGAGAGAAGGAATACGGAAGAGCGTGAAGGTGATGGTTGGAGGGGCGGCGGTTACCGATGAGTTTGCTGAAAGTATCGGTGCCGACGGTTACGACCCCACCGCGCCCGGTGCCGTTGAGCTGGCAAAAAAACTCCTGAAAAAGAAATAGAAGAAAACCGCTTTTCTGAATTTACGGTATGATGTGATCGGTCCCCATCTGACTGAACCCTCTGCTGTTTTCTGTATGCCGTCATGCCCATATTTAAATAACGCGGTGCTCATAAAATTGAAGATGCGTGCTGCTGAGATTCAATGGTGAAGAACAGAGCAGTGGAAACCGAGGCGCACCTCTCATTCGCCGTTGACCGCCTCCTGTTTTATCCACCGGAGCACGGGCTTGCGCGCGGCCGCGACCTCGTCCACCCGGGTGATCTTGGAGAGACCGGGCGCATTTTTCAGTAAATCCGGTTTCTCGCGGGCCTCCCGGGCGATCGCGTGCATGGCGTCCACGAAACGGTCCAGGGTCTGAAGGCTTTCCGTTTCCGTGGGCTCGACCATGAGCGCGCCGCTCACCACGAGGGGAAAGTATATGGTGGGCGGATGATACCCGTAGTCGATGAGGCGCTTGGCTATGTCGAGCGTGCTTACGCCGTACCCGTGCTGTTTCCGGTCGGTAAACACGCACTCGTGCAGGGTCTCCGTTTTAACGGGGAGGTGATAGTCTTCCTCCAGCTTCTTACGCAGGTAGTTGGCGTTGAGTACGGCGTTTTCGGAGACCCGCCTGAGCCCGGAACCTCCGAGCGCCAGGATATAGGCGTAGGCCCGCACGCAGATGAGGAAGTTTCCATAAAAGCTCCTTACCTTTCCGATGGATTTGGGCAGGTCGTAATCCAGGTTGTACGTGTCTTCCGTACGGCTTATCAGGGGAACGGGGAGATAGGGGGCCAGTACCTCCTTCACCGCGAGCGGACCCGCGCCCGGGCCGCCCCCGCCGTGCGGCGTGGAGAATGTCTTGTGCAGGTTCATGTGCATGAGGTCGCATCCGATATCTCCGAAACGGACGATCCCCATGAGCGCGTTCAGGTTCGCGCCGTCGCAGTAGACGAATCCCCCCTTGTCGTGCACCGCGTCCGCTATATCGGCGATATTTCGCTCGAAGATGCCGAGCGTGTTGGGATTCGTGATCATGATCGCGGCCGTGTCCTCGTCCATGAGCTCGAGGACATCGCCGGTTTCAAGGTACCCCTTCGGCCCTGAGCTCACCGGCACGGCACTGAACCCGCACATCGCGACGCTCGCCGGGTTCGTCCCGTGGGCGGTATCGGGAATGAGGACCTTGGAGCGGGTCTCTCCCCGGTCCCTGAAAAAAGCCCTGATCATCATCATCCCGGTCAGCTCGCCGTGCGCCCCGGCAGCGGGCTGAAGGGTCACGCGGTCCATTCCCGTGATCTCGGCCAGGCACCGCTGAAGCCGGTGCATCAACTCGAGCGCGCCCTGGGAGAGCCGGACCGGCTGCTCGGGATGTGCGGATGCGAATCCCGCAAGCCCCGCCATGTCCTCGTTGACCCTGGGATTGTATTTCATGGTGCAGGAGCCCAGGGGATAGAATCCCGTATCAACGGAGTAGTTGTACTGGCTCAGACG
>CAYWUT010000098.1:5161-13108 GCA_964460545.1 uncultured Spirochaetota bacterium
AGTATTTTTCCCAGCACCCCGCAGAATGTGTCGATCCCTTCCAGGGAATTCATCTCGGTCACGGTAACGAGCATGCAGTCCCCGAGCTCCCCGTAGCGGTTTTCCAGGGGTATACCGGGTATGATCCGCTCCTCCAGGCACCGCTCGTACAGGCCGTGTAAATCTCCCGGAACTCGAATAGTGAACTCGTTGAACACGGGTCCGTCAAAGGCAAGCTCCGCTCCCCGGATCTCCTGAATCTTCTTCCTGGCGTACTCCGCGCGGTCGTGGTTGAGCGCCGCGACCTGCCGGAGCCCGTCCGCGCCCAGGGCGGAGAGGTAAACCGCGGCGGTGAGCGCGCACAGCCCCTGGTTGGTGCAGATGTTGGATGTGGAACGTTCCCTGCGTATATGCTGTTCCCTGGCGGTCAGGGTCAGCACGAAGGCGGTCCTGCCCTCCATGTCCACGGTCTTGCCCACGATTCTGCCGGGTAGGTTCCTGACAAAACGCGAAGAGCATCCGAGTATTCCCAGGAAAGGCCCGCCGTATCCGGGGCCCATGCCGAGGCTCTGGCCCTCGCCGGCCGCGATATCGGCCCCGTAATCCCCCGGGGGACGTATCATGCCGAATGCGAGGGGTTCCGAGAATGAACCGACCAGAAGGGCTCCGGAGCCGTGCACCGCCTTTTCATACAGGCCGGGCTCCTCGATAAGGCCGAAATAGTTGGGGGACTGGAGCACGACACATGCGGTTCCGTCGTCCACAAGCGAGGAGAGCGCTCCGGGGTCGGTCGTTCCCCGTTCATTGAAGGGAACCTCCGCCACCTCACGGCTCCCCGCCTCCGCGTAGGTTTTTATTACCGCGCGGTATTCGGGATTGACCGTCCTGGATACGAGCACCCTGTTCCTCTTTGTGACCCGCTGCGCCATGAGCGTCGCTTCGGCCGCGGCCGTCGCACCGTCATACACGGATGCGTTCGAAGCATCCATTCCGGTCAGCATGCACATGAGGGTCTGGTACTCGTAAATAGACTGGAGGGTTCCCTGGCTGATCTCCGGCTGGTAGGGGGTGTAAGCGGTGTAGAACTCCTCCCTGCCCGCCAGGTGGGTCACAACCGATGGAATGAAATGACGGTAGGCGCCTCCTCCCAGGAAGGAGGAACAGTCGTCCGCGTTTCGTTCGCTCATCGCCCTCATCCGCCGGACGAGCCGCAGCTCGTCCAGGCCGTCCTCCAGAGCCAGGGGCCCGTCGAGCCGCAGGCCCTTTGGGATATGCTCGAAACATTCTTCGATCGAATCCATCCCGAGGGTCCGCAGCATCGAAGCGATGTCTTTATCCGTGTTCGGCACGTAGTCCATTTAATATTTCTCCGACTCCTTCAGTACGAATGCACGGTAGCTCTCGTGGTTCATCAACGCGTCCAGCTCTCCGGGGTCCGAGGGCTTCACCCTGACGATCCACCCCTTTTCGTAGGGCGACTGGTTGATATACTCGGGGTGTTCGTCGAGCTCGCGGTTGATATCAGCGACCTCCCCGCTTACGGGGGAGAAGATGTCCGACGCAGCCTTGACGGACTCGACCGCTCCGAAGCTCTCGCCGCTGCTGATCTCGGCGCCCGTTTCGGGCATTTCCACGTAAACCACGTCGCCGAGGCTCTGCTGGGCGTAGTCGGTTATACCGATCGTGACTAGGCTGCCCTCTTTCGCCGCCCACTCATGTTCTTTCGTGTAGCGGAGGTTTTCCGGAATATTCATTTTTCTCTCCTGTGATCTGTGTTAGGCGTATCAGCCCTCGAGCGTGGCCTGGGTGACCGAGTATATGTCCGGGCTGCTCTTCGTGATCGATTCGATATCCTTCGCGCTCAGGCTCCCGTCGATCAGAATCCGGGCACACGCGCCCTCCGCGCCCTGGAATATTATATTCTCCATGGTCTCGACGTTGATCTTCGCGTCGCGCACCACATCGAGCACTCCGGCGAGTATGCCCACGCGGTTTCGATGGTGAACAGAGAGACAGTAGCGCGCCGGCGTGCGTTCAAGTATATTGACGCAGTTTCGTACGTGGCCGGTAACCATGTAATCGCGTACGATGGAAACGGCCTCCTCCATGACCGCGTTCTGAGCCTGCTCCGTGGAGGCGCCGATATGGTGCGTGCCGTACACGTTCGGGTCTGAACCGAGACCGCTTATGTAATCGCACTCTTTTTCCGCGGGCTCGTCGTCATAAACGTCCACTCCCGCGCGCACTGATTTCGTTTTAACAGCCTCCCTGAGCGCTTCGTGATCGACGATCTCCGCCCGGGAGGTGTTGATGAAATGCGCGCCCTGCTTCATCCGGCTGAAAAATTCCTTTCCGATCAGTCCTTTTGTTTCATCCGTAAGGGCGAGGTGCACGCTCACTACGTCGGAACGGTCCGCGATATCGAGGAACGACTCGCAGAACCCGATCCCCAGCGTAGACGCGCGTTCCGGAGTGAGCGACCTGCTCCACCCGATTACGTGCATGCCGAACGCGCGGGCCCGCGCGATCACCTCCCTGCCGATTCTGCCCACGCCCACGACACCGAGGGTCCTGCCGTATGTGCCCGAGGCTTTTGAGAACCTTTTCTTGTCCCACTTTCCGGCCCGCAGGGCGATCACGTTGTCCGGTATGCTCCGGTCCAGGCTGAGGATGAGGCCCATGGCGAGCTCCGCCACGGCGATTGCGTTCTTGCCGGGACAATTGGCCACATAGACGCTCCGCTCGGAAGCGGTCTTCACGTCGATCGTATTGTAGCCCGAGCCCGCTCTGATTACGAGGCTCAGCCCCGGACAGGCGGCGAACATCTCTCCCGTCACCCCGGTGGACCGCACGATGAGTATGTTCGGACTGAACCGTTTCAGCTCATCGGTAAGGCCCTTATCCTTGAGCGACTGGTCGTAGAGGACCTCACAGTTGAGCTTTTCCAGTGATTCTACGTATTTCTGTGGAAAAACATCGGCAATGAGCACCTTCATAATGGTCGCCTCCTCCTTGTAACGTTAAAATCGATGGACGAGCAGGCCGGAACGGAGCTTCGGGGAAAACCAGGTCGACTTGGGCGGCATGATCCCGCCCGCGTCCGCGACGGTGAGCAGCTCCTCGACGCTCACGGGATGGAACGTAAAGGCCGCGCCCCCCCGTTCGTCGACCACCCGCTCGAGTTTCGCGGCACTGTCCGTACCGCCCACGAACTCGATCCGCTTGTCCTTTCGCTGGTCCGCGATCCCCAGAACGGGCTCGAGCAGAGATCTCTGAAAGGCGGTCAGATCAAGGGCGGAAACGGGGTCAGCGGAATCCGTGTCGAGTAGATCGAGCGTTGTTGCTTTCGGTTTCAGCCGGTACCATTCGGAATCCAGGTACATGCCGTAGCGGCCCTTGCGGGAAAACCCCCGTTCTCCCCGGGAGACGGAAAACCGTTTTTCCAGTTTCCTGATAAAGGCCGCGGTATCGGTGGTGCCGAGATCGTTCACGTAACGGTTATAGGCCAGAATCCTGAGCTGGTCCGAGGGGAAGAGCACGGCGAGAAAGAAACCGCATTCGTCATTTTCCGAAAGCCTCCCCTTTTGCCGGGCTACCCTGCAGGCGCCGGCGGCCCGGTGATGGCCGTCCGCTATATAGAGGGCGGGTACGGACTTGAATGCCTCGACGAGGTCTTCGCCCCCCTCGATCCGCCACACCCGGTGGCGCACGCCGTCATCCGCGGTGAAATCGTAGATCGGGTCAATCCCGCCGGGTCCCCCGGCCCCCGGTGAATCCGTATGCCCCCGCATCAGCGCGTCGATCGATTCTGTGGGCCTGAAGGTAAAAAGGACGGGACCCGCGTGCGCGGAGAGGGCAAGCATATTCCTGACGCGGTCGTCCTCCTTCTCCTTCCTGGTATACTCGTGCTTCTTTATGATGCCTTTTTCATAGTCGTCCACCGCACAGCAGGCCGCGATTCCGGTCTGTTCCCAGCCGGCTTCACTCAGCCGGTAGAGGTACATGCACGGAGACTCCTCATCCCGCATGATACCCTTCTTAACAAGCAAATGGAGGTTTTCCGCTCCCTTCGCGTAAACGGCATCGTCATAGGGATCAGTTGTATCCGGAAGGTCGATCTCCGGACGAATGACGTGAAGAAAGCTCAGCGGGTTGTCGCGGGCCAGGAGCCGGGCCTCTGTCGTATCGACCGTATCGTAGGGGACGCTTGCCACCTCGCGGACCTTTTCCGGTACGGGTCGAAGCGCCCTGAAGGGTCTTATCGTTACCATGGTGTCTGTTCCTCCGAAGGTTATGGGGTTATATCGTGGTTTTCGGGAAATCTGCTCACGATCTCGGCCATGACAGGGAGCGGAAATTTCTTTTCCGTTTCGAGCTCGGGTCCCCGGCGCTGGGTCAGCGCGCGCTGTGCCGCTACGATGGCGAGGGAAAGGCCCTCGCGTGCATGTTTCGAATCCACCCAGGCCATGCCGATCTGTAACCCGTCCGAGCCCACGGCGCAGCTCGTGACTCTCCCGATGACCCGGCCCGTTCGAACGCTGACCGCGTGATCGTGGAGCTTGACGATGCGAACGCCCCTTGAGGATATACGGAAGCGTATGAGCGTCCTCCCGGATTCGGACATGCGGGCGATAAGCGCGGACCGTCCGATGAAAAAAGGCTTGTGGAGTTTCACATAGGGGCCGAATCCCGCTTCCACGGGCGAGAGATTGTAGGGTCCGGCGAGCTCATGACCGTGAAGGGGCAGCCCCGCCTCGGTGCGGAGCGAGTCCCGCGCGCCCAGGCCGACGGGAACGACACCTGCGGATTTTCCCCGCTTCAACAGGAGGTCCCACAGGGCCCCGGCATTATCGGGATGGACAAAGAGCTCGTACCCGTTCTCCTCACCTGTATAGCCCGTTCGCGAAACGATTGTTTCGATCCCCTCGAGTTTCACGGTTATAAACCGGTTTTTCCGCAGGCGGTCCAGGTTGAGCCGGTCCCGTCCGGATAAAAGTTTCCCGAGAAGAGAGGTCGACAGGGGACCCTGCAGTGCCAGGTCCACGAGCTCGTCCTTGAGATCGCGAATAACGACCGGTCCCGGGGCCCTTATCAGAGGGTCGCGTGAATCGAGACGGACGGACCCGCCGTTGACCGCCCGGATCCAGGCCAGGTCGACTTCCGTGTTGACCGCGTTGACCACCACGAGGTAGCGTTCCTCGTCGCGGCGGTAGAGCATGATATCGTCGATGACGTTCCCGTCAGTATCGAGCAGGTAGCCGTACTGGGATTCCCCGGAACCGATCCAGGGCACGTAGTTGGAGTACAGCAGGTCGAGAAACCGGGTCGCGCGGGGACCGGAAACCTCGAGCACGCCCATGTGGCTGATGTCGAAGAGCCCGGACCTTTCCCTGACCGCACGATGTTCCTCCATGATGCTTCCGTACCGCACGGGCATCTCCCATCCCGCGAATTCGACCATGGAGGCGCCGAGCGCACGGTGGCTCTCGTAGAGGCAGCTTCTTTTGAGCGATTTCTCAGCGGGCTTGAATGCGAACGGTTCGCGGTTTCCCCCGTCCTCGGGCCCGGCGATACTGCTCTTGCCCACGAAAAAGGGTTTGGATATATCGAAATATTCCGGATGATTTCTGTAGAGGTCGGACCCGGAAACTCCCGGCTTCAGGTCGGGAATGTGACGGGGTTCGTCCGGCGCGTGCGTCTCATCGGGATGTATCCGTTCTACGACCACCGGCCCGTCTATCTTGCGGAAAATATCGTCGTCGAACGCCACGTACCCGTCGGCAAGACCGTCGAGCCACTCCATGACGATGTCCCGGTCGTTCAGCCGGCAGAAAAGAAGGTACGCGGGTCCCGTATCCCCGAGGTCCACGCGCCGCCTGTCCGGTTTCGACTTCAAGGCGGGTGCGCACACAGCCGCGATTGAAACAGGCGCGAGGAGTGTTCCGTCCTTATCAAGAATGAGGGTCGGGGTATATTCCTGTCCGTTCAGGTCATCCGTGGACCCGGTGACGATCCTGTCGAGGAAAAGCTGTGCCCTGGGGCCCCTGATCAGTATCGCTGCCGTATTCGCATGGGCGGATGAATTGCCGTTTTCCGGTTCGGATGCGCCCGGGGTTACCTCCGGTTCAGCGGGAACGGCCGGCTCCGCCGCACTGAGGGGATCGGTGTCGAGCGTCCGCACGAGCGATCCGGTCCTTTCGCGGGCCTCCCTGAGAACGGCCGCCTCGATTTTCCCCCTGGGAAGACTGCCCGTCAGCCCGATGTATGAAAAGGGCCGGATGGAGGTGAGGACCCGGGAAATGATGGATCCGAGCTCCTCGATTCCCTCATGCGTGATCCCGCGCTGACTGATCCAGGGAGTGCCGAGCCTGATACCGCTCGCCTCGGCCGTGGCGGTGTCGCCCGGGATGGTGTTCTTGTTCGCGACGATTCCGGCCAGGTCGAGCACCCGGACCGCGGTTTCACCGCGAAGCGCAAAACCGGTGGCGGTCGGGACGGACTTGAGGTCAATGAGCACGATATGCGTGTCGGTTCCGCCGTAAGCGAGACCGATCCCGTTTTTTTTCAACACGTCGCCCAGGAAGCGGGCGTTTTCAACGATGCTCCGCTGGATCTCCCTGAAGGGTTTTGTTCGGGCCAGCTTGAAGGCGACGGCCATGGCCGCGAACTTGTTGACGTGCGGTCCTCCCTGCTCGCCAGGAAATACGGCCTGCATGACCGCGTCCGCATGCTCTTTCCTGGTCGTCATGATTATCGCGCCGCGCGGCCCGAAGAGGGTCTTGTGCGTGGTGCAGGTCGTCACATCCGCGTAGTCGATGGGATTGGGATAAACGCCGGCCGCTATCATACCCGCGGGATGGGAAACGTCCGCGAAAAGAACGGCGCCCACCTCGTCGCAGATGCGGCGAAACCGCTTCCAGTCCGGCGCCCAGGGATAGGACGTGTAGCCCGCGATGATCATCTTGGGCCTGTGTTCATTCGCCAGCCGGGCGATTTCATCGTAGTCGAGCCGGCCGGACTCACGGTTCACCTCATAGGAGACGATACGGTACTGCTTTCCGGACCGGTTGAACTCGCTTCCGTGCGTTAAATGGCCGCCGTGCATGAGGGAGAGCCCCATCACCGTGTCCCCCGGTTTGACGAAAGTATCGTATACCGCGCTGTTGGCTGCCGAACCGGAGAGGGGCTGCACATTCACGAATATGTTTTCGGCGGGATTCTTCCTTGTCGCAAAGAGAGCGGCCGCCCTTCGCCCCGCGAGGTGCTCGACCAGGTTGGCGTACTCGCATCCCTTGTAGAATCGGCGGTCGGCGTATCGCCGGAAGCGGACGAGCTGGAAATCCAGGTCCGCCAGCTCCTCCTCGGTGTCCCCCTCCATGAGCGAGGGGCAGTATCCCTCTGCGTATACGTTGTTAAAGACCGATCCCAGGGCCTCCAGTACGGGCGCCGGACAGATGCTCTCCGAGGGAATCATGATGATTCTGTTGTTCTGCCGCGCACGTTCACGGCCGGTCAGATCTGCGACAAGGGGGTCCGAATCGGCCAGGGACTGTTGGTATAAAAGTGTGGAGTATTGCATGATTCGCAGTTCCTTATACGAAGATACGTGGGGCGATTTTATTCGATCTGATTATAGGGACCGTTTTCGCGCGTGTCAAGTAGGAAACCTCCAAAATTGATTATTTACATAGAAATATATTATATTTTATACAATAAACGTATAAAATAATAAATAATTTACGATTAATACATAATACTTGGGACTTGTAATTTTATAGTATTACGGTAGAGTAGAGGTGTATCGGGGAGGAATCGAATGCAAAAACGGTATATCATGACGGCGTTCGGCAAGGACAGGCCCGGGGTCGTCGCGGATGTTACGGGGCTCATATACGAGAGCGATTGTAACCTTGAGAATTCCACGATGACGTTGCTCATGGACGAGTTCGCGATAATACTCCTGTTCAC
>CAYWUT010000099.1:0-13084 GCA_964460545.1 uncultured Spirochaetota bacterium
ATGTAGTAATAAACAGGGAGCTTGCCTCATACTTTTTCAAGAAAAAAAAAGAATATGCGCATCTAAACTCCGGTTCCCTGAAAAGTACGAAGAACACCCACAGAACTTAAATGTACAAATAAACTGAATGGAGGTTGAAGATGAAGAAATTAGTGTTCCTTTTACTCGCCTTCTTTATTGTACTTCCCCTGTTTGCCGGAAGTGATATGGAGGAAGAGGGAGAGCCCCAGTACAGAATCGGTATCGTGTTCGATATTGGAGGAAAGGGAGATAAATCCTTCAATGACTCGGCCTACAACGGCCTGGTGATGCTTGCCACCGAGTACGGCGGATTCATCAAGGATGACCCGGACAGGGTAAACATAGGGAGAAACATAGAGCTGAAATACCTCGAACCAAAGCCGGGAGGCCAGGACCGCGAGCTCCTGCTCCGCGTTCTCGCCGAGGAGGGATACGACCTCATTTTCGGCGTGGGCTTCATGTTCACCGACTCCCTCGGCAAGGTCGCAAAGGATTTTCCGAACACGCATTTCGGCCTCATCGACGGATACATTCCGGGTCTTTCGGATGCCAGCAACATCACCTGCCTGTCCTTCAAGGAGCACGAGGGCTCGTTCCTCGTTGGCGCGATTGCGGCACTCATGAACAAGGGCGGAAAGGTCGGCTTCATCGGCGGCATGGACATGCCCCTCATCCACAAGTTTCACGGCGGTTTCTTCGCGGGCGCCATGTACGCGAACCCCGAACTGCGAAAACCCGGCATGCTGCTCGGACAGTACATAGGAAAAGACCCGAGCGCATTCAACGACCCGAACACCGCGCAATCCATCGCCGTCAACATGTACAACCAGGGCGCGACGATCATCTATCACGCGGCCGGCGGCTCCGGAAACGGCCTGTTCAAGGCGGCCCGCGATAAGAAGAAAAAAGCGATCGGAGTGGACTCGGACCAGGGCTTCACCTATGCCACGGCAGCTAGCCCGGAGGAGCAGGCGATCGCCAAGTACATCACCACCTCCATGCTCAAACGGGTCGACAAATCCGTGTATCTCACCGCCCAGCAGCTCATAGAAACGGGCTCGGTCAAGGGCGGATACCGCGTATTCGGTCTCGACGACGACGGCGTCGGCTACGCCCTGAACGATTTCAACAAGGGCGAGCTCGCCGGTATCACGGACAAGCTCGAGGAAATCAAGCGGATGATAATATCCGGACAGATTTCAGTGCCTGACGATGACGCGAAGCTCGATGCGTGGATCGCCGAAAACCTGTAATAGACGTAAATATCCGAAGCGGGGCTCACGGAGTCCCGCTTTTTTAATCGCATTTCTTACCGGTGGCCCCCATGGCTATGCTTACGATGGAAGAGATCACCAAGGTTTTTCCCGGCGTTATTGCCAATGACCGCGTCTCCTTCGACCTGCAGCCCGGAGAGGTGCACGCACTCGTGGGTGAAAACGGCGCGGGAAAAACAACCCTCATGAACATACTCTACGGCCTCTACAGGCCGGACACGGGCCGGATACGCATAAAAGACAGGTATATCGACATCCGGAATCCACGGGAGGCCATTCATAGCGGCATCGGCATGGTGCATCAGCATTTCATGCTCATACCGCCCTTTACCGTGCTGGAAAACATCATACTCGGCGAGGAGACCCATAAATACGGCGTGTTGCAGATGGAGGAACCCGAAAAGCGCGTGAATAAAATCATGGAGGAAAACAACCTCATGGTCGACCTGAACGCGCGGGTCGAGGACATACCCGTCGGTCTCCAGCAGCGCGTCGAGATACTGAAAATACTCTACCGCGGGGCCGAGATACTCGTATTCGACGAGCCCACGGCCGTTCTCACCCCCCGGGAGGCGGGAGAGCTCTTCAAGACGTTCCGGGAGATGAAAAACCAGGGCAAGGGCATTATTTTCATCAGCCACAAGCTCGACGAGGTCCTGGAGATCGCGGACCGTATCACGGTCATTCGAAGGGGCGCGGTCGTCAAAACGCTGGACAAGAAGGACGCGACCAAGCCCCTTATCGCCGAGCTCATGGTGGGAAAACCCGTGTTCCTCCAGGTAAACAAGGTGGAGAAGGAGCCTGGAAACGTAGTGCTCGAGGTGGAAAACCTGGTACTCACTTCCGACCGGGGGCACAAAGTGCTGGACGGCGCGACCCTCTCCCTCCACGAGGGAGAGATTTACGGGATAGCGGGCGTGGAGGGGAACGGCCAGACCGAGCTCGTACAGGCCATAGCGTCGAACGTCAATCCCGATTCAGGCGACATACGGATCGAGGGCCGGTCCATACTGGGCTGGGACGTTCGAAAGCGGCGCGAGGCCGGGATCTGTCACATCCCTGAAGACAGGCATCGCTACGGCCTTCTCCTGCCCTTCCCCCTCGCTGACAACCTCTCAATAGGAATGCACCACGCGCCGCCCTTTGTAAAAAAGGGCCAGGTTATCGACAGAACGCACGTCCGTGCGTATGCCAGAAAAACCATCGAGGCATATGACATCCGCACGCCCTCCGAAATGACCCCCGCCGGAACGCTCTCGGGCGGGAACCAGCAGAAGGTCATCGTTGCACGGGAGATGAGCTTCGGACCAAAGCTCCTGCTCGCGGCCCAGCCGACGCGCGGAGTCGACGTTGGCGCCATGGAGTTCATATACAACCAGCTTCTCACCGCCCGGTCCGAGGGCAGGGCCGTACTCCTCGTATCCGCCGACCTCGATGAGATACTCTCGCTCTCGGACCGTATCGGCGTCATGTACAAGGGAAAAATCATCAGGGAGTTCGAGGGCGGTAAAGCGACCAAGGAAGAGGTGGGGCTCTACATGACGGGAGAAAACGCCAATGGATAGGGTCAACAGGGGGAAGTACAGGTTCTACGAGATCATATCGCCCTTCATCGGGTTTTTCGCGTCGCTCGTTGTCCTCGTCATAATCGTATCCATTATAGGCGAAAATCCGCTCAAGGCCTTCGCGGCCATCTACAAGCTGAGCATGAGTACCTCCTCGAGGCTCGCGACCGGTCTCTCCATATCCATTCCCCTCTTCTTCTCCGGCATAGCCGTGGCAATGGCCTTCAGGGCCGGTGTTTTCAATATCGGCGTGGAGGGACAGTACTACATCGGGGGCCTGATCGGCGCGATGGCGGGCATATACCTCCACATGCCGAGGTTTCTCCACATACCCACGGTCGTTATCTGCGCCATGATCGGGGGAGCGATCTGGGCGTTTATTCCCGCCGTTCTGAAGGTTACCAAGGGCGTACACGAGGTCATCACCACCATCATGTTCAATAACATCGCCCTGGCCCTGGTCAACTATCTCGTAAACGGCCCCCTCTCCGGGATCGAGGAGCTGAGCCTCGAGGCGCAGACCCGGGGCATACAGGAAACGGCGCTCTTCGGAAGGCTCAATCCCTTCTTCCGCGCAATCGGGTGGAACGTACCCGACCACGTGTATCTCGATTACAGTCTCATCATCGCGATCATCATGGGCGTGTTCGTCTGGTTCTTTCTCTTCAGAATGCGTTACGGTTTCGAGATAAGGGCGGTGGGAACATCGTCTGAGGTCTCCTCGTACGCCGGAATACGGGTGAAGCGCGTGCAGATGGGCGCCTTTCTGCTGAGCGGAGCACTCGGGGGACTGATAGGTCTTCAGGAGATATTCGCCATCAGGGGGTTCTACACCTACGAGATCGCGTCCGGCCTCGGATTCGACGGTATCGCGATCGCCCTCATCGGCAAGAACTCGCCCATCGGCGTGGTTTTCTCGGCCATACTCTTCGCATTTCTGAAACAGTCAGGATACGGGCTGCAGCTCTACACGTCGGTGCCCAACTCCGTAATATACGTCATAACGGGGCTCATGATCATTTTCATCGTGGTTATAAACCAGATCATGAGTACCTACGTCAAAGCGCTCAGGAAGAAGGAGGCCGCCTGATATGGACCTTCCCACCTTTTTGGATTTCTTTTTAAAGGGACTGGAACGGTCGGCGCCCATCGCCTTCGCCGCACTGGGCGCGGTGTTCTCCGAAAAGAGCGGTGTCGTGAACATTGCACTCGAGGGGATCATGATCGTGACCTGCTTTTTCGTGGTATGGGGATCCATAGCATTCCAGTCCATATGGATGGGACTGTTCGCGGCCGTCATCGCGGGACTGTTCATGGCCCTCATCCACGCAGTCGCGACCGTGACCTACCGTGTGGACCAGATCGTATCGGGTGTGGCCATAAACATACTGGCAATCGGGGTCGGCCGCTTTTTCTCACAACGTTTCTACGCGCAGGAAACGCAGTCAGCCATGAATCCCTATCTCTTCCCGAATTTCCTCGGGATCAACGCGTTCGTCTTCTTTCTCATACCAATTACGGCAATCGCCTGGTTTATTATCTACAAAACGGTATTCGGGCTCCGGCTCAGGACGGTCGGCGAGAACCCGGAAGCCGCGGATACGCTCGGGATCAACGTGTTCACCATGCGCTACGCCGGCGTCCTTATTTCCGGCGCCCTGTGCGGCTTCTCGGCGGTGACCCTCTATCCCGCCCAGTGGATAAACGGAATGACGGGCGGCAGGGGATACATTGCGCTCGCCGCCATGATCTTCGGCCGCTGGCATCCCGTGGGCGCGGTCCTGGCGTCCCTGCTCTTCGGATACGCGGACACCTTCAGGATCATGTTCGAGACCAAGATACCCATACCGAGCCAGTTCGTTCAGATGTTCCCCTACGTACTTGCCGTGCTCGTGCTCATCGGAATGGTGGGGAGGGCCAAACCGCCCGCAGCGGACGGCATCCCCTACGAGAAGGGCGAGGGCTGAGCCGCTTGCCGAAGTGCGGCAGACTTTACTTTCAACAGTAGAACGATAAGGTTTCCCCTCTTCCGCATACCTGGAAGTACGGTATACACCGCTGTAATAAAAAGCACTCAATTCGTTATTTAAATAATTAAAATAAAATGAGCGCAGACAATTTTTCTTGAAATCGGCCTTCTCCGTGATAGACTGTGACTTATAAACGGAAAGGAGGATCCCCATGAGAAAAGAGAGGAATAAGCTTTACCTGTGTATCGCCGGGGTTCTGCTTCTCCTGCTTCTCATCGCAGGGTGCAACCTGGGAGGAGGAGGAGGAGGGGACGGAGACTCGACGGACGGGAACGGCGATACGGGTGACGGCGAAGAGACGGAACAAGCCGCTTCCCCCACCTTCGATCCGCCGGCAGGCACCTATGAAGAAGTGGTCACGGTCACGATTGCATCGACAACACCGGGCTCCGTGATCACCTGCACGACCGACGGGAGCGACCCCTTTACGAGCGGTACCGCGGTACAGACGGACTCGGTCACGGTGGAGAGCTCACTGACCATCAAGGCCTTTGCGCGTGCAGACGGTTACGAGGACTCCGGGCTCGCCGAAGCGGAGTACGTAATCGAAATACCCGAACCCGTTTTCTACGTGGCAGGATACTACATCCCGGAAACCGATTCCTTTCCGTGCTACTGGAAGGACGGAGAGCGAACCGACCTCGAGGGAGCCGATGACGCGGGCGCCAATGCCGTATTCGTGGACGGCGAGGACGTGTACATCGGAGGCAACGGCATAATAGAGGAAGAACCCGCGGGAGAGGGCGGCGTGATTCTACTGGGGGAACCCGAGCCCCTACCGACCGCCTGTGTCTGGAAAAACGGAAGTATCACCGCGCTCCCGCACGAAAACGAGGGATACGTGCACGACATCATCGTCATGGACGGCAGCATATACGCCGCGGGGAGCTGGGGCTACTGGTCGTACATGGAGCTCAACGCCTGCTACTGGAAGATCAGCTCGCCCGCCGAGAAGTTCGACCTTCCCGTTCCGCCGGGCACGATGGACTCCGAGGCGAACGCGATCTTCAACGAGGGTTCCACGGTGTACGCGGCCGGTTACTACTACGACTCGGATGCAAACCACAACGTTCCCTGCTACTGGTCGTGGGAATCGCCGGGTACTCCGGGACCGGACAACCTGTTTCCCCTTCCCGTTCCCGCCGACTGCTGCGGTATCGCCAGGGACATAGTCGTCATGAACGGAACACCGTACATATGCGGCAATACGACAAACGGAGAAGGCGCGAACACGGCCGTGTACTGGAACGCCGAAACCCTGCACGAACTGGATGACGCGGACAATTCCAAGGCCCTGGCAATCTTCAGGACCGAGGAAGGCGACCTGTATATAGCGGGAAGCACCGGCACGTTCTCGTGGGAGCCCCATGCGTGCTACTGGAGAAACGAGGAACGAACCGATGTTGCGTCCGATCTTGTGTCCGAGGCGAACGGAATACAGGTGCTGGGTACGGACATAGACCCCTATATCAGCGGGTGGTTCTCGGACGAGGACGGGGCTTCGGGATTTCTCTGGTTCAACGGAAATTTCATGAATACGTTCCAGGTGGATGGAGCGGACACCTACGCGACGGACCTTTTTATTACGCAGTAACAACGGGAAAGGGGTCAGTCCCTGTCGAGTCCATAGGGCCACATCCTGAGCCCGCCCTCGAGTACGGATACGTCCGTGTACCCGTACGACCTCAGCACGAGCTCGGCCTGATAGGACCTGGCCCCTGTTTCACACACGAGCACGATCCCTCCATTGCGGGGGATCTCCTTTATTCGTCTGCGCAGGCTCTCAAGGGGAATGGATTCGGAACCCGGTATCCTCTCCTCCTCGAAATCGCGGGATGTCCGTACGTCGATGCACATACAGCCGTGCTCTCCGCCCATTCGGTTTTTTACGACCTGGGCCGATATTCCCGTTATGAGCCCGTTCAGCTTGTTCTCGAGCACGTGGGCCGCAACAAGGATGTTGTCCATGGCCTGTGAGCTGAAAGGTGCGTATCCCATGTCCAGGGAAGCCGCGTCCTCAACCAGCCCGCCGTGCGCCAGCACGGCCGAAGCCACGTCGACCCGCTTTCCGACCTCCCCCATGCCGACCGCCTGCACACCTAGGAGCCGGTGCGATTTTTTATCCGCGATCATTTTGGTATTGATGAGCCGGGCGCCGGGCATGAACCCGTCGCGGTCGTAACCCGGCACATATACACTCACAGGCTCGAATCCTCCCTCCAGCGCCTCACGCTCGCTCAGCCCGGTTTTCGCGATATGGAAGCCGAAGACCCCTATTATGATGGTGCCCGGGACGGGCCCGAACCTGAACTCCCGTCCCGCCGCGTTCGAGCCTGCAACGCGCCCCTGGCGGTTTGCTATGGACCCGAGCGGAAGATAAACGGGCCTGCCCGTTACCGCGTGAACGATCTCGGTACAGTCGCCCGCCGCATATATGGACGGATCGCTCGTCCGCAGAAACTCATCGACCGCTATCGCCCCGGTTTCCCCGATCTTCAGGCCCGCGCTCCGAGCGAGCTCCACATTGGGCCTGAATCCCGCGGCTATTATGACGAGGTCGGCCGGTTCCGCTCTTCCTGTAAGATTGACCTGTTCAACCCGCTCCGTACCCGAAAAAGAGCGCACCTCCTCGCCCGCAGCCACGCGCACGCCGTTCAGCTCCAGGTGTTTCCTTACGAGCGCTCCCATTTCCTCATCGAGAAAGGGAAGTATCTCGGGCTCCCGCTCTACAATGGTCACCCGCCCGCCTGTCGAGGCGAGCGCCTCGGCGGCCTCCACCCCGATAATACCGCCGCCGATAATGACGATCTCCCGCGCGCCGCCCCCGGCAATGAGCCTCTTGATATGCTCCGAATCCGTTACACCGTGAAGCGTCAGTATGTTTTTCAGCTCCCTCCCCTCAATTGGGGGCAGCTGGGGAGTACTCCCGGTTGCGAGTACGAGCACGTCGTAGGATTCCTCCAGAACACGGTCCGTCAGCACATCCCTGTATTGAATTGTCTTCTTCTCTCTGTCTATCGCCGTAACGAGCGAGAGGTTCTTTATCTCGATGCCCTTGACGTTTCTGAAGAACTCCGTCGAATTCTCGAATTCCGAGAAAGATTTGAACAGCTCGCGCTGCCGCCTGAGCCTCCCGGCTATGTAGTAGGGCAGAGCGCAGCCCGCGTATGCGAGGAAGTTGTCCTTCTCGAGGACCGTGATCCTCGCATCCGGATCGAGCCTCCGCGCGCGCGACGCGGCCTTGGGTCCCGCGGCAACGCCCCCGACCACGACTATTCTTTTACCCGTCCTCTTTCTTTCGCCATCCTCCGCTCCCCGCTCGACAGCTCCGGTATCCGCCTCCCTGTCACGCGCCTCTTTCAACGGTATGGAGAAGGTCACCGTGGTTCCCTCGTTCTCCCTGCTCCGCAGTCCGACCGTGCCTCCGCAGAGCTCGAAAATCCGCTTTACGATCGACATGCCGAATCCCGTACCCCTTCGGTCGAACCGGCGCGCATTGGGCGCCCTGTAGAACTCCTCGAATATGCGCTCCTGCGCCTCCTCGGGAATGCCGATGCCTTCATCCTCGACCGTTCCCGTAATGGTCCCCTCCCCCTCGTCATACCTGAGGGTGAACTTTACTCTTCCCTCGGGTTCGGAGTACTTGACGGCGTTTTCCAGAAGATTGTACACCCCGTGCTCAAGGCCCGTTCCGTTTCCGGAGACGATGAGCGACTTTCTCGGGATATCGGCGGAAAAGGATATGTTCTTTTCACGTATCTTGCCGTGCAGGTCCTCCACCGCTTCCAGGCACACCGCGGTAATGTCCACATCCTCGAGCGGGGCGGACCCGGACCGAAAACGCTCGAGCTCCAGTATGTCCATAATCAGGTTCTGCAGGTCCCCGCTCACGCGCTTGATCGATTCCACGATCCTGAGCTGCTTGCTGTTCAGCCTCCCCGCATAGTCTCCAAGCAGGGTATCCACGCTGAACAGTATGGTGGAGATGGGAGACTTCATCTGATGAGCGCTGACGGTCAGGTACTCGTCCCTCGATGAAAGCAGGCGGTCGGCCTCCTCCCGGTATGTTTCGATCTCTTTCCGGAGTTTCTCTATGCGTTCGTCACAGTCCATTTGAATATCCGTCCCTCCATGCAGGATAACCGATTGCCGCCGGCCGCATCATCCGTGGGAATGCTCTTCGAAGCCGTTCAGCCGAAGTGCGAAGAAAGAGGGAAGGGCCATTGCCACACCCCTCAATCCCCCGATCCTGTTGGTCAGGTCGCGCAGCACTCTCTCCTCTCCCTGCACGACAATGACTTCCAGGCAGTCCTCATGGGTTATGTGGACATGATTCGTAAAGAGTATGTTGTGCTGAAAACGGTGCTGGATATCCGTCACATTTTCGGAAAGGTTCCTGGTGTGATGGTTGTAGATAATGGTTATGGTGCCCATGACCCGTTTTTCGCTCGATCCCCGCTCGAGCGACAGTTTCTCCCGTATCAGGTCCCTGATGGCCTCGCTTCGGTTGCTGAACCCGTGCTCCTCGATAAATCTATCGAAATTCAAGCAGAGGTCTTTCTCCATTGAAACCCCGAATCTGGTCAGCTCGGACATCCTCCCCCCCTCGGCCGGCTTATTCCTCAGAATGAGCCTATGGTACTCCATTGACCTGAACGATGCAAGGGAGAAGTGGTATTGCAGTTTTTAGACAGGAAGGGAGCAAGAAATAAGTGGTAGTCAAGTTTTTAGACCTGAACGGTGCAATTAAGAAGTGATTGTGTAGTATTTAGATGTGAAGTGGGCAGGGAATAAGAGGTAGTGAAGTTTTTAGACCGTGCTTACCGATATATAGAGGAGGACTAGTCCGTTTGATTTTTTCGGGCCCACCAAGTATAATTGGGGCGAATTCGTAGTGCCTGCTTCACGGCAACTGTTGTGTTACGATACCGCCGGCGGGATACTGCAGAACAACAGAGACTCCTATGAAAAAACATTTCTCCCTCCCTGCGATGCTGATTCTTCTCGGGTTCATCGCGGGATGCGTAAACAGAGAATCGATGCTCGAAAAGGCTTCCGTCGAGGTTTCCCGGGTTCCTGCGGTCACGAGCGTAATCCCCACGGATGACCTCGACGCCATACCGGTAAATGCGAAGATCAGCGTCGTCTTCAGCCTGCCCATGGATACAGCATCGGTGGAGGGCGGATTTTCCTACACATCCGCATCATCGGACCGTGCCTTTACCTCCTACGACGGCCTTTTCGAATGGTCGGAGGACTACACGTCCTTCCGGTTTATTCCGACCTCCAGCTTCGATCCGGAGGCCGAGATTACGATCTCCATCGCCTCTTCGGCCCAGTCGGCCGAGGAGATAAACCTCTCGGCTCACTATTCGTGGAGCTTTCACACCTCATCCGACACCTATTCCGGCGAGCCGTGGGTGGTGAACGTCTCTCCTTCCCTCTACGGCGTGGCATTTCCCACGCAGGCGATATCCATTGAATTCGACCGGCACATGGACCGTTCGACCGTGGAGGATTCATTCATCGTCATTTCCGAGAACGCTGATGATTTCCAGGACAGCCGGGAGTGTGAATTCTCCTGGAACCAGAAAACCGTCACCTGCACCCTCTCGCGGGACCTCCGGTACGATACCATATACACCGTGGCCCTGAACAACAACAACGTGGTGTGCAGAGACATAGCGGACAATCCCATGTACGGGGGTTTCACCTCCTCTTTCTATACCATAGAGAACGAGGCTGTGTACGTTTCAAACAGCGGCGACACGGCCAACAGCGGCTATCACCCTCTCGATCCCACGAGCTCGATCAATGACGGAATAGAGAAGGCGCAGGCTTTGGGTGTCCTGTGGATCAAGGTGGCCGCCGGTTCCTACTTCGAGGACGCCGCGGCATCGAACATGGACGGACTCCTGCTGGAGGGTGGGTGGGACGACTCGTCCGGAGACTGGGTTCTCGGAGACGGGGAGTGCTTCCTATTCGCGGATACGGGTTACGCGCTCACTCTTGACGGCATCGGCAACTGTTCGATCAACGGTATCGATTTCTACGGCGGGAGCGGCGCATCCGGTGAAGTCGGAGCGCTGGAGGTCTCCGACTGTCCGTCCGTCCGGATACAGGACTGTACCCTTCACGGAAACAGGGAAGAGATCACCGCGGACGTATACGGCTTGAAGTTGGAATCATCATCGGTCATACTGAGCGAGTGCACTATTACCGGGGCCGAGACGGCCGTCACGGGAAACTGCCGCGGAATATACGCGCTCGACTCTTCGGTTTCAATCGCCGGGAATTCGCCTGTAACGGGATCTTACGAGGAGGCGGCTGGAAGCGTCTTCGGTATAGAGGGCTCGGGCCTGCAGCTGCAGTTGGACGGTACGAACGGCGCGGTGGTATACGGATCACGAGCCCGAGCGGACGGGGACGTGTACGGCCTGAAGCTCGAAGGATCCGAGGCGAACATTATCTATACCTCGCTGCGCGCGGCCGAATCCCAGGTGGACGGTAGTGTTTACGGAATATACTCCGAGGATTCCGACGTTTCCTTCTCCTATTCCCAGATAACGGCGGTGGATGAGTCGGGTTCCTCGGACGGGGACGTGTACGGCGTGTACGGCTCGTCGTCAGCCGTGACCCTCGATTTCACCCCGGTCGCGTGCCTGCAGGCCGCGGGAACCTGCGCGGACGAGAGTATCGGCGTGTACATGGATTCCGGGGGCAGCGGCGACCGGTCCGCCCTCTCCCTCTTCTATGGAAGCAACGTGAACCCGGACGGCTTCGGCGGCGACTTATCGTCCTACGGCATCTCCCTGGAGGATACTGATGCGGTGGTGAACGACGTATCCGTTTACGCGGGTGACACCTGCTCGGGCGAGTCGTGCGGCATCAGGCTCCGCAATTCGAGCCTGCAGTCCGAATATGGTAACACCATACAAAGCGCGGTATCAACAGACGGCGACGCATTCGGCATACTCGCCGAAAAGTCGACCCTGACCATCGATTGGTGCGGCTTGATTCAGGGAATGGACGCGGACGAGAGCGCGGGCAACGGGTCTTACGGCATGTACCTGTCGGAGTGCAGCGGGGAGCTGAGCAATATAGGCCAGATAAGCTCGAGCAACGGCAATGAATCCTGCGGCCTTTATATCAAAAATTCCGAGGATATCGCACTGGTTGAAACCGCGGTGCGCTCCCATACCGCGGCGATCGCCCCGGGCATTTACATAGCGTACAGCTCGGACATCACCATACAGGACAGCTCCGAAATACGGGGAGGCCAGGACGGTCCCCTGGGCCGGGCGGTGTCCGTGGGAATCGACATCATCTATTCGGACGACGTGACGATCACGGGATCGACGATAACGGGCTACAGGGGAACCGAGGCCAACTACGGCATCAGGATCGATAAATCGGAAAGTGGTTTCGTCATACAGAACAACGATATCACGGGCGGCGAGATCTCTGCTTCCCCGCTCTCGGCGATACAGGAGAGCATCGGTATCGTGATAACCGACGCCGCCGCTGACATCGCGGGCAACACGGTACGGGGCAACGTGGTGTCGAACTCCGCGGTGACCGCGGGCATCAAGCTCTCGGGCGGTTCGAACACCTCGACCGTCCACGGCAACCCGCTCGTCAAGGGGGGTGAAGGGGGAACGGGTACTGTGTACGGGGTCATGGTCGCGGGCGGCAGCCCCACCATATACGACAACGGCCTCATCGAGGGCGGGCAGACCGAGGGCGACACATACGGTATTTACGCGTCCGGCCAGAGCGTGCCCCGCATATACCGGAACACCATTATCGGCGGCGCGGACACGTCCGGGACGTACGATAACTTCGGCGTCAGGTACGACAATACGGACTTTCCGGCGGAGGCGTGCGGGCTTTTCAACAACTTCATCGTGGGAGGAAGGCAGACCACGCATTTTCTCTGCAATTCATACGGCGTTTATATCAGGAACACGCACGTAAACCTGCTGAACAACACCATAGACGGGGGCGGGGACGTTCCGGCGAACGGGAATACCTACGGCGTGTACGCTGACGACGATACGGGAGGGTGGGACACGGAGGTCCTGCTGGTCAACAACTACATCCTGGCTGGGAACAGCGGCGCAGCAGCGTACGGTGTTTACCTCAATGATGTAAACTACGAACTTTCCCGCGCGACACTCAGGGATACAGGCCA
>CAYWUT010000100.1:0-13074 GCA_964460545.1 uncultured Spirochaetota bacterium
GAGAACGATGTTCTCCCTGTCGAACCTTTCTATAAACGAGGAAACGATCTCGATCTGCCTGGCGGAGCCGAGGAATCCGCTGTAGATTGCCTCGAAGCGCAGGTCGAGGGAGGCCCAGTGTTCGATGAAGCCCTCCATATGGTCCGTGAAATCCACGAAACGGTAGTCCTTGAATCCGCCCGTATGGGTGGAGAGTACCGCTGTCGGGAGCGGGCAGACCTGTATTCCGAGGGTCGAGAGGATGGGAATAATGACCGTGAGCGAGGCGCGTCCGAAACCGGAGAGATCGTGAATTGCCGCAATTCGCTGTACGGGATTTATCACGAATTTTCTCCCCTTTTTTACGAGGTATTTGAAACCCGAACCGTCCCGTCCATTATACACGCCTCCGGTCCCGCTTTCAACATCGGCTTTCGAGGTTGTCGACCAGGTCCGCTATGAGGAGGTAGTAGCCCGGAGCATGGGGAACGAAACCGGCGTAGAGGTCATCATCGAGGATCGCGGTTCTCAGTTCCTCCGTCGGGATTATTCTCAGATCCTCCACCTCCGCAGGATCGGGCCTGAGGCACGAGGCCGGAACCGTCAGTTTACAGAGGTACACCGAGCAGATCTCGTTGTCTATGAAACGCCCGTTCCTGCTGATGATGACAAAGGGCCGGTCTCCAATATAGAGAAGGTCTCCCTCTTCCACATCGAGGTCCGTCTCTTCCCTTATTTCCCTGACTGCTGCCGCGGGGTACGCTTCCCCCGGTTCGATATGACCGGCCGACGATACGTCCCAGTATCCGGGATGGGAGTCCTTGCTCCGGGCCCTTTTCTGGAAGAGAATGCCCGACTTATTGTACAGCCACACATGCACGGTACGGTGGATTTTACCCTCGGCGTGCGCGCGTGCCCTGGATACCAGCTCTCCCGTGGGATTCCCCTTCCCGTCGCATACCTCGATGTATTCCATGGTACGGTGAAGATAGCACCGGGATTTCGAATCCGCAACCGGGATGTAGGTGGAAGAGCAACTATTTTCTTTAAAAGACGCCGTACGTTCACTATCTTAGGGACAACCGATTAATTCATTACGGGAGGCTTTTGTGGGGACGGATGCCGAGAAAACCGTGAACGAGATTATTCAGAGAAACACGTCGGAGCTCATGGACGTGTCATTTTCATGCGTCTGCGGGAGAACGCATGAAATACCGATTAAATACCTCTCAATCAAGCGTGGAGCCGTGGATGAAATCAGGCAAAAGATGGATGACCTGGGGATAGAGGGGAGGGGCGCGCTCGTCTTCGACCGAAGAATCGGCGATGACGTGGTGAAACCCGTCTCGGACAGGATTTCTGCCCGGGGAGTAGACCTCACCCCCTTTCCGGACGGCGTCGATAACGGGCTCATTCCGCCCGAGATTGCGCGGTCCGAGGAGATTGCCGCACGGATACGGGGAAAAGCCGATTTTCTGATTTCCATCGGTTCCGGCGTCATCAGCGACCTGACCAAGAACGCGGCCCAGGTCCTCGGGCTTCCCTATATCCTTGTGGCCACCGCTCCCTCAATGAACGGATACACGTCCTCGATGGCCGCTTTGACCGAAAACGGCATCAAGAAGACGGTGATGGTCCGGCCGTCGAGCGCGATATTCGCGGATACCGATATTCTTTGCCGCGCCCCCGTGGAGATGGTCAGGTCGGGGCTCGGCGATATCGTGTCGAAATCCGTGTGCAATGCGGACTGGAAACTTTCGAACATCGTTAAAAAGACCTATTTCTGTCCGGTCCCCTTCAGGATAACGGACAAGACGGAGCCGCTCTACCTCGATGCCGCCGAAGAGATAGGTAAAAGGACGGAGAGCGGTATTAGCGCCCTCGCCGACGGCGTCATGCGTTCCGGGCTCTCCATGACCGTTATCGGCACCTCCACCCCTTCATCAGGGGCCGAGCACTTCATCTCGCACTACTGGGACCTCGCCGCTTCCATCGAAAAGAAGCCGAAGCTTTTCCACGGGGTCCAGGTGGGTGTGGCAACGCTCATCGCCATCAGGCTCTATGATTATTTCCTGGATCTTCACCTCGGTGAAACGGTGAACATGAAGCGTCTAGAGGAGAGCTACCCGTCAAAGGAGAGCTGCTCCGAGTTCATCGATAAAAAATTCGGCCGCTTTGCCGCGGGCGTGAAGGAGGAATTCTTCTCCAAGTACATGGACTGGGGCGACAAGAAGAGGGAACTGGAATTCATCATGGAGAACAGGGACAGTATCGCGGAGGAAATATCCCCGTACCTCCGGCCGGCCGCTCCCGTGGAAAAGGCATTGAGGGAGGCGGGCGCGGCCGCGGTTTTTTCGGACCTGGGAAAGACGAGGGACGAGGCGGCGGATGCGCTCTATAACGCGCGTTTTATGCGGGGTCGCTACACCATACTCGACCTCGTCAACGAGCTCGGGCTCATGGAAAAGGCTGTCGAGCATATTTGCTAGCGTATCGTTGTTTTTGCGCGATATTCGGCATTGTCCAGGAGCTCAACCCGGTTTATATCTTTTCCGGGTATGGACAGGATGACGTAGGGGTGGGTGAGGGCCTGTATTTGAAAACTGTCCTGCGGCGGTTCGAGGAGCCTGGCCCTGATCAGGGCGGTCCGCTCTCTTTTTCTTACACTGATGACGTCTATTCCGTAACCCCCCGTTCTCTTCCGACCGAAGGAGAAAAATACGACTACGTTCCGGCTGAAATCCAGCCTCTCCGTTTCGGAAGGTTCGGACGCTTTCATGCGTGTACCGGTTATCATTTTATGGAACGCGAGAAATTCGTTTCGATCCGTGAATGCCCTGACCACGGGCTCTTCCGTTTGAAGTGCGGCGTTTTTTCCCTCTTCAATGATGCGGTATTCGAGCGCGGTCTCCCCGGAACGGGCGGGGGCTGAACCCGCTCGGGCTCCCGCTGCGGTCTGCAGAGCCGCGACCAGCACCAGGGCCGTGAAGAGAAGCCCAAATCCGGTGCAAGGCTGGTTCTTTTCCACGTATGCTCCTTCGCACCCGTTAAAGCGGTGCGTCCATTATGGCAAAATCGATCCCGACCAGGTCGTCCCATCCGACTTCGAGGATCCCGGGGCTGTCGGCCTCCGGGTAGAAGCCGTAAGCCTCTCCCGGCTCGAAGATGATGTCATCCCCGTCCCTGTCGGTACTTGCGCCGATTATATACGAGCCCGGCTGGAGGCCTTCGATCGTATATTCGTATTCCTCATCGTAACCCGTCAGGGCCAGCCCGATCACTTCGTAGAGATCGGGATCCACGGCCACGGCATAGACGGTGCCGACGTTCTGCGGTTCATCCGTTATCCCGGTCCCGCTGTAGAGCACGTAAATGGTTTCCGTTCCCCCATCGGACCGTACCGTGAGCTGTTCCGTATGGATACTTCCGTTCATTATCTCCGGATGCGCGTCGGTATCGACTGAAATCGTAATCTCCATGCCGGACTCGTCCGCGGTCCCGGACAGGGGGGAGACCGAGAGCCATCCCTCTCCGCTCGCGGCGGTGATATCGGTGATGTTTATCGGTCCCTGTCCGCCTATGTTTTTAAGCAGAACACCGCCCTCCGGATTGGGTCCTTCGAGAATAAGCTTCTTCGGTTCAGGGAAGAGAACGGGGCCCTGATCTTCCCCGAGCGCCTCCATAACGGCACCGTAGACATTGACGAGTCCGTAGCCGTAAAGGTCGTCCCTCCCGGGTTCGCCCAGGTCGATCGCGGTCGAATAGAGAATATCCATGATTTTTGCGGGCGATGAATTCTTGCCGGCGGCTTTCAATGCCTGTTTGACAAGGGCCGCGGCGCCTGCGATGTGGGGAGTGGCCATGGATGTTCCCTGGTAATAGCCGTAATTGAAGGTGTACGGGCCGTCGGGCCCTTCCTGCTCGACGAGTGTGCTGAGAACGCCGTCGAGATACCCGTCGAGGTTGAGGTCGTATGAAAAGCTTCCTCCCGGCGCGGTCAGGTCGACCCCCGTCCCGTAGTTCGAGTAGTCGGCGGCTTCCGCCCCGATATCGACCGCGCTCACGGATATGACGTTTTCGTACGTCGCCGGGTAATAAGCCGTGTCGTTTCCGTCGTTGCCCGCGGCCGCCACGAGGAGTACGTCCTCGGCATAAGCCTCGTTGACGGCTTCCTCCAGGGCCGGATCGTTTGCCGGGCTCCCGAGGCTCAGATTGATGATGTCCGCCTTTCGGGGGATCGATTCCGAGCTGTTTTCAAGGCCCGCCGCGTATTTGACCGCCTCTATGATGTCGGACGTGGTCCCCCCGCCCGCGCCGAGGGCCCTGAGCACCATGATGCGTGCTCCGCTGTTTTTACCCCCGGCAACGCCCGCGACTCCGATCCCGGTCCCGTCTTCCTGGTTGTGCGTCAGGGCGCCGACGATACCGGCGACATGGATGCCGTGAAAAGTCGAGGTCTGGCCATCAGGGTCGTCTCCCGGATCGGTCGCGTCGTCGTCAATGGAGTCGCCGTCCAGGGACGATTCCGGATCGCTGATGAAATCGTACTCGTCGATAATATTATCGCCCGTGATACCGAGGTCCGGATGGTTCGAGTTCGTTTTAGAGGGACCGCTCCGCGCCAGGCCCGTATCCACCACCGCCACCGTTATTGAGGATACGTCGTTTACCAGATTTTCATCCCATACGTGATCGAGCTTTATGAGTGGATAGTTCCACTGGTAGGGGTATAATTCATCACTCGGTACAAAGAGCGGTTTATAGATATAATTCGGCTGGGCGTATTCGACCCGGGGATTCGAGGAGAGCTCCGCTATTTTCATGAGCGTTTCTTTCATCAGGTCTCCGCGCGACCCTGACGCGGGGTCCGCGATCCTGACGAGCCGCAGGGTTCCGTCACCGAGGGAAGTGGAACGGATTACTTCGAATTCGCCGCCGGGTGCTAGGAACTTTCCTGAAACCGGGTGAGAATCCTCATTGTATTTTATCAGTATCTCTCCGGGGACGAATTCAGCGGACGGCCGTTCTCCAGCGGACGGCTGTTCTTCCGCGGACGCCTGTTCCGACGGCAGGTGCAGCGGAATGGGGAGCGGAAGGCCCGCGGTCTCTCCTGAACCGGGCGTGAGCACGGTCAGCCTGCCTGATAGTGACGCGGGAGTGGGAACAGATGAGGAAGAAGAGCCGCGCCCGCAGCCGCTCAGCGCAAGCGCCGTGATTAAAGCGCCCGCGCATAATATGCTCCATGTACGCATACGATACGACCTCAAACCGGGCTTTTTATTTGACTCGTATATTTCAGGCCGATAAATTGTAGCATTGATTCAACTCTCTGATTCTATTATAATACAGTTTGTTGAGAAACATAGAGGGTTTTGGCCGTCGCTGCTTCATCCTTTGTTCTAAAATCCTCCCGGAAAATTATTGAAAGAGACCGCTCGATGGAATTGAGGGATAAGACACTTTTTCGGCTCATTGAAGAAGGCCGGAACAAGATCGATTATCTGAAGGACATTGAGATAGGTGTTTCCGAGCGGGAGATAGAGGACCTTCAGTCTCTCCTTCAAAATGCGCAGGATTTCGTAGTCGAGGGAAAGCTGTTCATTGCCCAGAACAAACTGAACAACTTCCAGGACGCCTTCTCGGTTCTGGAAGATAAATATTTTTCCAACCTCACCCCCCGGCAGATAGACAACATCTCCAGAAGCGACCAGAGACCGAAGACGCTGGATTACGCCCGGTTCGTTTTTGAGGAATTCGAGGAGCTGAAGGGTATCGATGCGAACAGCAACGATCCGGCGATGGTATGCGGATTCGCGAAACTCGACCGAAACGAAGTAATGGTCATAGGCCATGAGAAGGGGGGGTTCCACGAGGATTTTCGCAGGGGAGGAAGCGCGCTTCCGCAGGGGAACTACAAGGCGATTCAGGCCATGAAGCTCGCGGAGCGGTTCGGTATTCCGGTCATCTCCTTTATCGATACACCCGGGTCATGGCCCCTGGAGGAATCGCTCCCCGCACAGAGGATCGCAAAGAACCTCGAGATGCAGTACCTGCTCAAGGTTCCTCATATATCAGTCGTCATCGGTGAAGGCGGGTCGGGCGGAGCGCTCGCCATCGACGTCTCCGATTACAGGATCATGCTCGACAAGTCCTACTACTCGGTCATTTCCGTGAGCGGGGGGGCCGCGATCATCGCCAGGGACAAGCGGCATATCTCCGAAGCCGATATGGACAGGGCGGCTGAAAACCTAGCCCTTACCGCGCATGACGCCTACCGGCTCGGTATCGTTCACAAGATCGTGGAGGAACCGAGAATCGGCGTCAGGAAGAGTGACAGGGATTTCTTCCCCACTGTTCGAGATGCCATAATCGACGGACTGAATACCGTTAAGGTGCAGGTGTCTCCCTTTTTCATACCCCATTCGAAGATCGAGAACGTTTGGAAGATCAAGGGTATCCTGCTTCCCAGGCTCCTGAGAAAGCGGTATAAGCTCTACAAGCATATCGGCATCTACAACACGAGTGTGTCGGATAAACTCAAGCACTTCATCGGGGAGCTGTACAGGATAAAGTGGGTACACTCTTTCTTCACTCCCTTCAGGAAGAGCATGGACGCTTTCATCAAGTTCAAGGTCAAGGACAAGGATGTAAGGCCCCTTCTCGAGGCGTCCGAACAGCCCAAGGTGCTCTCCTACGAAGACAGATGGGTCGAATGCCCGAATACCGATATTCACAGCTGTCAGGACATCTGGGTTCCGACGCTCTTCGAGGAGTATAACGGGACATGCCCGAACTGCGGTTACCATTTCAGGATGATTATCGACAACTACATCGACCTTATCGCCGATCCGGGAAGCTTCAGGGAGTTCAACGCGGGCATCGAATCCGTTAATCCCCTCGGTTTCGACGGCTACGACGAAAAGGTAGTCAGGGCGAAGGACGCGTCTCACAAGAAGTGCGCCATGATCACGGGATACGCCCTGATTGGCGGGATTCACGTCGTCATGATATGCACGGATGTGAGGTTCAGGGCGGGTACGCTGGGGAGCGCGGAAGGAGAGAAGTTCTGCCGGGCGGTAAAGAGGGCGCTGAGGGAGAAAAAACCCCTGGTAGCGGTGCATCAGTCGGGAGGTGCCCGCATAGAGGAAGGTATGCTCGCGCTTATGCAGATGGTGAAGACCAGCATAGCCATCGCCCGGTACAAGGCGGCCGGGGGATTCTATATATCCGTTGAAACCGACCCGACAATGGCGGGTGTGCTCGCAAGCTACGCGAGCCTCGGAGATTTCACCATTGCCGAGCCCAACGCGCAGATCGGGTTTGCCGGCATTCACGTCATCGAGCAGACGGTCAAGCACAAGAAACCCCGCAACTACCAGCACTCCGAGATGGTCCTGGGAAGGGGCGGTATCGACTACGTGGTCAGTCGCGGTGATCTCAAGCAGAGAATTACGGAGCTCCTCCGGCTGAAGAAGATCAGGGGAAGGTAGCATTCACCCCGGCTGGGGTTAATGGAAAAGCCGGGTTTGGATTTTTCAGGGGTACGGGATGGCGATTGAGACACTTATCGAAAAGCGGGATGACGGTTATTTCCGGGTAAAGAGACACTACTCGAGCCATACGGGAATGGTCTCGATAAAGATCGGGGACGGTGCCGAAGTGGAGGAGGGCGATCTCCTCTATACGATCACCCGGCTTGGACTCATCAAGAAGAGGCTCGCCTGTATTACCGGAACCGTGAGGAACATCAATACCTCGGTCGATAACGTATTCTGCGGCTATTACACGCATGTTCTCGACGTCGAGCACATGCTGAATGACGAAGAGGTCCAGATCCTGGAGGAAGAGCGGGATTATATCTTCGTGGAGGCCCCCCAGGGCGCGCAGTACTATACGACCTCGAATCCGGGTATGCCGCCCATCGTCAATGTCGGAGATAGGGTTGACAGCGGGTCCGTTCTGGCCGTCGCGATGGTGATGAAGAAGAGGCGGGAGATCATCTACGAGGGCCCCAGGGGGAGAGTGGCAAAGATTTACTTCATGAACGGCCAGCAGATGAAGGCCGGGCAGAAACTCTTCGGAATCCTTCCAAAACCCGTGAAGTAGGCCATTACTGAAAACCGGACGGCGCGGGGTAAAAAATATAAATGAAGAGGCTTCCTGACTGGGAGAAGGGCCTCGCCGAAATAATGCGGGAGGCGGGCCTTCCCGTTCCCCTGCTTCACTGCTGCGACTCGGTTTCCTCGACCATGGACGAGGCATTCGCCCTCCCTGCAGATGCTCCTCACGGAACGCTCGTGTTCACGCGGTGCCAGACAAGCGGGAGGGGGCGCTTCGGGCGGGTCTGGCATTCGCCCGAGGGCGGCCTGTACTTTTCCATCCTTCTTACCAGGTATGATTTCAAAGCACCCCATGCGATGATGGCGGCGCAGGCCGTATACCGGTGTTTTCGGAAAAATGCGGGTGATGTCAGCCTGAAGTGGATAAATGATGTTCTGTGGAAAAACGGTAAAAAGGTGGCCGGCGTATTGACCGAGGAGCGGGCCGGGAGAACGGTTGTGGGAATTGGAGTGAACCTGAACGTCCGTTCCATCCCCCCCGTGATCGGGCGATCCACCTCCTTTTTAATAGAGACGGGAAAACAGCTCGATTCGGATGTTTTTGCCTGCTGTGTGCTTCGCGAGTTTTATACAATCAGCGGAGGATATGAAGCCGATCCCCATGGTACGCTTCGCGCGTGGGAATCGGACGCTGACTTAAGCGGGCGCCGGGTGCGCGTGGAAAACGAGAACGGCATATTCCGGGGGACCGCGCTCGGGATTAATGAACAAACAGGCGCCCTCATTATTCAAACGGGAAAGGCCGGAGATCGGCGGAATACCATCGAGCTGTACGAGGGGTCCCTCTTCTATGAATGAACAAACGCGGGACCGAATACGCCTGCATTGGTTCAGGAAATATGCCGTTGTCTTCGCGGTCGTTCTGCTCGCCGCTGTTTTGCAGTTTTCGCATGAACGCGTACAGCAGGACGACTACTATCATATAACCTCGTCCGTTCTCATCAGGCAGACGGGTTTTTACCGCCAGCTCCCGTGGGCGGCCAAGACCGTACTGACCGAACGTTTTGCGGACATGCACTTTCTCTACCACGTTCTGCTGATTCCCTTCGCGTATGAGAACAGTCTGGTCCCGGCAAAGATCAGTGCCGTGCTTCTGGCCGGTCTCCTGGCCGGGTTTACCCTGTGGTTTCTGAGAAAACGAGGGATAGCGTACGCCTCCTTCTGGACCCTGCTTCTCATGTTCGGAAGCAGCTCCTTCATGATCAGGTCCCTCGCGGTTCGGCCCATCACGCTCTCCATTGTTTTTTATGTGGCGGCGGTATGGTTTCTCCTGGAGCGAAGATATGTGTGGCTCGCTCCGCTCAGCTGGCTGTTCGTTCTGACATACCCCGGATTTCCCGTCATTCTCGCGGTGGTAGTCGTTTATGTCATCGTCGGCATTATGAATCCCGGGGAGAAGGCGGGGCCGGATCCCAGGCCCCTTCTCCTGTCTCTGCTGGGAACCGGGGCAGGCCTGGTAGTAAACCCTTATTTTCCGAACAACCTCCGAATACTCTACATACAGATCCTTCAGCGCAGCTTCAGCGATATAGGGGCCGGCATCAATCTCGAATGGCTGCCGCTCACGTCATGGGCGCTCTTTTTGTCGACCTGGGGGGTTTTTATTTTTCTTCTTGCGGTTCTCTTCCTGGTGCTGGGAGCACGGCGAAAATTTTCCTTTCAGACCCAGCTGCTGTTTGCGCTCACCCTCCTCTTTCTGTTCACCTTTTCGAGGTTCGCGCGCGGTGTGGACCAGTTCGTTCCGTTCGGGGTGCTGTTCGCGGCGTCAGCGTTTAATGACCTTCGAATGGATACGGGTAAGATCCTGAAATGGACGGCGACCGCGGTTCTCGCGGTCGTGCTGTGCGTCAACCTTTACTCGGCAATGCGGGGTCTCCGTTCCGTGGATGCGCTGGACAACCGGGGAAGCGCCCGGTGGCTGGAGGAGAACTCCCCTGTGGGGTCCACGGTTTTCCTCTTTAATTACGGGGCTTTCCCGCAGCTCTTCTACTATAACAGGCACAACGTATATACCGGTGGGCTCGATCCTATTTTCGTAAAGGCGCTTGATCCCGGGCTGTTCGATTCGCTCCAGGACGCGCTTGCCCTCCGGACGGACCCCTATCCCGTTATTCGTGACCGGTTCGGCGCGTCCTACCTGCATATAGAGAATCTGCCGGCGAATCGTGTGTTTTACCTGTACTGCATGGAAAGGCCGGACAGGTTCGGCAGGGTCTACCAGGACGGATTTTCAGCGGTATTTATCGTTCGGTAAGACAGCCACCTTGTGAGACGCATACCCCTTGAACTGTTTACCCGTAAGTTGATCACTCCGTGAGCGGTTCTATTCGCACGCTGACGGAAGAGGGAAGATCACGCAGGAACTCCCAGTTTTCAGCGATGCCGATCGGATTGACGGGCGAGATTGCCCGCGGGCGTTCATCCGTGCTCGCAGGCGTCGGCCCGAAGAAAATGCAGAGGGCGCTGCCGCCGGGCCAGTAGGCGAGCTCGCCGAGCTCCATGTCAGCCCGCGCCCCCTTTTCGAGCGGCATCGAGAGGCCGCAGGAACCGTAGTACTCATCCCCCCATCTGGTCATGGGAATCTCCATCGGGAGGTTCGAGAAGAAGGTGCGTGCCGTGTCCGTATCGTTCAATTCGGCGTGGAACCTGCCGCCGTCGAACGTACATAAAATCCTCTCACCCATTATGATTCTCCCCTTGTTGCCGTACCGGATCCTGTCAGAGGCCGTCGATTTTTTCGAGGTGGAAGGGAATCGTGGTTTTGACTTCTTCCCCCTCGATGACGAACTCGCGCAGGGTTTTTTTCATGAGCTCGATCGCGGATACCTTGTCCTGGCCCCATGTGATCACGTTCGCAAGGAGCGAGTCATAGGCGGTCGATATCTGATATCCCTCTCCCTCTTTGATGACGGGTATGAAGGTATCGATGATGACGTTTTTTTTCTTCGGAGGTATAAACTTCTCTATCAGTCCCGGCGAGGCTTCGAAGTCATTATCGGGGTCCTCCGCGTTTATCCTGCATTCCACCGCGAAACCCCTGCTCTTCAGATCTTCCTGTGAATAACCCAGCTCCTCGCCGGCAGCGCACCGGAGTTGCTCGTGAATAAGGTCTTTATTCCATACCATCTCCGTAACGCGGTGCTCCACCTGTATTCTCGTATTCATCTCCATGAAGAAGAAGTTCTCCATTTCGTCCACGAGAAACTCGACGGTGCCCGCGTTCGAATACCCCACGGCTTTTGCGAGCTTGACCGCCGCTTCGGTGATCGCCTGTCGCAGGTCTTCCGATATGTCCGCGGGAGAGAATTCTATGAGCTTCTGATGACGCCGCTGAATCGAGCAGTCACGTTCGCCCAGGTGCACGGCATTCCCGTAATTGTCGGCTATGATTTGCACCTCGATGTGGCGGTTCGGGTGTATGAGTTTTTCGATAAAGACTTCATCGCTGCCGAACAGGGTCTTTGCCTGCGCCTTGACGTGGCTGAGTGTCGGAAAGAGCTCTTCCTCGCGGGTCACGCGCTCCATGCCCATGCCTCCGCCGCCCTCGGCGGCCTTTATGATAACGGGATACCCGATGGAGTTGGTAATTGAGGTGGCCTCCTTCTCGGTGCGCAGGGGGCCGTTCGACCCCGGTGTGGTCGGCAGACCCGCCTCTTCCGCAATGAGACGCGCCTTCACCTTGTTTCCCATTTTCGAAAAGAGCGACGTGTTCGGGCCTATGAAAACGCAGTTGTGGTTCGCCACTTTGTTGAAGTCGATGTTTTCAGAGAGGAAGCCGACGCCCGGATGTACCGCGTCGACCTTGAACCAGTTCGATACGGATATGATCTCGGGTATCTCGTTGTACGCGCGAATGCAGATACTCTCATCCCCCCCTGTCACATGGAGGGACTTTTCGTCACCGGGGGTGTAGACGACCACCGATTTGATGCCGTCCTCTTTCAGCGTTTTCAGTATTCGGGCCCCGATGACGCCCCTGTTTGCGATTAATACTTTTTTAAACATAAACCTATCCTTCATTACGGCTGTTTTTTGAAGATACCATCGAGATACCCTCGCAGTCTATCGATCAGGACCGGAATTCTCCCGGGATTTCGTGCGTACTCGATGGTTATGGGTATATGCCCGGGGCTGTTCGATTTGTCCAGGAGAATTCCCAGGGCCGCCAGTTCAGTATCGCCTATCTCCCCGTGCTTGTCAATATAAACGCCGTCCGGCCTTTTGCCGATACCCGATATGTGTATCTCCCGCACCTGTTCCAGGGGCATGAGGCCGGCGTATAACTCGAACGATTTGAGGATGGCACGGGGATTTTTCCGCCGGGCTTCCTCAGCCTTGAAATCCGCGTCTTCGGACCCCTTCTCATCAACGCCGCTGTACCGGGGATGGTTGCCCGAGGTGATAAGTCCGTGCGCGACATCGAATACGATTCCGTCGAGTAATCCCAATTCCCTGAACCGGGTTACCTGCTCGGTAAAGAAGTCATGTTCCTGTATGTACCGGTACGCCCCGCGGGAGAGGAATTCGGGAATAAACTCGAGGTTTTCGAGAAGAATGAGCGCGTTCGGGAATTCGTTCTTTAAAAGCTCCAGGTTCCGTTCGGTGTACCCGACCAGGGTCGGGGGATCCAGCAGGGGCCCCGTAGCAACCGCCGTGCAGTTCTCCATGTCGGCCCGGCAGTCTTCAGCCGCCGGTCCGAAGTGGAACGAGATATGATCCGGCCCTGCTATTTCGTATGCGCCGGTGAAATCGCCCAGGTTGCGGACGAAATCCCGGGAGGAGGGTTTGATAAAACGGCCGTCAGCGTCGTACTGGAGATGGAAGTAGATCGGCTTGTCCGTCATGGACCGGATACGGCGGGCCTCGGCCGGGGTGATTTTTTTCAGCTCGATATAGTCGGCATCGGAGATGAGGGAACCGTCCAGCCCGTCGAAAAAGGAAACTCCTATTGAATAGCCGTTCATCGTTCTGTTTG
>CAYWUT010000101.1:0-12935 GCA_964460545.1 uncultured Spirochaetota bacterium
TCACGGGGTGTACGCCCTCTTCCTCGCAAGAGGCTTACCGGTAAAGGAGTGCCTCCGCCTGTCGGCCGCGTGTTCGGCCATGAAGTGCAGGTCCATCGGCGGCCGTGCCGGTATTCCGCGCATGGATGCATTGCGTGATTTCCTGCGGAGCCGGGGGGAGGAACCGCCCGGAGAATGATTTATTTATACGGCGGTTGTAAATAACGGAGAATCATGAAGATCTGAAGGACCGGAGAAGACGATAGGGATGGGACGACCGGATATTCGAAGTTTATGCATGAGGGTGGTGTTCGGCTTTACACTCTCTCTCCTGACCGTACTGATTACCGGTGGCATCATATACGGTCTCTACCGGGTGGCGATTTTCGATAAGGCCGTGTATGGAATTATTTTTACGCTGGCGGCCGCGGCCTTCATCGGATTTGCTGTATACAGGGCCGTCCGTGTGCGGAAGTTACGGCCGTTTCTGGTAAAATGCGCCCATTCACTGACAAGCATTCTCACGGTACTCCTGCTCATAAGCGGTGTGATGGGCTGCGGAGCGTTTATCATGCGCATGCCCCTGGCAGGGTCTCTTTCCGTAATACCGCTCGGACTTTTTTTCTATTTCATTTACAGGGTCAGGCTCTTCGCGAGGATTAGGGCTCTCTTTCATGAGGAGAATGTAAAAGATCGTTGACTTTTAAAGGCTGCATATCTATTATTCCACATAATTTTTTCAGGGAAAGGAGACACAGCATGGCGGGAAAACCCATAATCGATCAGGATGAATGCATAAGCTGCGGGGCCTGTGTCGACAGTTGTCCGGATGTGTTCAGGCTGAACGACGACAATATTGCGGAAGTATTTAATGCGGCAGGGGCTTCTGAGGAAGAGATACAGGACGCGATCGATTCCTGTCCTGTATCGTGCATAAGCCTGGAAGAGGAATAACATTGTCTCGATTGAGTACGCCCTCTCCCGTAACCGTGAGGGGGCTTTTTCTTTGTGTTTTCGGGTAAGGGGCCTTTCAGGTGTCAGGCCGGCCGTTTAAGGTTCGCTGCACCGTACCGCTGTAACGGTGCCGGAGAACCGCAGGGGTCCTTTTTATCGGGGGATATTTTCGTACACCGCGATCTGATTCCGCCCGTTCTGCTTGGCAAAATAGAGCGCCTTATCGGCCTGTTCGATGAACATATCTTCAGTGATATGCTTCTTGTGGGCAAAATGGCTGATACCGATGCTGACCGTAATCGAGAACGGCCCTTTCGCCGTCTTGAAGGAGAGTTCCTCCACCCGCTTCCTGAGACGCTCCGAGACGAGCTCCGCGTTTTTTGTATCGGTTTCCGGGAGAATGATACAGAATTCCTCTCCGCCGAATCGTGACGGTATATCGAACGAGCGGACCTGCTCCTGAATGGTCTTCGCTATTTTGATGAGAACCTCGTCGCCGATCATGTGCCCGTAGGTATCGTTGATATTCTTGAAGTGGTCGAGGTCCAGCATGATGAGTGCGAGTTCCGTATTATACCGCTCCGCCCGCTCGATTTCCTCAACGAGCCTGTTCTGAAAATAGCCGTGGTTGTAGAGCCGGGTCTTGCGGTCGAGAGTGGCCATCTGATAGAGGCGGGCATTCTCGATGGCAACGGATGCGAACCCCGCGATGAGTTCGATGTAATGCTTCTCGTCTTTCGTGTAGCCGGTTCCGAAATCTTCTTCCTTTTTTTTCAGCATCAATATGCCGTTTATCTGTCCCTTGAACCTGAGAGGTACGATGAGCTGGAAGTCGCTTTGCTTGAAGGCTTCATACACATCTTTCAGTTCGTCTGTTTCCCGGATCTCCTCGATTTCGATCAAACCCCCACTCGACTCCATAAAGTCGACAAAGGGGTGTGATGAGTCGAGTACCAGCTTCGTATCTCCTGATGAATAGGCAAAACGGATTTGCTCGCCCTCTTCGGAGGGGAGGAGTATCATTGCGTCTGACGCGTGAAAATGCCCGTTGCAGGTGAGTATGATGATATCGAGAACATCGGAAAGCGAGAGGCTCGTGTTCAGCGTTCTGCCGATTTCGAGCATCGTGGTCAGGTCGAAGATGCGGCGCTTGAATTCTTCCTTGGTCTCGTCGAAATCGAGCGTTTCCATGCAGCCCCTGTTAATTATTTAAACGGCAGAGTAGGCTCTCCCCATGCAGACACCACTTTAAATTGCTGTTGAAAAAGAGAGCTATTACTGTAAAAATATAGGAGAAAGGGTTTCTGAGCAAGATAATTCAGCCTGAATTCTTCCGCCTGTAAAAGGCGTATGAACTATAATAAAGGTAAAGGAGATCATAATGAACATTAAGGGATCGAAGGGCTATTTTATCGGAATAGACGTCGGTACACAGGGAACGAAGACCGTTCTTCTGGACGGAGAAAAAGGCACGGTAGTGGGCGAGGCCCGGGAAACCTATCCTCTTGTTGAAAAGGCGGACGGCACTCGTGAACAGGACCCCGCATGGTGGGTCGAAGCGGTGAAAAAGACGATAGCCGCGGTTCTCTCGGCGGATGGCGTGGATAGGGCGGAAGTGCGCGGTATCGGTATTTCCGGCCAGCAGCACGGGTTCGTGCCGCTCGACCGGAAGGGCGAGGTCATCAGAAATGCGAAGCTCTGGAACGACACGTCCACGGGAAAACAGTGCGAGACACTCATTCGGAAGCTCGGCGGCGAGGCGCGCGTGCTCGAGCTCACGGGCAACAACATACTGGCCGGGTACACGGTCCCCAAGGTGCTCTGGCTGAAGGAGAACGAGCCTGAGAATTACGCGAAGCTCGGAACGATTTTTCTCCCCCACGATTATATAAACTTCTATCTCACCGGAGAGAAGGTGGTCGAAGCCGGAGACGCGTCCGGGAGCGCCTACTTTGATGCGCGAAAACGCACCTGGTCGAGTGAAGTGCTGGAGGCCGTGGATAATGAACGGGACCTCTCCGAGTGTCTTCCGCGGATAATCAAGAACGACGAGCCCGCAGGCTTTGTTCGGGGACCGGTGCTCGAAGAGCTCGGGTTTTCCTCTTCCGCAAAAATTATCGTATCGTCCGGGGGCGGAGACAACATGATGGCGGCAATCGGAACGGGAAACACGAAGAAAGGCGTGGTTACCGTGAGCCTCGGTACATCCGGGACCGTATACGCATACTCGGATTTTCCCGTTGTGGACCCCGCGGGCGAGTTCGCGGCCTTCTGCGACAGTACCGGAGGCTGGCTGCCGCTCGCGTGCACCATGAACGTCACGGTGGCTACCGAGCTGGTCAAAAAACTCTTTTCACTGGACAACAAACAGCTCGAGGATCTCGTGTGTGCGGCCCCCGCGGGAGCGGGAGGGCTCGTGCTCGTTCCGTATTTCGTCGGGGAAAGAACGCCGAACGTTCCGTCCGGCACCGGAGTTTTTTTCGGGATAAACGAGTTCACCATGAAGGACGCATATCTGGCACGGGCGGCGATGGAGGGAGTCACGCTCGGCGTTCGATACGGTCTCGAGAGTATGCGCAAGGAAGGCATAGAGCCGAGCGATATCAGGCTTACCGGGGGCGGAAGCAAGAGCGAGGCCTGGCGGCAGGTCGCCGCGGATATCTTCAACGCTCCGACCGTAACCATGCGGAACGAGGAAGCGGCGAGTTTCGGAGCGGCCATTCAGGCCCTCTGGTGCCACTGTATCGATACCGGCCAAAAGGTCCGAATTTCCGAGCTCACCGATTCATTTGTAGAATTAAATACCGATACAATAAAAGAGCCCCGGAAAGAATCCGTAGAGGTGTACAACGAGGTCTTCGTGCTTCAGAACGAGGTGTCTGCAGCGCTTCGGGGGGCATTCGATCTGCATAGAACCATCGTAGCGAAAGACTAAACCGTTCGGGATGGATAATGAAGCTCAGACCTAAACATTCACTTCAAAAGGCTGAAGGGTATGTACAAAGGTCCGTGAAGAAAATTCGCGGTCGTGTAAGGAAGAAGACGGGAGACCGGGGAGAGGAAAGCCCCGGCGGGGACGAGCGAATCGAGGATTTCATCAAGGAGAACGCACTGCGCGAGGGTCTCGAGGCGATTCCCGCCTTCATCGAGAAGGGTAAGTTAAAGAAGAAGAAGAAGAGGAGGCGTTTGTCTCTCGGGGAGTTCTGGGAGATAATAAACAGCAACAACACCCTTATCATACTCCTCGTCGTTCTTTCGATACTTGTCGTTATAGCTTTCGGCTCCTATATCTTCGAGGCGGGCTCAAACGAACAGTTCAGTTCGGCCTGGGATGCCATCTGGTGGACGGTTGTTACCGTCACGACCGTCGGATACGGGGACAAGTCACCGATAACGGTCGGGGGCAAGATATTCGGCATACTCATGATGGTCATGGGTGTGGCGAGCATGGGTATCGTTACCGGACGTATCGCCTCGTTCCTTGTCGATAAACAGATAAAGGCGAGAGGAGGACTCATCGTGCTGGAAAGGAAAAAGGGCCACTTCATCATATGCGGGTGGAAGGCCGAGCTCGAAGCGATTCTCGAAAAGATACTGACCGTCGCTCCGGATGTAAAGGCATCGGATATCGTCCTCATCAATAACGCGTCTCCCCAGGATATCGATCATATTCGATCCGTTCCGCTGTTCAAGACCGTGAAATACATCAAGGGTGACTACATAGACGAGAAGGTGCTGCAGCGGGCGAATATCAAGCAGGCTTCGACCGTGCTCATACTCGCGGATTCGAGCAGGGAGTTTTCACTGCAGGAGGTCGACTCCCGTACCGTTATGGCCGCGATAACGATCGATGCGCTGAACAAGAACATATACACCTGCGCAGAGCTCATAGACATCAAGTTCGAAAAGTATCTTCAACTCGCGAATTGCGACGAGATCATTCTGACCCGCGAGTACAGCCGGGAGCTTCTCGCGAATGCGGCGAACGCCTCCGGTATTTCACATATCGCGGCGGAGCTTCTCGATCCGCACAAGGGCGGGCTCCAGACCATGGATTTTCAGGCTGCGTTCATAGGCCGGAGGTTCAAGGACCTGCAGGATTACTATAAGAG
Source organism: uncultured Spirochaetota bacterium (assembly GCA_964460545.1). Classification (GTDB taxonomy): domain Bacteria; phylum Spirochaetota; class B62-G9; order B62-G9; family DRHN01; genus CAYWUT01. Next base: position 5,046 of record CAYWUT010000101.1, read on the forward strand.
AAAACACGGCGGTATCGTCATAGGACTGCTCGAGAATACGGGAAATATATACAACCGCAAGAGGGAGGCCCTGTCCGAGGCGCAGAAGACGCCCGATATTTCGAAGCTCGTCGAGAACCTCCAATCGGTGAAAAAACTTTTCCCTAACAAGCCTGTTTTGAATCCGGGAGACGATTATGTAATAAAGAACCACTCTATGGCGATTGTCGTCACCAAGGAGGCGGCCGCTCAATAACGGCCCTTCAATAGGGCCTCCAAACAGGGGGTAATTCCCCGCGGAGCTTTGAGGCTGTGTTTTTCGTAATAATTTCGGCTTTCCGGTAATCCAAAGCCGGGGTGCCGGGCGCGATCCGGAGCTAATATAATGGAAGACAACATTGGTATTCTGAAGAACATCGTTCTCTTTCAGGACTTTCAAAAGGATGAGGACATACTCAAGAAGATCGACAGGCTCTTTACCGCGAGGAAAGCCAAAAAGGGAGATGTCGTCATCAAGGAGGGTGAGGAGGGGGACGAGCTCTTTATTATCAAGAGCGGGTCCGTCAGAATTCTGAAAAACACCCTGCAGGACGAGCCGTACACCGTTGTAATCCTGAATGCGGCCCAGAATATTTTCTTCGGAGAGATCGGCCTCCTTCTCAATGACAGGAGGACCGCCACGGTGATCGCTGAGGAAGACTCCACCTTTCTCGTGACCACGAAGGATAAGTTCAAGGAGTTCGGCGAGAAGGAATCCTATATCGCCATGAAGATAACGCGCCAGATCGCCCAGATACTGGCCCGGCGCCTTCACAAGACGAACGACGATGTGGTTACGCTCTTCTCGGCGCTCGTATCCGAGGTGGAGTCCAGCACGTCGCTCGAGTGAACCCGCTTATTCTGCCTGTTTGAGCATACGCTGTATCTTTTTCCATACGTACTCGAGCTCGCCCGCCGCGTTGTTCGTGTCCCAGTACTGCCTGACCTTCCACTGCGGAGCGATGAACGACATGAACCCGCTCTCCTTCCGCATGACGAAGAGGGCCTGTTCGGAAATACCGGCCAGGCTCGCCGTGGCGTTCACGTCCGCGTTTTCCTTTCCTATGGACATATCGAGGTTCGTGTAGGACACGGGCCTGAAACCGTCGAAATGGTCGAGCAGCTCCGAAAAGGTCTGTGTTATGTAGAAATCGCTGGCCTCGCTCAGCGCGTCCTGCATCTCGGCCGTGCTGTCGTTGTTCACCGCGTCCTCGAACGCGGATATCGCCTCCTCGATCGCCTTCTCGTTCGAGCATCCGAACAGGGCAAAGAGCAGCAGGGCAGCCGCGAGTACCAGGATCGTTCTCTTTTTCATGGGAACCTCCGCGCCGGTATTATGTAAGGTAGGGTAACTCATATATAGCACCACCGCCGGAAAAATTAAAGAAAATTTTCTGTTGACAGATCTCCATGCCGGTGTTAAAAATTATGTGAAGATATCATATCGATGCGGGAATAGTTCAGAGGTAGAACGTCAGCTTCCCAAGCTGAATGTCGCGGGTTCAATTCCCGTTTCCCGCTCACGTTAAGCTCCCCGGCTCGCAAATAGACGGGGAGTTTTTTCTAGTTAGGAAGAATAGAATATCTGTTATACTATTTTATTACATGGACTGGATAAAATATTTTAAAGAGTATAAACGTATATACAGGATCCACGCTCTTAGTAGAATGTTTGAGAGGAATATTACATTCGACGAGATAAAAGAAATTTCGGAGGGAGCCAGTGTAGTTGAAGAGTATCCGAAAGATAGGCCATATCCAAGTTGTCTGATTTTAGGATTTACAAAGGCAAATAGGCCTATTCATATAGTGTTTTCCATCAATCATGAGGAAAGGACTGTAATAATTATCACGATTTATGTTCCGGATAAACATAAATGGAAAGATGATTTTCGAAGGAGAGTTGAATGATGTGTCCGATTTGTAAACATGGAACCACGGAGGATGGTACAACTACTCTTGTATTTGAGAGAGATAAAAGTACGATTGTCATAAAGAATGTTCCGGCGGAGATTTGTGAGAACTGCGGTGAGTCATTCCTTGCGGAAAGTGTATCTCAAGATGTCTTGAAACTCGCTGAAGAGGGAGCCGGGAAAGGTATTGAAGTTGAAATATTCACATATGAACCATCTTTAAGCCTGTAAAACTGTTTTGCGGGTTCAATTCCCGTTCCCCGTTCATGTTAAACTCCCCGGCTCCAAAAGAGTCGGGGAGTTTTTTTCTATTACAATGGGGCATTGAATGTCTTTTAAATATATACGGGATGCGTTCGTTGATTACCGACGTGCATTGAAAATCCGCCGTCGATCCCATCAGACGGCGTTTTCCCTGATCAGAAGGTGCGTGCAAAGGTATACCAGCGGTAGGCAGGCGAGGGCGGTAGCCATAAACATCACGCGTATTCCCAGCAGGTCCGCGAGTATCCCCCCCAGCCACGGTCCGGTGAACGATCCTATTGAATAGAGCGTCTGGTGTATCCCTATAGCCGTTATACGCTGGGAGCGGTCGATATCTCTGATTGTCCTGCCGATGAGTACGGGGTAGATGAGCCCGAAAGAGAACCCCATGACTGCGGTGCCCGCAAAGAGCGTCCACCTTGAACTGCCGGCTGCCGTGATCAGTATGCCCGCGGAAAAGAACGGTGCGGCCACGTAGAGCACGCTTTGAGGCCGCGCATTTTTCAGGAAAAGGGCGCCGAAAAGGTTTGCCGCAGTTACGGACGCGATATTGGTACACAGGAGCATACCCTTCACCACGTCATCCGCGCCCATCTGCTGGGCGCGAATGGGAAGAAAGCCGAAGGTCACCGCGTAGTCCGCATGGTGCATGACGATACTGATCAGGGCGGGGAACAGGATATCCTTGCGCCTGAGCAGCGTCCGGATCGATTTCAGCGAGACGGGTTCCGGCGGTCGCCGCTCTTCACGTATGAATATGAGTATGATAATGGCGAGAAGCCCGGCGCAGGACGCGAGATAATAGGAAAGCGAGTAGCCCCCGAGCCGGTTGAGATACCCGGTCAGCCCGGTGGAAATCATTCGGGAAAAGGACGCGGAAAAATTGATCATGGAGCTCGCAAGTACCGCCTGATCGAAATCGAAGAAGGTGGAGAACACCCCTATGAGCAGCACCCACGTGCCTGCGGAAAACCCCGCGAGCGCCCTGCCCGCGGCAATCATTCCTAGTGAGTTACCCCTGCCCATGATGTACGCACCGAGGGTAGCGAGAAATATCCCGAATCCAATTATCGGTTTTCCCCATCCTATGCGGTCGCCCGCCAGTCCCATGGGGAGGCGGATGAGCGCCATGCACAGGCCGAACAAAGAGAGAATCAGCCCGACCGTGGAGAGGTCGTCCGTCAGTGTTTTTATATAGGTCGGCAGCGTCGGGACGTAGAGGGTGATCGACATCCAGAAGAGAAAGGAGACAAAAAGAAAGGATATTTTGTATGCGTTGTTTGTACTCATGAGCCCGGTCGATTCAATGTATATAAACAACAGCGATCCGCATAGGTTTTTACCACGGCGTACATGACGGGTGTCCCACTGCGCGAGAGGAACGCCTAAGGGACCTCAATCTTTTCAATTAAAAACCCATTAGCTTACAAAGAGTTAAGGGTTTTTCTTATCATTGTATATTTACCCGTTCTCCCCCGCAGCGTGGTAATACCGACCACGATGGAATGTCATCACAGAACCGAAATATTTTGATTGTATATTTTTCACTTCCGGCTTATTTTGACTTAAATAATAGGTTATATAACCTAAAAAATAGGTTGTAATGCACCGAGGGGAGGCCCCCTCAATCGGCATTACACGCCCCTCTCAATCGGCGGCAGGTAGGAGCCATGCTTGAACCTGTTTTGGGATCTACAAGCAGCGAAAGGGCTTTGATCTTTGTCCTTGCGCGGGGTAAAGGCTATGCAACAGAGATCGCGCGGTTCTTTGAGACGGATCTTTCACCGATCCAAAAGCAGCTCGACAAGCTCGAATTGGGAGGCGTGTTGGTCAGCCGGACCGCCGGGCGTACGCGATTATACGAGTTTAATCCGAGATACCCCTTTCTCAAGGAGCTGAAGGCGCTGCTCGAGAAGGCACTTTCATTCTATCCCGAAAAGGAGCGGGACCGGCTCCTCATGAACAGGCGCAGGCCGCGGCGAAGGGGGAAGCCGCGGTGAAAAAGATTTCCGAGATGACGCAAGGCGAGCTTGGTGCTTTCATACAGTCTCATTTGAGGAAGAAAGGGATCGATGTCGTTTTGTCCGGAGGTGCGGCGGTCGGGATACATAGTTCCGGTGAGTACGTCTCACAGGATCTCGACATGGTGAATTGCCATGCAACAAAGAGGAGAGTGTTACGAGAATCCATGGAAGAAATCGGATTCAGGGAAAAGGCCCGATACTTCATACATCCGGATACAGAGTACCTGGTGGAGTTCCCACCGGGCCCTCTCACGGTTGGTGACGAAGCAGTTAAACAGGTTGATGAAATAAAATTATCAACGGGAATCCTCAGGGTGATCTCTCCCACGGATTGTGTCAAGGATAGGCTCGCGGCCTACTATCACTGGAGTGACAGGCAAGGATTAAATCAGGCGATCATGGTGGCAAGTAGAAATGAGATCGATATATATGAGATTGAAAGATGGTCGGCAGTGGAAGGTAAACAGGAGTTATTTATAAAAATCAAGGATGAACTTTTAGGGCGAAAAAAGTAAGGAAACGGTAAACTCCCTGGTTCGCAATGCGTCAGGGAGTTTTTTCTTGCATGAATGTGGATTTTTCTTATGAAAGAAATTTATTGTCATTATATTTTGGTACAACTTTTACTGGAGAAGATGACATGCAGAAAGATGAAATGATGAAAAAAGCCCATGAGCTCGGATTTGCATACGAGAGGGATTTCCGAAGCTGTGCACAGTGCACGGCAGCCGCGGTTCAAGACGCACTCGGGATTCGAAACGATTATATTTTCAGGTCGGCTTACGGCCTTGCGGGAGGATTCTCAAACCTGGGGGACGGTCCCTGCGGCGGCTATTCCGGCGGAAGCATGATGATAAGTCTTTTTTTCGGACGACGACGAGAGTTCTTCGACGGCGATAAAGAGAACAAAACCCGTACAAAGGAATTAGTAAAACGGTTGCACGGCAGGTTTATTCAACAGTACGGATCCGTTATCTGCAGCAAAATCCAGGAGTCCATGTTTGGAAGAAGCTATGACTTGTGGGACAAGAAGGACGCGGAACAGTTCGAGGAGGACGGCGGCCACACCGATAAATGCACCGAGGTCGTGGGCCGGGCAGCGGAGTGGGCCCTTGAACTGATTCTCGAGGAAATAGAAAACGGAGGGCTGAAACTCCAGGACTACGATTTTCTGAACTTCGCAGCGGAGTTTCCACGCTAGCAGGTGAGTTTCCGCCGGGACCGAACTTTCACTTGTATGGAAGTGGTTGTGTTACGGAGGCGATGAATGACCGCGTATGAAGAGGGCATCGTATACTCCACGGAGCACGGCAGGGTCTGCCCCGAGTGCGGGAAGCCGGTCGCGAAATGCGAGTGCCGTAAAAAAACCGCCGCTTTTCCGACGGACGGCGCCGTCCGGATCGGCCGTGAAACCAAGGGCCGAAAGGGGAGGGGCGTTACCGTGCTCAGGGGGGTGCCGCTTCCCCCTGAGCCGCTCGCACTGCTTGCTCAGGAGCTGAAGCGGCGCTGCGGCGCGGGCGGTACCGTGAAGAACGGCGTCATCGAGATACAGGGAGACCACCGGGACACCCTCGAAAGGGAACTTCGGGACAGGGGCTACACGGTAAAACGGATGTAACAGAAAAAAAAGGGTTTAACGCAGCTTCGGGCGTGAACTCTTTACTTGAATCATCCTGCAGAATATATCCGGCTTCAGGTTATTTCTGCCGGGTGCCGAGCATCTCAATCAGCTTGTCCTCCTCCTCGACCTCTTTGCCTGACAGGGTCATGGCCGTATCGATGAGCGCGAGATGGGAGTACCCCTGCGGGAAATTCCCAAGAAGCCGCTTCGAATCGAAATCGATTCCCTCGCTGAACAGGCCCAGGTGATTGGCATGGGCCAGCACGTTTTGGAACATCGACTCGGCTTCCTTCCTCTCACCGATGGTGTAGAGGCTCTTGATCATCCAGAAGGTACAAACGGTGAACGAGGTCTTCGGTTCCCCGAAATCGTCCCTGTTCTTGTACCGGTACATGAGCCCGTTCCTGCAGAGTGCTTCCTTCGTCTTTTTCACGGTCATAGCGTATTTGGGATCGTTCGCTTCGATAAATCCGTACTGATGCATCAGGAGGTTCGCGGCATCCATATTGTCACTTTCATAGGACTGTGTGAATGCCTGAACCCCGGAGTTCCAGCCTTTTTTGAGTATGTCCTTCCTGATTTTGTCCCGAACCGCCGTCCACTCCTCGGCAACGGAGTGCTTCCCGAGAAGGTGCGCGATCCTGACCCCCCTGTCCAAGGCCACCCAGCTCAACACCTTGGAAAAGGTGAAATGCCGCGGCTGGGTCCTGTATTCCCATATACTCGTGTCCTTTTTCATCCAGTTGCTCTTCACCGTTCTGATGAGGCTTCGGACGATCGTCCAGAGGTCCTCGCTGTTGGCGAGCGTATGCCTGTAGAGCTTAAAATACTGGTATATGAGGTCTATGAGAACGCCGTATATGTCGTTCTGCTTCTGCTTGTGGGCCGCGTTCCCGACACGCACCGGTTTTGAGCCTTCGAAGCCGTGGAGCCAGGGAAGCTCTCTTTCGACGAGTTTTTTTTCACCGCGAATCCCGTACATGATCTGTATCTTTTCATCCTTGTACGGGATCACATCGGTAATGAAGTTTAGAAAACGCTGGGCGGAGTTATAGTGGCCCATGGCCGTGAGCGTGGTGATGATCATCGAGGAATCCCGAATCCAGCAGAAACGGTAGTCCCAGTTTCGGGCTCCCCCGAGCACCTCGGGGAGGGAGGTCGTTACGGCGGCGAGAATGGCGCCCGTTTTATTGTAGGTGAGCAGCTTGAGCACCAGCGCGCTTCTCTGTATGGCCTCGTTGTACCTGGTAAAATTTTTCGTATTGTTAATCCAGTTGAGCCAGTAAACCTTCGTTCGTTCATATTCGAGCCGAATTTTGAAAATATCCAATTCCAGCAGTTTTTGATTGTAACTGAGAAGAAAGAAGTGATCTTTCGCTATGGCGACCTTCTCGCCCTGAAGGATCTTTGACCTGTCGAAGTCGGTATAGAGGTATACGGATTCATAGGACCCGGCGGTCGTATGACACCGTATGTACTCGGGTTCGATGAGCACGGCTGTTTCGTGCTGTGCGTATCCGAGCCGTGGCTTGAAAACAAATCTCGCTTCAGGGTCTCCGGACAGGTGTCTTACATAACGGATGATGTCCGGAGGCGTGTAGTAGTAACCCGACTCCGTCTTGTATCTGGGCATGAAATCGTGAATTTCGAACGCATCTTCTCCCTTCCTAAAGCTCGTAACCAGGATATTCGTGTGATTAAAGTACCTCTGTTCCACGGAGTACCCGTTATCGACCTCGATGTGGAAACTACCCCCGTTCTCCCGATCAAGCAGCCGCGCAAAAACGGACGGCGAGGTAAAGTCCGGAAGGCAGCACCAGTCGATGCTCCCTTCCTTCGAAACGAGCGCGGCGCTTCGGCAGTTTCCGATAACGCCGTAATCAAGATTTCCCATATCAAAACACCCCATTGTTAATCTGCCGAGTAATTCGACGTAGTGCTTAAGGTAAAGGGTGACGGGGAGCGGGTCAACCGAATGATGGCACCTATTTTGTCCATTTAAATCCCCCTATCTGAGGCCGGAAGGGCACGATTTGACCAATTTCACATA
>CAYWUT010000102.1:0-12824 GCA_964460545.1 uncultured Spirochaetota bacterium
TATCAATAGATTAGAATCTCTATATCTGTTTGCCCCGTTACGGACTCCTTATCAGGAGTACGAACGTTTTTATCCGCCGTATACCTTTTTCTCCACCGCCTTGATATTCTTCAGGCCGTCGCCCGCGAGGACGTCGGCGCTCGGCGCGAGCTGTCTCCAAATGGCACAGAGCCCTGCGAGCTCCTCGATATCGGGAACGAAGGATTCAATCGTAATCCAGCCTTTATACCCCATGTCCTTGAATGCCCGGTATACCTCTTCCCACGGGACGAGGCCGGTACCGGGAACGCCACGCTCGTTCTCACAGGCGTGATAGTACCCGAGATACTTGCCCGCTCCGGTGATGGCTTTATAGAAATCCTTCTCTTCCCGTATCATATGATACGCGTCCAGATGCACCGACACATTCGGTTCGTCCACGTCTTTGCAGAACTGCACGCTGTCTGCCGAGGTGTTCAAAAAGTGTGTTTCGAACCTGTTGACGGCTTCCACGGAGAGTCCCAGGTTCTTGTCCTGTGCGTATTTCGCCGCCGCCTTGAAGTTGTCTACGGCCCACTCCCATTCCTGGTCGGTCCTCGCCGTACGGGTAAGGTAGCCCCATGCGGCGTAATTCACGCCCCCGATAATGCTCCCGCCTCCGGAGATTGCGTAAGCCGTGTCAATACACTGCTTGAAGAATTCGAGGCTCTTCTTGCGAACTCCAGCGTCAGGGGATATCGCGTTCGTGTCTTCCGTCAGGGTCACGACGAAATTGATTCCCATGCCCTGTTTGGATAATTCCGCTTTCACAGCTTCAACCGGTATATGATCCGGGTGCCCGAGGTGCAGCTCTATGCCGTCGAATCCCAGTTCTTTTGCGTGTGCTATGAGCCCCAGATTATTTTCCCGGAAATCTCCCGTCCAGAGAAGTAATTCGAGTCCGTACTTGTGCATATCATGCTCCTTAAACTGTAATTAGATTCACCGTTTTCAAATCATTTTAAAATAAGGCGTATCAGCGGGAGCGGCCCAGAGCCTCTTCGTCTCTTTGTCGGCCTTGCACATGGAAAGCGAGAATCCCGCCATCTCCTGCGTTGTTATGTAATTGCCGATGAGGGGCTTGAAGGGGACTATGCCCTTTTCCTTCAATATCTCGTCGAGACGATTATAGAGGATGAACATCTCCATGAGGGTCGTTCCTCCGCTTCCATTGATGAGGAGGAGAACCTCATCGCCCTTGCCGAACTCCCCGTCCGTGATGACCTTTTCGGCGACGATGTCCATGATCTTGTTTGCCGTAGTCATCTTGAGCGGGCCTTCGGGTCCGGGCTCGCCGTGCACTCCCGGTCCGATTATGAGCTCGTCATCGGCCAGTGTGAAGAGGTACTGTCCCGTGGTGGGGTGCATGCACGGCTGCATCGCAACCGCGAGCGTCCTCGTCAGGCTGTTGACCTCTGTGGTCTTCTTAATGATCTCGTCCCTGCTTTTTCCCTCTTCCGCAAGGGCACCCGCTATCTTGAAGGCAAAGGTCATCCCGGCCATTCCTCTTCGATTCTCCTCCTGCCCCTTGGGTGCGCTCGCGATATCGTCGTAGAGCAGAACGCTCTCAACGTCTATCCCGTCGTCACGAGCCATGTCCATGGCTATCCCGTTGTTGATGACATCGCCCTCATGGTTGGCGATAAGCACAAGCACGGGCGTATTGCCGCTCTTCTCCCACGCGATCTTTATTCCTTCATAAATCCTGTCTCCTCCGGCGCAGGCGAATATACCACCCGGAATCTCGACATCCTGCATTCCGCGTCCGACCATTCCGTTGTACCCCGGCTCATGTCCGGCCCCCTGTCCGAAAACGATGTACACCTTGCCCTTCTCCTTGGGCTGCTTTCGCACTATGATGTCTTCCGCAGCAAGCTCCAGCATGTCGCTGTAAGCGAGCACCAGACCCCGGTTCAATTCCTTTACTATGTCTTCAGGATCGTTTAAAAACTTTTTCATTGCCATAATTCTCTCCCTCCTGCTTTAATGGTAAGCGGCATATATAATATTCTTCAAGAAATTATAGAATATCAGAGTATGGGGAAAATGCAATAGAAAATACCCGGTTCCACGATCATCCGAAAAAATTGAGCGGATAACGCATTACCGCATATCCCCGGAAAGGTGACAGTTCCTTTTGTGACAGTTCCTTTAGGAACTGTCACCGGATGCGGGCCTTCAGGTCGCCGTATGCCTGGAGAACGGCTTTGCCGAAAAGACTCGACGGTTCCACGCCGGATACCTCTTTAAATGCGGGTCCGACTCCCCTCTCGCGTATCATGGCCTGAAGGGTCACGGAGGACGGGTCGTCCGGTTCGTCGTAGAGAAGAGCGGCGGCGCATACGATCGCTATGTTTTCGGGAAAAATGCCGTGCCTGAGGCAGAGCTCCGCGCTGCCCACAAGGCGGTCGTTCCGGCCCAGTTTGCGTATGGGATCCCGCGCCACGCGTTTGACCGTGTCCCTGAGGAGAGGATTGCTGAACCTGAGGTCGATGTCCGCCCGAATTTCCTCCTGTTCCTCCCTGGTCAGGTCATCCGGATACATGGCGATCAACGCTTCCCCCGTCTCATCGAGAGCACCGTTGAAAACGGACATGAGGTAATCATCCTCGAAGGGCTCATGCATGTAGGTGCAACCCTTCAGCCGCCCGAGATAGGCGAGAGTTGCATGGCCCAGGTTGTAGGTAAAGATCTTGCGTTCGATCTCGGCCTTGAAGTTTTTCACGGGCCTCATACCTTCAATGGGCGGCGGGGAGGCTCGCAGGGCCTGTGCATCGTAAGGCAGCTTGTGACATGCATCCGCCACTACGAGAAGCGGGTCTTCGGCTTTTTTATGGGCTCCGGCGGCAGGCACCATCCTCGCCACGCTGGTACCTACGAATCCGACATGATCCAGCGCCCACTGCGATTCATCCGGTTCCAGGATGTCCATCACTCCGCCCTTCAGTATACCCGCGGCGTCGAGCATGTTCTCACAGAGGTAGATATCTACCGGCCCGCGGTTTTCCTTCATTCTCTCACGAATGCCCGCGGCTACGATCGGGGCGATGGCCTTCAAGTTCGAAACACCGACCGCCGTACTGATGACATCCGCGTCGAGCAGCGCCCGAACCGCTTCCTCCCCGGGCAAAACGGCGCTGATCCGGTCGATACGGAGGTCGATCTCTTTTTTCGTTTGAGCGTCGAGCAGTCTCAACGTGTACGAACCGCGGCTGTTCAGGAGATCCACCAGTTTCCCGTCGGTTTCGATGAATACAATGCTGCCGCCGATCTCCCAGAAGAGCTGGCCCATGTAGCCGCGCCCGATGTTACCGGCGCCGAACTGAACCGCCCTCAACGGGGTTTTTTCACCCATTCGGATCCTCCTCGATGACGCGTATGATGGTGGTCATGCCGTCGACATCCGACAGCCCGTTGATTTTCTCGATGGCCGCCTGCACGTCCTTTTCCACTGCATCATGCGTAATCATGATGAGCGGCACGTGCTCATGTTCCTCCTCGGTCTCCTTCTGTATGACCGAGGCGATGCTGATCCTGTGCTCCCCCAGTATGCCGGCTATTCTGGAGAGAATTCCCGGTCTGTCCAGCGCGTTAAAACGGAAATAATACCGGGCCGTCGACCGGTCGAACGGAAGAACGGTCAGTCCCTCGAAAAAGGAATAATCGCTCCGGTTGTACTTGTGGGTGTCCTTTATTCTGAGTGCTATCTGAACGATATCAGCGACAACGGCGCTTGCCGTCGGTTTCTTCCCCGCGCCCTTCCCATAGTACATGGACTTGCCGAGATAATCCGAGTATACCATGACGGCATTATCTTCCCAGCATACCGCCGCCAGGGGATTGTCCTTCTGTATAAACGCGGGATGAACGCGTACGAACACGCCGCCGTCGTTTCTTTCGGCTATGGCGAGCAGCTTCAGTACGAATCCGAGCTCATCCGCATACTCCATGTCGCGCTCGTGTATACTCTCGATACCTTCGACATACACAGAGGATATATCGATGAGGGTCTTGAATGCGAGAGATGCCAGAATGGTGATCTTGTGCCGAGCGTCCCCTCCGGAAATATCGAGCGTCGGATCGGATTCCGCGAACCCGAGTTCCTGCGCGATGGACAGGGCCTCCTTGAAGTCGAGCCCCTCCCTCGTCATCTTCGTGAGGATGAAATTCGTCGTTCCGTTCAGTATTCCCACTATGCGGTCGATCCTGTTCCCGACGAGGGATTCGCGGATCGTTTTAATGATCGGTATGCCCCCGCCGACCGACGCCTCGTATCCGAACTCGATCCCGTTCTTCAGCACTTCATCGTACAGTATGCTCCCATACTCGGCCAGAAGGGCCTTGTTTGCCGTCACGAGGTGCTTTCCATGAGACAAAGCGCGGAGGGAAAGCTCCCGCGCGACGCCCGTTCCCCCGATGAGCTCGACCACGATATCGACATCGGGATCATCCGTCACATCCTCCGCCGAATCCGTATATATTCCGTCCGGAATCCCGAGCGCCTCTTTTCTCGAAACGTCCCTGTCCGCAGCTTTTACCACGCGGATCTCAACGCCCGATTTCAGGCTGATGAGCTTTCCATTACGGGTCAACAGTTCGTACACTCCCGATCCGACCGTACCGAGCCCGAGTATTCCCACGCCTATCGCCTTCATCTTTTCTTCAGCCATCTTACACCCTCTCATGTTATGGAGCGCACTAGTCGTCTGAACCGCGGATGAAACGCTCGATATGAACCTTTATTTCAGTATATTCGTTGCAGACGGGGTACTGGGGAAATTCCGCAATAACGTTTTCCGGTGGTCTGAATAAAAGCCCCCGGTCGGCCTCACCCAGCATCGTGGTGTCGTTGTATGAGTCTCCCATTGCGATGACCCTGAATCCGAGTTCCTTGAAGGCCTTCGTTGCCTTGCGCTTCCCGTCCCTGATGCGAAGGTGATAGCTTTCCACGCGATTATTCTCATCGGCCTCGATGGAATTGCAGAAAAGTGTCGGAAATCCCAGTTTCTTCATGAGCGGCATCGCGAATTCATAATAGGTGTCCGAGAGTATGATCGCCTGTGTTACCGATCTCACCCAGTCGAGGTACTGTCCGGCTCCTTCGAGCGGCTCTACCGTAGCGATGACGTCCTGAATATCAGTAAGCGTAAGACCGTTATTTTCGAGTATTTCCAAACGCATACGCATGAGCTCGTCGTAATCGGACACGTCACGCGTTGTCAGCCTCAGTTTTTCAATGCCTGTTTTCTCGGCAACTGCAATCCATATTTCAGGAACGAGCACTCCCTCGAGGTCCATCGCCACTATCGTCGGTTTTTCGTACATAATTCGGCTCCGTCTTTTAATCTCTACAGGATGATGGGTTGAATTGTATCACCAAATAATAATCAGCGGCCGCCCGCTCTGTCTATTACAATCCCCGGGCCTTTGAATGTAGATTTTCCCTGTGTAAAAAATTCTTAAGTGATCGCCCGGACGAATATTCCCCGCAGCAGCGTGCTTTCTGAGATGGGACATCTTGTGGGAAGGCTTTCGTTCCCTACGGCAGGGTGGAGCGTTAAACTACTTGGTCAGGAAGAACTCGACCCTCCTGTTCCGGGCCCTTCCCACCTCCGTCTCGTTCGTATCGATCGGCTGGCTTTCCCCCATCCCTTCGGTGGTGAGCCGCTCTTTGTCCACATCGTTCGTGACGAGATACTTATAAACTGAGAAGGCCCTGCGTTCGGAAAGTTTCTGGTTGTACTCATCAGTCCCGATCGCGTCGGTATGACCGACTACCCTGATCTTGTAGTTTGGAAACTTCTCGAGAATCTCGATAAGCCTGTTGAGTATTACAAAGCTCTGCGGCAGGAGGTCTGATTTATCGAACTCGAACCGAATGGAGTTGATCATTATCTTCAGCCCGTCCGGTGTCCTGATAACGAGTATGTCGGTGTCATACTCCTCCTGTACCGAAATCGAGTTCATGTAGCTGTCCGTTGCACCCAGCTCAACCAGGTAGCCCGCGGCCGAATCAACGAGTATCATCCACTTGTTGCCCGACCGTCGATAGGTGTATTGATCCGGCGGGAAAAACCCTCCCGGCATCTGGACGGGATCGGAGAAACCGTCCCAGTGTATGGTTCTGCTGTAGTTCCCTCTTCCGGAAAAACGCTTGAAAGGAACCGAACGGTCGACACTGCCGTCCCACTTCCTGTAGTGGGTCACGTCCCATTCGGTGACGCCGTTCCTGTCGGATACCTCTATATTGATATACATGGTATCCGCCTCTCCATCTCCGTCAGGTGAGAAAAGCTTGGGAGAAACGACAAACCGGTAATCGGGAGGCGTGTTGTCCACAACGAGAACTCCCCAGTCGCTCTCCGGATGGTTGCCGCTCTCGTATTCGAGGCGCATGACATGGGAATACCTGCCGTCGTACGCAATCGCTCCGGTGTCGTCTCTTCCATTCCAGGTTATACGTTCAGGAGGCTTTCCCGCGCCTCCCTTCGCCCAGATGACCTGGCCGAGCGCGTTGAATATGCTGATCTTCCAGGATGTGAGATTACGTGTCGAGGAAATCGTGGGAATAAAATCCACCGAATCGAAATGCCCGTCTCCGTTCGGCGATATTCCCTTTTCCGTCGCCTGGAGATCGACCTCTTCATAAAAGGTGGTCAGCACGATACCCGTTATGGTCTTCTCCTGTTCGTTTCCCGCCGAATCGATTCCGTGCACGGTATAGGTATAGAGCCCCTCTTTCAGAGGATTTCCCTTATCGTCTCTGCCGTCCCACATGATCTCAACGGGAGGTGTTCCCCGCCACGAGAAGCTCCTCACCACCTTCCTGGTAAAATCAACGATCTCTCCGGTGAATACGTCGTCTTTCTCACCCCTTATGTTTTGAAAGATGACCATTGCTTCTTTGGCGCCGTCGTCGTTCGGGGAAATATTGAGGTCGGGCGCGTAAATATCGATTGTCGGAGACTGTGTGTCTATCTTGAAATCCTTCGGCTTCGACATCGGATTGTTACCCGTATCATAGAGCATGGAGAAGGTGGCTGTGTAGAGACCGTCTTCGACCTTGGAACCGAGATCGCTTATCGCTTCCCAGGTGATGGACGTGGGCACCACCGGTCCCATGTTTCTGTCATTGAAGGATTTTACGAGGTCCTGCCGGGCGTCCCTGATGTCGAGCTTCCATTCCACGACGCCCTCCCTGCTGCTCGTGTTCAGGGTAAAGTTAATAATATCCTTGACGCCGTCACTATTGGGTGAATACACAAACCCGTCCAGCTGTACGGAAACCTCTTCAAAACCCGTCACAAGCTTTACAGGTCCGAAACTCGCGACCTGCGTATTTCCCACATCGTCCTTTCCCGTAATAATATAGGTGTAGGTTCCCTCAACGGGCTGCGTGCCCTCGTCTCCCATTCCGTCCCAGACAACGACCGCGGGCGGATTCTCCCCGTAATACAGTCTCTTGAAGGTCGCACCCGCGGCATTGACGATTTTAGCCTCGAAGACATCGCCGTCACCCGCCTCTATCGTGTGCAGCAGGTTCATGGTGTCCTTTACCCCGTCTCCATTGGGCGAAAAGGCGGTGATGTTCGTCTTGACCTCGATATCCGGCGCAGTGTTATCGACCTTTATGAACTTATAATAGGATTCGGGGTAATTGCCGCTCTCATAGAAAAGCCTGAATTGTATCGAATAAAGACCGTCCGGAAGCACCCCGCCATCCTGATCTTTACCATCGAAGCTTATGGTATCCGGAAAGTCTTTTTCTCCTCCATATTCACGTACGGCATTGTTCTCCGCGTCGAGCACGGTAAGCTGCCAGCTTATAAGACCCTCCTTGCTGGAGGAAAACAACTTGATTTCGTTGATGTCGAGAAAACCGTCCCCGTTCGGTGAAAAGAATTTGAGCGAAGGCGAGGCGGATATTCTTTCGTATTCCGTTTTAACGATAATGCCGTCGATAACGGATTCCGTCCTGTTTCCCGCCCTGTCGAAAGCCATGATGGAGAAGGTATAGTTCCCTTCATCCACGAGCGCTCCGCTCTGGTTCTTTCCGTCCCAGACGAAATCCTTCCCGGCGAAGCCCTCCCGTTTTTCTTCAACAACGGAATTGCCGTCCTTGTCCAATATCCTGATCACAACCTTATCGGCCTCCTCCACATTCGCGCTCTCAATAGTGAAGGCCAACTCGTCCTTCACACCGTCGTCGTTGGGAGAAAAGAGGAAGAGGTCGGTCCCTGCCTCCACGATGGGGACAATCGTGTCCACGATGATGACCCCGCGTTCGCTTACGGTCTTGTTGTCATTCTCATCCCAGGCGGTAAGCGTATAGGAGAACTCGCCGTCCCCGACAAGGTTCCCGTCGGCGTCTTCACCGTCCCATTCGATTGATTTCGGGATTTCGACTTCCTGCTTTTTGGAAAAAATTCTTTTAAAATATTTCGCAGCCGTCATCTTCCTGATCTTTCGCACATCCCGGGCTTCGAATGATTTTACGGGCTTACCCTCATGATCGAAGATGTTCATCTCCCACCCGAAGACCATGGTGTTGTCCTCAATGGACATGTCGAAACGCGCCCTGTCGTTGACACCGTCGTGATTCGGTGAGAAATAGCTCTCAGAGGACTGCACCACCGTTTCGGGGGGCTTTCTGTCATAGGTGCCGAACGCGACACTTACTCCGGCATTGTGCACCACCTGTCTTTCGCCGTTGAACTCGGTCGGAAGCAGGGAATATGAGAATTGAACATCCGAATCCTTCAGGTTGAAATTCAGGTCGACACCGAAGGAAAACGGTCCGATCTCCTCGACACCGTAATTGAGGCCCAGTTTGACATTAACCATATCGAAGAAGATGTTTGAAAGGCCGAAACCCACAAATCCGGCCGGAGGGTTGAAGGGAATCATGAGATGGGTCCCGAGAACACCCCGGTATATACCCTGCCGTATCATCTCCGCGTTTATTCCGAAATCCATACCCAGGGGCGGAAACGAATCGTACCCCTCGTACGATACATTCTTCCCAAGGTTTTTCAACACGAATCCGACGGAGTGGTCGAACACCCCGATACCGGTACCGTCCACCTCTTTCCTGTAAATGGTACCAATGTCGAAGGAAGTGTAGAGATCGCTTTCAGGGCCGCCCCGTGCGGTACCCATATTGACGGCCGCGCCGAAAAGCCACTGATCACTGATCGATTTGGAGAAGGTCCCCTTTAATCCGACTACATTCCCTGCGGTCATCCCCTCGGGAGAAGTCAGTGCGAGAACATTGGCGGTCAGAATTCCGATATTCGAGGGAAAGCTCCCGCGGGCGTTGAGGAGAAAATTGTCTCCACTGAAACCGCCCATTGAAAGACCCGCCGTTATACGTTTCGTATCCGCATACCCCGCGGGGTTGTAGAAATTCGTGTCCATCCCCATGAAGTCTGCCACGCCGCTCGCCCCGTAGGGGAAATAACTGATACCCTGGCCCAGGTAGAGGTACTGCGAACCGGGGATTTGCTGCGCGAACAGCCCGAAACTCGGAAAGATGATGAGCAGCAGGATAAAGGCATATCTTCTCATCTAAACGCTCCAACCTGTATGGTCTGCACTCCCGTATAGTATACTACCGAAGCGAATGATTTCCATATGTAATTTCACGCATGCCGCTACCGCAGTCCATCGCTATCAATTACCATGGACGGCGCGTTTTCCATTACCATGGACGGCGCGTTCCACAGGTAGAGAAGATTCGGATAGGTCTGCGGAGGACGGGTCCAGAGTCGCGGAACCGGGGTCCGCACCTTTCCGATTAAGTCCCTGAACTGCCTTTCCCTTCTGAACTCAACGATCTCGGGCGATAGTACCCCGATCCGCCGGGCGAGTATGCCGACCGCGTCCTCATAATAGCCGATCCCGTCTATGAGACCTTTCTCCAGGGCTTCCCCGGCAATATACACCCTTCCGTCCGCCAGATCGCGAACCTCCTCCACGGTGAGACCTTTCCTGCCATCGGAGACGGCGGCAATAAAACGCTCGAGCATGGTGTCCGCTATGGACTGCATCCAGGCCACCTCCTCCTCCCTTACCGGCTTGAAGGGAGAGAGCGCATCCTTCTCTTCACCCGTCTTGACGGCCACATACTCGACGCCGTAACGGTCCATGAGCCCGGAGAAATTGAAACTGTATATGATAACGCCTATGCTGCCCGTAATGGCAGTGGGATAGGCGAGTATATAATCACTGGCGGACGCCACATAATACCCCCCCGAAGCCGCAACCTGCTTCATGAGCGTTACCACGGGAAGCCCGGTCTCCTCCTTGAACCGAACGATCCTGTTGTAGAGCACATCGCTGGCCGTAACGCCGCCTCCCGGGCTGTCGATAACGAGCAGCACCCCGCCGACCTGATCATCCGTTTCAATGACCGAAAGCCTGTTGGATACCGCACTCAACAGGTTTTCCCTGTAACCGAACAATCCGTCCTGTGTATCGTAATCCGTGATAATGCCTTCGACATGAATGACCGCGATCTCGGATCCCTTTTCCCCCTCGATTCCAGCGGACCTCCGTGTATAAACCTTCCTGTAACCGCCGGACACACCTGCTCCGATCCTGTCTGAAACAGCCACTCCCATGACGATGAGTAAAACGAGGAATATGATGTTCAGGAAAACGCTGAGGATGAAGATGCCGGTGAGAACGGCGCGCACAACGGCGGCCGCGACAGCGCCCTGAAATATCCTCCTCTTTTTATTCTTTTCTTCCATACGGGACCAACGGTTCGAAAGGTTTATAAATCCAATGGAGTAGAGAAAGTATACAAAGTATACTACGGAGGTGAATTAATTACCACAGTATAATAGAAGGTATCCGAATCCCCGGCCATGACTTTTTACAGGGAGACTTATGACGCCGGTATGCTACTGGCAGGTATGTGACACCTGTCAGCACAATATCTGCCGATAAAAACTCGGCAGATGTCATTTTTCGACCTCGATTCCCCGCCAGAAAGCGACATACCCCTGAATATATTTCGCCTCTTTTTTCGGGTCGGGATAGAACCAGGCCGCGTCCCGGTTTTCCTCACCATCGACTACGACATGGCAGTAGTATGCCTCCCCCTTCCAGGGGCAGGTCGAACGGTAATCGCTCTCCTTCAGGAACTCCCTGTTTACGGACTGAGGTGGGAAATAGACGTTTCCCTCAACTATTTCTACGTCATCGCTTTCGGCAATCACCTTGTTTTTAAAACGAGCTCTGGCCATGCTATTCCTCCGAAATTCATCACGGATATATTTTCAACGTTCACCCTACCTTAAGCCTGTCCAGCGCCTTCGGCACGGTGTCTTTCGGGCTCACCTTGTACCATGCGCCGAGAATTTTCCCCTCCTCGTCCATGAGAAAGGATGACCTGACAATCCCCATATACTTCTTACCGTACATCGACTTCTCGCCCCACACTCCATAGGCCTCCGCTGCGACGTGATCCGGATCGGAAAGAAGCGGAAATTCGAGACCGTACTTCGTGTCGAATTTCTTCTGCTTTTCAGGAGCATCGGGGCTGATCCCGACCCTGGATACATTCATACCCTCGAAATCATCGTGTGCGTCCCGAACACTGCAGGACTGCTGCGTGCATCCCGGCGTATTCGCCCTGGGATAAAAATAGAGGAGGAGTTTTTTTCCCTTGAAATCCTCAAGCCCGACCTCGTTGCCGTCCTGATCTGTAAGAAGGAATCCCGGTGCATTATCACCTTCTTTCAGCATGTCCATCTCTCCTTTGCCTGTATACTGCCTGAAACAGGCCGGTTTATTCTTAAATACATACATTAATGAAGGTAAGGAAAAAAGAAAGGCAAATGCACGGGGCGTTATACTCTTTCGTTTTTTATGATTTCAAAGTATACTGTGGGCGACATTCACGTTCATCCTGCGGGGGAAGATGGTGCGGGGACCTGCCAAGGGACGGTTCGGAGGAATATAAATGAGAAAAACCATGCTTTTCGCCTTCAACGGCGACCCGATGTGTTTCGTGCATGTTCTGCTCAATGCAATCGATATGAAAAAGAGGGGTTATGACGTGGGGATCGTTATCGAAGGCGCGGCCACAAAGCTCATTCCCCGCTTCTCGAACAAGAGCGATTTCATCAGCGAGACGTTCGACCAGGCGCGCAGCGAAGGACTGATCACGGGAGTGTGCAGGGCCTGCTCGAACAAGATGGGAACCCTCAAGGACGTGGAAAAACAGGAGCTGCCGCTCCTCGCCGATATGTCCGGTCATCCGAGCATTGCGGGTTTCATGGAAGAGGGTTACACTATTGTTACACTGTAACGGATAACAGATGCCTGTCTACGAATATATCTGCGGGGCATGCAATACGTCCTTCGAGCTGCTTGTGCGCGGGGGAACCGCCCCTTCCTGTCCTCACTGCTCGAGCACCAGTATACGTAAACAGTTCAGCACCTTCATGCACCGTTCCGCACCCGGAGGTTCCGGCTCTCCCCCGTCCCCCGGCCTTTCTTTGGGTGGGTCCTCCTGCGGTTCCTGCTCAGGGGGCGATTGCTCCCGGTGCCGGTAAACGGAAATTCCCTCCTAGCCCGGCGCCCCGGCCGCCTCCATGGCGACCTCTCGATCATCGAAGTGTATCGTCCTTTCTCCGAGTATCTGGTAGTCCTCGTGTCCCTTGCCTGCGATAAGCACGATATCTTCATCATGCGCCAGCCCGACGGCGCGGAATATGGCTTCGCGGCGGTCGGGCAGGACGATATGGTCCTTGCCCTTAAGACCCGTTTTGATGTCCGAGATTATGGCTTCGGGT
>CAYWUT010000103.1:0-8654 GCA_964460545.1 uncultured Spirochaetota bacterium
GTGCGTTCTGATCATCCTGCATGATCATATGCCCGTTTCCCTGGGGGTCCAGGAAACCGGCAATCCAACCGACACCGGGAATGGCCGTTTTCGGCATGGTGATCGTTCCCCCGTTTTTCTCAATACGCTCGATATATTTATCGACATCCGGCACACCGATGGTGTTGACGGCCCGGTCCTCGGGCCCCTGTTTTTTCGACATCCCGCCGTCTATTCCGGGCTCATCCTCTCCGGTAGAGATCATCCAGTACTCCATCTGACCGGTCGGATCGCCCCATTTCTCGAATTTCCATCCAAACACCTCTTCGTAGAATCCCCGCAGGGTTTCCGGATCTTCAGTCGGAATATCGAAATGCTGTACTCTGGGCATGGTGTCCCACCTCCGTAGTTTTCCATGTTCGCTGCTGCCTCACTACTCTAATAATCGTTTTTCCCAAAGCGGAAAAGCAGGATTTCCTTTATTCCATACCCTCCAGCCGCCTGACCTCCGCGGCCCTGCGCGACAGCAGGTCAAGGAGCTTGCGGATACCCGCCTCATCCGTTTCCGGGAACGAAGCGATCTCACTGACAAAAGGTTTTTCAACCCGCTCGTGAAAGGCCCTGTGGGCTTCAAACACGGCCCGGCCCGTATCGGTCAGCTCGAACAGTACCTCTTTCCTGTTCTCCGGCACCTGGAAGCGCCGGACGAGCCTGCGCGAAACGAGTTTCTTCATCGCCTGGCTGACCGCGCTCTTGGTTATTTTATGAATCCGGGCGATCTCAGTGACGTTAATACCCGGATTGTTGCCCACCGTGCCGATCAGGTGTATGTCCAGCCTGAAAAACTTCAATTCGGTACCGTACGACTTGGGAACCGCTGCCAGGGAAACGTACTCTTCGATCGTCCAGAGGAGTTCCTCCATCAGCTTGTAGGCCCGTTCCTCTCCTATCGATCCCCCCATGGGCCACCCCCCGCATGGTTCATATCATCGTGCCTCCCCGTATCCCGAACACAGGCCGGTGACGGCCCGCTCCAATGCAATAATAACCCAAACATACCGATTTTCAAACAGTCTATGGACTCGCGTATCACCGTGGCTGTCATGTCCTCCCTCCCAGGACCTCGAGACCGGCCCCGCTGTCGATCATATCCATGTTTAAGATTCTATGCGTCTTTCCGCTGTATAAAACGCCCGCTTTCCTGTCAGGCTGTTTAACCGCTGCCATCACCCCATTTCCGCCTCTCTCGCCGGCGGCACGGGCCCCACTGAGGAAACCCGCGAGGAATACGGAAGAGAGTATCGCCGAAAAGATGTCCGCGACCGGAAAAGCGGCCCACAGCCCGTTTATGCCGAAACGGGACGGGAGTACAATGAGAAGGGGGACCAGGAAGATGAGCTGCCTGGAGAGTGAAAGCAGGAGGGTCCTCCCCGGTTTCCCGACCGCCTGGAAGAGTGAAAAGCCGATGATCTGCAGCCCGACGAGGGGTACCGCGACAAGCGTCATTCTGAGCGGGATTATACCGTGCTCGATGACTTGGATATCCCGGGTGAAGAGTCCGAGTACCGCCGCAGGCACGATCTCCGGAGCCATGAACAGAATAATTCCTATTCCCACGGAGGCGGACAGGGATAAAAGAACGGCGGTACGAACCCTGTCCATCGCGCGCGACCCGAAGTTGTGGCCCGCCACGGGCTGGAATCCCTGTGCGAGCCCGAGCAGGGGCATGATAATGAACACATGGACCCTGCTCAGTATGCCGTACAGGGCGAGATCCGCTCCGGTTCCCAGTTTCCTGAGGTATAGATTGACTATGACCGCCACCACCGAGGGGCAGAGCTGGGAGAGGAAGGTGCCGACGCCCAGGAAGAGGATCTCACCTGTTACGGCCCCGTCCAGGCGCAGACCCAATTCGATCGTGCGGGCGGCGGACCGTTCCGATATTATGTGCGAAGCCTTTTTGGGAGATTTCGACTTTTTCCTCAAAAGTGTGAAGAAGTAGAACGTGGATACTGCACGGGCAATGACGGTTGCCCAGGCGGCGCCCGCGACACCCATGTCGAATACAAAGATAAACAGGGGATCGAGCGCCAGGTTCACCACCGTTCCCAGGAGCATTCCGAATCCCGCGGATTTCGCATCCCCCCGGGCACGGGTGATGTTGAAGCCCACCATGCTCAGGAACACGAAAACGAACCCCCAACGCAGCGCACCGAGGTAGCCCGCGGCCGCGGCCGTGTTTTCAGCGGTGGCACCGAGCCCTGAGACAAGGGTCTGTCCCGTGGCTATCGTGACCGCGGTAAAAACCGCGCCTGAAATCAGGGCGAGGCTTATCCCGTTCATGCCGGCCCCGCAGGCGGCACGCACATCCCCTTCGCCGAGCTTCCTCGAGATGATGGACGCCACACCCAGGCCGATCATGGCTCCCCACGCGATGATGAACATCTGCACGGGAAAAACCACCGCAAGCCCCCCGAGCGCCCCGCTTCCCACGCCGATGCCGACGAAAGCCGCGTCCGCAAGGTAGTAGAGCCCGTTTACCACCATGGCGATGATGGCCGGCACCGCCATTTTCGAGAGAAGGGACACGACTGAATCACGCGTGAAATCTAGTTTTTTCATGACAGACTCCTTATGGTTAATCTGATTAACCATAATATAAACTAGCTTAACTATATTGTCAAGCTGGTTAACAATATTTTTATGGATTTTTTAGATATTTTTCGGGGGATGATTATTTATGGTAAAATCCGGGGTGCCCGCTGCGGTACGGCAGGGGCGGCATGATATCCGCCCCGCATTCCCCTATACCGCGTTCAGATCTTTCAGCAATCCGTACAGGACGTTCAGCCGCTCGCTGATGATTTCATCATCCATGTGAAGGCGGTCGTCGAAAAGCTCGATGTCTTCCTCGATATGCTCGTTGTCCGTGCATACGGCTACGTTCATCGCACCGCCCTGCAGCCCGATCCTGTCCAGCAGGGGGTAATTCGGATAGTGGTCTTTACTCTTCCGGTACCGTTCCATGAAGAAAAGCCGGGTCCTGCAGATGAGTATCGCGAGGTCGAGAACCCGGTGCAGGGGCAGCTCCTCGGACTGCCTGGACCACTTTTCTCCCGTGTGACGCCATGTCTTCGCGGAAATATCGACCCTGCCCCGGTCGTTCCACTGGGCCAGTCCCAGGGAGAGCCCCTTCGCGTCGGATTTACCTGCCAGACGGCCGTCGACTTTGTCGTACTCCTCGGACACGATCACGGGCTTGTGCTTCAGCTCGGTCGGCACTTTCATTATAAGTTCCTTTACTAAATTAGTAATTTACTTATTTAGTAATATACTCTATGCATTTCCCAACGTCACTAAAAGAAAAGCTCGTGACTCCGATAGTGGGAGCGTTTTTTCGATGAAATGCCGTGACTGAGCGTTCTTACCCGCATCTGAAGTATCCGGAAACAACATGCCCGGTGCCGTTAAATCCGGGTACGGGATGAAAGGCTGCTGCGAAAAAGAATCAAACATAAAAGCGGGGTGCGTTCGTACTGCTGTAAAGACCGGGCCGGATCTCCTGAACGCAAATGATCCGGCAGTACCGCGATTTACGATGCCGGTAGATATCAACTACTGTTTATATATCTTTTTATTGCTTCACTCTGCATGTCAAATGGTCCCGGGTCTCCTCCATGATCTCGAACTGCCCGGCCGCGCGCAGTTTCGCCCTGGTTACACCTCTTTTCTGATGGCCGTCGTCCAGGTACAAAACGCCGTTTTTTTTCAGAATTCGTCTGATCTCGTCCAGGAATTCCTTGGGCTTCTTAATAATGAAGAACATGTCGAATGCGCACACCACGTCCGCCGTACCCGAGGCCAGCCTCGTGTCGTAATTCCCCTCGTCGTTCCCGGCAGCGAGCGAGGTCCTGACGTTCGTGAGGGACCTTTCCCTTATCATGTCCTCGACGGCTTCGATCGCCTTTTCGTGTATGTCTACCGCGTACACGGTCCCCGCCCCGCCCACCATGTCCGACAGCCGGGACGTATACCTGCCCGGCCCGCACCCGTAGTCGACCACGGTCATTCCCGGCCTGATGTCGAAATTCTTCATCCTCCGGTCGATGTAGGGAAAAACCCGGTCGATCAACCCCATCAGCCTTTTCATCCGTATGAAGGACTTGTCCGACATCCGCTCCGTCGGCCTGTCCGTTATCCTGCCCATCTCTTCTCCTCCGGGGTACGATTGAAGGGGACACCTATTTTAGGGACACAAGATGAATATTATATATCTTACTGTTTTCATCTCGTGTCCCTGAAGTAACTGTCCCCGCTTCACTGCTTGATACCGAACCTGCTTGCCGAGCAGTCGTTCACGGTAAATGAATATTCCTCGTCAAGGCAGTGCCGCATCACGTCGTAGGTCATTCTCCTGCTTCCATAGAGGAAGTATTTCTTGAGGTATAAAAAGCCCGACTGATACCCCTCGCCCTCGAGGCTCTGGGCATTGGCGTCCGTAACGAGCAGTTCCTGCAGGTTCAGCTGGTCAATGCCGATACGCTCGAGCTCCTCGAGGCACTCCGTCAGGCCGTCCATCTGCTTCGGGTATGAGGGTACTTCCACGACAAGGTACTCGAACAGTTTCCTGGCGCGCTCCAGGTTTTTCTGAACTTTACCGCTGTAGTTCGTGGCCGCGAGGTTGAACCGGATTTCCTGAATCCCGAGGTCCCTGAGAACACCGAGATGCTCGTCATCGGCGAGTATGCCGTTGGTGTAGACCCAGAAGTGCAGTCCGGGCTTTTGTTTTCGCATCTCGGATACGTACGCCTCCATCTCGGAGAGGTGCAGCAGGGGTTCTCCGCCGGTCAGGGACACGCCCTCCAGTTCGTCCTTGCGTCGTAGAAACTCCTTCATGAGTGCCCGCCTGTGGTGTTCCTCGTCTTCATCCGGAGTGTCCGTTTCACAGGTGTGGAGGAAACAGAAGTCGCACCGGGTGTTACAGCGGAAACCGAGCTGGAAGGCCAGGTGCGCCATGTGGGTGCAGACCTCGCAGCCGGGCACGAGCGGGCCCGTGCTCACGGCCTGGTGGGTGCCGTGATAACGGAGGTTCGGGATCCCTTCGCGAAGACGCGTTATCTCTTCATTCACTTCCGCTTCGGTTCTGTTGAAATCCATTTAATTTACCTTTTACGCTTCGTT
Source organism: uncultured Spirochaetota bacterium (assembly GCA_964460545.1). Classification (GTDB taxonomy): domain Bacteria; phylum Spirochaetota; class B62-G9; order B62-G9; family DRHN01; genus CAYWUT01. The sequence continues at coordinate 5,161 of CAYWUT010000103.1, forward strand.
CTTGGGGGATGCATAACCATTTATGAAAAACATCGGCTTATCCAGAAAAAGAACGCATATATACCGAAACAAACACGATTTTATTGAATACAGGGCCGGAGTTTCTTACTTCTTATTGAAGGACGGTTTCTTCATGGGGATCTCATCAGATTCTATGCTCGAAAGGTCAACTACCTTGCTTGCATGCTGTATATCAATCCCGACAATACGACCGTCTTTCGCGTAATCAATGACAACCCCGGGCGAAACGTCGATCGACTCCTTACTTTTTCGTGATGATAAATCTATATATAAAGAATCCGTTTCTTCATAATAATGAAATTTCATCTATTCCTCCCTGAAATTACGATCGGGGAAAACATTGTGAATAGTAACGCCGTCTTCCAGTGTAACTACACGTAAATACTTCCCGATATCCTTAATATATATCCACTATCGAATTCGGCCATCCCCTTGTTCTTCCTTTCTCACATATTCGACCAATGCCCTTTTACACCAAGGTGTTAAAAAATTATTTTCAAATTTCTCTTGACTTTCGGTTTACTTTCGGTTATTCTGTTTTCGAGGAAGGAGGGACCATGTATCTCACCCCGAAACAGCGCGAGGTGTACGAGTTCATCAAGCGTTACATCGACACCCACGACATAGCCCCGAGCTACGAGGAAATACAGCACCACTTCGGGTTCAGGTCCGTGAGCACGGTGTTCGACCACATCAAGACCCTGGCCCGCAAGGGCGCCATAGAGCGGGGCGGGGCGAACAGCAAGCGTGCCCTGCAGGTGGTGGGGTTCGGGAAGCGGAGTGTCACCATACCCCTGGTGGCCACGGTGGCGGCCGGGAGCCCGCTCGAGGTGTACGAAATCGAGGAGTCGGTCGACGTGCCCGAGGAGCTGCTCGGGGGAGGCGAGAACGTGGCCCTCAAGGTGCGGGGAAGCTCCATGATCGACAGCGGCATATTCGACGGGGACGTGATCGTGGTGCGGCGCCAGAACACGGCGGAGAACGGCCAGATCGTGGTGGCGCTCGTGGACGGCGGGGCCACGGTGAAGCGGGTCTATTACCAGGGCGACCGGATCGAGCTCAGGGCGAGCAACCCGGAGGTGCCCTCCATCTTCGTGACCGGGGAGCAGAACCTCGAGATCTACGGGATACTGGTGGGCATGTTCAGGAAGTTCAACGTGTAGCCCGTCGGCACACAGGGATGAGTTTGGATGAATCCAATGAGAGAGGATAAGGGCCTTGCAGGATATACAATGAAGCGAACGAGGGATATGTATAGACCTTCAAAAGATAACGGTCCCTGGATAATACCGAATGAGTGAGAGAGATACGGACAGAACAATAGAGGGTAGCGGCCACGGGAAGACAAAAAATAAAGATTTAAGAAAAGAGGAATAAGAGTGGAGTGGTGGGAGACAAGTGCCCCAAAAGACGGACAAATATGGGTGTGAAAAGGAAAGGGCCGGCCGTAGAAGAGAAGGAGGAATAGGGGTGGAGCTTGAAAGGATAACGGCCCGGGGAAGACCTTAGAGGAATAAGGATAGAACCGTAGAGCATGACGGCCCCGCGCTCGAGCGGGGCCGCACAGCCTGAGGAGGAAGAAGCAGGATGAGGGGAATACTGAAAAAGATCTGTTTCGTGTCCGTGCCCCACTTCATAGCCGAGAGCGAGGAGGCCCGCTCCGCCGGATCGAGGCGGCCGCTCGTGGTGGCCTCAGGGAGCATGGCCCGGAGCGTGGTGCTGGACTGCTCTCCCGGGATCGAGGGAGTGTATGCGCGCAAGGGGCTCTTTTTGAAAAACATTCGGCGAAAGTCGGGTATTCGCGTGATCCCCGTGGACTACGAGTATGTGGAGGAGCTGAACGGCCGTGTCGCCTCCTTTCTTCGCGCGTTCTCCCCGTCGGTGGAGAGCCCGGAGGTGGGAGAGTACTTTATCGACCTGACCGGGACCCGCAGGCTCCTGGGACGGGAGATCGACACGTGCGGCCGCGTGCTCGCGGGCCTGAAGGACCGGTTCGGGCTGCGGGGACGCTGCGGCATCGGGCGCACCATGCTCGTGGCCCGCCTCGCGGCCGGGGTGGCCGGGGACGGCGGCGCGTACGAGGTACCCGACATCTCGGAGAACATCTTCCTCCCTCCCCTGAGCGTCACCATGCTTCCGGACCTCTCCCCCGCCACGAAGAACCGGCTCCTCATGGACTTCAGTGTCCGGTCAATCGAGGACCTGTGCGCGTTCTCCAAAAACGACCTTGTTAACATATTCGGAAAAGACGGCGAGGTCCTCTTCAACTACTCGCGGGGGCTGTCCAGAAGCACGCTCATAGAACGGGAGACGGGGCGTGAGGTGAAGGGCGAGCGGGTGGTGGACGGCGATGAAAACAACGACGACGCGCTCAGACGTTTGTTCTTCGACCTGGTGCTCGAGCTCTGCGCCCGGATGCGGCGGGAATCCGTGGTCCCGCGGTCGGCCCGGATAACGGTCGTATACCGGGACGGCTACCGGTACACCACCGCGGGAAGCCTCTCTCATCCCTCCTCCTACGAGGAGGACCTCTACCGCGAGCTCCTCTTACACCTGAACCGGGGGCTTAAGCGCAGGACGTGCGTGAAGAAGTTCCTGCTCGCCTTCTACCGGTTCACCGCGCCCTCGGCCCAGCTCTCGCTCTTCAGCGACACGCGGAGGACGCAGGAGCTGACCCGCGCCTTCGACCGCATACGGGACCGGTACGGGAGGAAATCGATCGGCTACGGTGCGTAACCATGGAGGATTTCGTCTTCATCGAGAACCACTCCGTCTACTCGCTGTGCGGCGGCACCATATTCATCAGCGAGCTCGTGGAGTACGCGAAGTCCCGGGAATTCACCTACCTCTCCCTCTGCGACACGAACGGGTTTTACGGCCTGGTCCGTTTTCTCCAGGCGTGCAGGGAGGAGGGGCTCAGGCCCCTCGTGGCTGTCCGTATCAACCACCACACCTTCTCCGGCATACTCGTGGCCCGAAACATGCGGGGGTACGCCCAGATCTGCGCGCTCCTCTCCGGCATGCACCTGAAAGAAAAATTCGACGTGAAGGCGGAGCTGCTGCACAGGCCCTCCCCCCACTACGCGGTGATCACCCGCGACCGGGAGGTGCTTGCCGTCCGCGGGGAGTGGACCTTCGCGGAGATAAACGTGCTCCGAAAGGACTACGCCGAGGACAGCGCGTACGCGAGGCGGGCCGGGATCCCCCCCATCTTCATATCCCCCGTGTACTTCCTCCGGGAGGAGGACCACGGCCTCCACAGGCTCCTTCGCGCCATAGACACCAACAGCAAGCTCTCGTCCCTGCCCCCGGGCGAGGACCAGGGCCCCTACGCCTGCCCCCGGGGAAAGGAGGAGATCCTCCGGGCGTATGCGTCGCTCGGCCGGGCCCTGAGAAACACGCGGGTCCTGGCGGAGGGCTGCTCCTTCGACTTCCCCCTCGGAAAGCCCATATTCCCGAAGTTCTGCGACAAC
>CAYWUT010000103.1:8754-12790 GCA_964460545.1 uncultured Spirochaetota bacterium
GCGACAACAGCTTCGAGACCCTCAGGGCGATCTGCCGTAAAAACCTGAAGCTGCGCTACCCCCGGATCACGCCTGCGGTCACGGAGCGGCTGGATAAGGAGCTTTCCATCATAGAGAAAAAGGGATTTGCCGACTATTTCCTCGTGGTGCACGATTTCGTCAAGCACTCGCCCTATACCTGCGGGAGGGGGTCCGCGGCGGCATCGCTCGTGTCCTACCTCCTGTTCATCACCCACGTCGATCCGCTGCGGCACAACCTCTTCTTCGAGCGGTTCCTGAACGAGGAACGGCCCGACCCGCCCGACATCGACGTGGACTTCCCGTGGGACACGAGAGACGACATACTGGAGTACATCTTCAAACGGTACACAAAAAAAAACACCGCGATGGTCTCGAACCACATCACCTTCTCCTCCCGCTCGTCCGTGCGCGAGATCGCCAAGGTGCACGGAATACCTGAGAGCGAGATCGGCAGGGTCACGAAGAACATCGGGTACTACTACGACCGGACCGCGGACGAGTTCGTGAATTACGCGAAGAACCGGGAACGCTCGCCCGAGTTCATGCGCGTGTTCAGGGACGCCGTGGAGGTGCACGGGAGACCGCGCTACCTCTCCGTTCACTGCGGGGGCGTGGTGGTCACTCCGCGGCCCATCTACTACTACATCCCGGTGGAGCGCGCGCCCAAGGGCGTTCACATCATACAGCTCGAGAAGGACCAGGCCGAGGACTTCGGCTTCGTCAAGATCGACGTGCTCGGAAACCGGAGCCTGGCCGTGGTGCGGGACACCCTCGATCTGATCGAGCGTCACTACGGGAAACGCATACGCTACGAGGACTTCAACCCCCTGAACGACCCGGATACCATCGCCATGCTCGCCCGGGGCGATACGGTCGGCGTGTTCTATGTGGAGTCTCCGGCCATGCGGCAGCTCCAGAAAAAGACGGGACGCGGCGACTACGATCACCTCGTCATACACTCATCCATAATAAGACCCGCGGCGAACGCGTACATCAGAGAATACATCGAGCGGGTCAGGGGAAAACCCTACACGCCCCTCATACCAGAGATGGGCGACCTGCTGCGGGAAACCTACGGGATCATGTGCTACCAGGAGGACATCACCAGGATCGCGCTCCACATAGCGGGTTTTCCCATCGGGGAAGCGGACGAGATCAGGAAGGTCATACTGCGCAAAAACAAGGTCCGCAGGAAGCTCGAGCTGAAGGACAAGTTCTATAAAAATCTCAAGGACCGCGGTATCGGAAAAGAGAAAATCGACCGTATATGGGAAATGATCGAGTCGTTCTCCGGATACAGCTTCTGCAAACCCCACAGCGCCTCCTTCGCCCTGCTCTCCTTCAAGTGCTGCTACCTCAGGGCCCACTACCCGGCCGAGTTCATGGGAGCGGTCCTGAAAAACGGGGGCGGCTTTTACAGCTCCCTCGCTTACATATCCGAAGCGCGCCGCATGGGGATCGAGGTCGAGCTGCCGGATATAAACCTAAGCCTCGAGGGGTACCGCGGGAACGGGAACACGATACACATGGGATTCACACAGATAAAGGGGCTGTCATCCGGCCTCGCCCGCCGTATAGCGGAGGACCGGTCCCGGCGCGGGCATTTCACCGGCCTCCTCGATTTCATGCGGCGCACGAAGGCCGGGCGCGCCGACATGGAGCTCCTGATCAAGGCGGGCTGTTTCAGGAACGTGGAACGATACAACGTTCCGCAGCTCCTGTACCTGGCGAACCTCCGGGGTGAGGGGGAGGAAGAAACACCCCTCTGTTCCGCCATGCGCTACGAGGCCGGGATAACGCCGCCTCCCATGCGCGATCTGGATCAAAAACGAAAACTGCGTATGGAGGAGGATCTCTTCGGATTCATCGCGTCCGTCCACCCCATGTCGTGCTTCAGAAACAAGATTTCCGATCCCGGTGTGATAAGGGCTCGCGATTTGGGCAGGCACGAGGGACGCAGGGTGCGGGTCGCGGGCATACTGGTGACCGCGAAGACGGTGATGACGAAAAACGACGAGCTTATGCAGTTCATCTCCTTCGAGGACGAAACCGCCCTGATCGAGACCGTTTTCTTTCCCAAAGTCTTCAAGCGCCACGCTCTCGGTCTCTCCCACGCAAGGCCCTACCTGCTCTTCGGGCGGGTGGAGTCGGAGTTCGGCGTGATCAGCCTCCACGTGTACGATATCAGGCCGCTGTGGTATAATACTGGGGAGAAAGCGGCCGCTGGAGGGTCCGTGGATCCGGCGCTCGAAGAGACCGAAGAGACGGCCGCAGGAAGGAGGTAAAGGCCATGTGCGGACGGTTCACGCAGAAATCGGAGCGCAAGACCATATCGATCGAGTTCTATGTGCAGGAATTCCTATCCGACGTGTTCCTCTCATACAACGTGGCTCCCGGCCAGGAGGCCGGCGTAATACTGCGGGACGGCGAAACCCGATACGACCGCTTCAAATGGGGCCTCGTTCCCATCTGGTCGAAAACACCGCAGACAGGCAGGATGATCAACGCCCGGGCCGAGACCGTGGCCGAAAAACCGAGCTTCAGGAGCGGATTCAAGAAAAAACGCTGCCTCGTACCCGCCGACGGATTCTACGAGTGGAAAAAAACAGGTGCGGTAAAAACACCCTACTACATATACGGCGCGTCCGGACGGCCCCTGGGACTGGCGGGCCTCTGGGAGAGCTGGAGGCCGAAGGGGGAAGAAGAGGCACAGCCCCTTCTGACTTTTACCATCATCACAACCGCCGCAAACGCGCGCATGGCCGAGCTGCACGACCGCATGCCCGTGATCCTGAAACCGGAGGACAGGGACACGTGGCTCGACAGCAGGAGCGACCCGGACGATCTGCTCGAGCTCCTTACCCCCTGTCCGCCCGATTCGATCGATTTCCACCGGGTTTCGACCCTCGTCAACTCGCCGCAAAACAATGTTCCCGCTTGCATAATCCCGGCTGAGGAGGAGTCTCTCTTTTAAGGGGTGAAGCCGCCCGAGTGCACGATGATCCAGTAATCGAGGGTTATACCGGTAAACCCGTGTATGAGTATGACGGGCCAGAGCGACCGGAGACGCTTTACGATGATGGGAAATGCTATACCCGCGAGCATGGCGAGTATGAGCTCCGACTGGGGCTGGGTAACGTGGAGGAGCACGGTCGCCGTGAAGGAAACTGCGACGGCCTGGGCGTCTCCCACGTCGTCCCGTATGCCGATATAGAGCATGCCCCGGAAGCATATCTCGTAGCCGACGTAGTAGAGGAAGTAGAAGAGGGATGATTTGAAAAACAAGAGGGGAGAGGAGGAGGCTCCGCGTACGAGGGGATAGATCGCGGCTATGTCTTCCCTGCGGGCGCCGAAATAGACGAACGGCGTGGCGACCGCGAATCCGATCAGTACCACGGCAAGTACGACGCCGGGCCGTTCCATGCCGAGCCCGTAATCCAGAATCCGCTCCTTCAAACCGGCCCTTATTATAACGAGGGGCACGCACCCGAGGAGGAAAAATCCCATGGTCCACTGGTAGAATACGGACACGGCCTGGAGACGCTCAGGGTCCACGGCCCCGCCGAGGTAGAGGGCGAAGAACCTGGCCGATCCCTGATAGTGATAGACCGCGTAGAGTATGGTTACGGTAAAAAGAATGCATACCGTTTTCAGCGCTCTCCGCCGCTCCCAGTCACGCGTTCTTCTCCAGCCGAAATCCCTCATGCTTTTCACCCCGGACCGGTGTTCGAAACCGTACATTCAATTGTAGGGGAAAAAGGACCGGGGGTAAACTCAAAATCCAAATCTGTTTTCTAATAAAATACTCAAAACATTAAAAAAATTAATGATGAAAAATAAAAAACATTGTATTATAAACACACTTCAATTTTATCTACTCAGTGATCCCATTGTTTATAAAAGCATATGGAGCGTCGGAAGAAACAATAACTCTATACCAAACATAGGAACCGCACGCGTTTCACGCGTTTCAGTAATTTTTGAAAGTGAAGCATATAATATTTATTACGGATGA
>CAYWUT010000104.1:0-12727 GCA_964460545.1 uncultured Spirochaetota bacterium
TCGTTATCGGAGGGAGCTTCACCGTTGCCGTGAATATTGCAGGTGAAGGACGCCTGTGCAGATGGATGATAAAGAAACCGGATCTGGTCCACAGGATGCTCAGGCTGACCACCGATCACCTCGTGGACGTGATAAAAGCGTGGTCGGTTAGCTTTGGCGAAGAAAGGGTCATGCCCCATATATGGGAACCCGCCGCATCCAACCAGATCATCTCACCACGATTATTTGAAAAGTTCGTTCTACCCTACGAAAAAGAGCTGCATACGCGTATCCTCTCACTCGGCATCAAACATATTCTCTGTCACATATGCGGAGACCATAACCAGAACCTGCCGTTCTGGTCCGATATTCCGATGGGAGACCCTGGGATCGTATCCTTTGGGGATGAGGTCTCTATGGAGAATGCATATAAATATTTCGGAAAAAACTGCATCATCGCAGGCAACATCCGACCGTCCCTGATTCAGACCGGGACGCCCGAACAGATCAAAAATGAATGCAGAAAGGTAATCCAAACCGCGAAACGGTTTCCCCGCGGATTCATCCTCATGCCCGGCTGCGAAATGCCCGTAAACACACCACCGGAGAACATGCTGGCCATGGTCGAAGCCGTTAGGGAATACGGCCGATACGGAGAATAGTCACGAATGGGCCGGATCCGTCGAGGGACCCGGCCCACCCCTGTCATTCCAATTCATCGAGCAACTTTATAACTCGCAGGGACTCGGCTGATCCCGTTGTCCCCCTCATGGCGACAACCACGGAAATAGTCTCAAGTATTTCCTCCCTTGTCGCTCCCGCATCCAGCGCGCTCATGGTCTGAGCCAGAACACACATGGTGCATCCCGTGCCCAGAGCGACGGCAAGGGCAAGAAGAAATTTCATTTTTCTGCTCAGCACACCGTCTTTATATATATGACTCAAGAGATCGAGCTCCGCGGTCCCGACCTCCGGAAGAACCTGTTTAAATCGCTCAAACAAGCGAATACGTTCCTCATTCAGCTCCAGCTGGCTTTCCATGATAAATCCTCCTTTCTTTGCGTTTATAAGCATATGTCATACACGCGTTTTACACCCTGCAGTTTACGCTTCGAACAGGATATTTCCTAATTGCACCGCTGAGTTGTAAACCAGGCTTTACAACTTATTACCCGGAATCATACGATGAGCTTGTACTCCACGTCAAGGTCCACACGGTCGAAGTCGTCCAACGCTCCTTTGCGTACAAGTCCGACTCTGGCGGTATCGTACACCGGTATGGGAGGCCAGTGCCAAGTCCCCTTCCACAGGGAAACGCCGAGACTATGGTCGCACAGAAAGGCACGCATTTTCGTTAAATCGGGCATATCTTTTTCGTTATCCGGAGGGGCCATCAGAAAGATGACATCGCCCTCCAGAAAAAAGAATGTTTCCGATGTCAGCGGGTGGCGTTCCATCTTCTTTACCGTGGTCCCCCCCTCGTATCCCCGGAGCCAGTCCGGAAGGCCCCCGGTCTTTTCAACCTGCACGATCGTCTCCTTTGTCACCCGCTCCAGCTTGCAGTAGCAGAGGTCGATATCCTCCGTTTCCCCCAGGTCCACGTTATACGACCAGCATTTTACGAAGACGATATCCTCGGAGGGCGCCCCCCTTTCCACGCCGAAAAATTGGCCATACGGTAAAAAATCCTTTTCCGGAATATTCTTCAACGGTTCGACCTTCAGTTCCAGCATTTCCATGTGTTTGAATCTCCTTCCTTGAATGAATTGTGTTATTAAAAATCTTGCCGGGTCAAAGCGACAGTGGATAGCTGCCGTACTTCCGTACCGCCTCGTACAGGGCCTCGATATTCTCGGGAGGCACGTCGTTCTGCAGATGGTTTGCGGGCGCCAGCAGGTATCCGCCGCCGTGCGCAAAGGTACGGATACAGCGCTTCACGTCCTCCTCCACATCTCTCACCGAACCGGTCATCGCCTCTTTCAGGTCGACCCCTCCCATGAATGAAATACGGTCGGCGTACTTCAGTTTTACCGCCCCCCAGTCGTTTGCCTGGAGCGGTTCCATGGGATTGAGTATATCGATGCCGGTATCGATAAGCCCGTCCACGATCTTCATGATCGCGCCGTCCGTATGAAAGGCCGTGAAGAGGTCCTTCCGGAAGTCCTTGACCGACCCGACGATACGGGCCAGCGCCGGTTTTATGAATTCATCGAAAACCTTGGGCGATATGAGGAGGTCCTCCGTACCGCCGTAATCGTCACCCGGTATCTCGAACACGTCGATATCGTTCCCGCACACGTCGAGGTACAGTTCGTTCAGCCGAACGATGACATCCGTGGACTTTTCGATGAGCAGGCGGAAAAGTTCGGGCTCGAGCACCGTGTCCATTAAAAGTTTCTCCCGTCCCCGCAGCTCGCACGCCTGCTCGAAGGGACCGTAGGAGTTCACGGAGCGCGCGAACAGGGCGTATTTTCCCTCCTTCTTGAGCTTCTTTAGACGCTCGCGCAGGAGGTCCAGGGTCAGGTACTTCTCAGGGTCGGGCCAGTCGTACTCTGAAACCTGATCGACAGTGGCATCCGCCAGCGGCGCGCCCACGCTCGTGATATTCGGGCCCATCCGCTTCCACTGCACTCCCCACGCGTCCTTAAGCGTATCCGGAGGCGCTCCGCCCAGGTCGGTGAATCCCGACCACACGTAGCGCGCGTCCGTCCCGAGCGCGTCGAGGATGCGATCGTCGTAGTAATTCGAATTACGCGGTTTGTACCTTCGAAAGGGCGGAAGCGGGTCGCCGAGCCCCCGGTGTTCCAGCATCTTGAAATAGGTGCCGTCCTGCAGGGTGTAGTAACTTCCCCACAGGACCGCCGGAACGCGGTCCGGCTCCTCGTGGCTGAGCGCCGCCAGTACGCGCTCACGCGGGCTCATGATCTCCTTCATCTTCTCATCTCCTCATACGGTGCGGACATGGACATCAATTAATCTTACTATATATTAAAGCAATAACTAAACCTATTCGATCGGCGAACCATCGTCAACAGGGCGCCGCCGTTAACAATGCGCTCCGTTTGTATGGCGCGCCGTTAGTAAGGCGCCGCCTCCCTGTAGGCTTCAAACATGGCGAGGATATTCTCGAGCGGGACCTCGGGCTGAATATTGTGCACCTGCGAGAAGACATACCCGCCCCCGGGCTTGAACGCCTCCACACGCCTGAGCACCTCTTCCCGCACCTCATCCGGAGAGCCGAATGAGAGGGTCGACTGCGTGTCCACGCCCCCTCCCCAGAACACGAGATCGTCCCCGAACCCGGCCTTGAGATCGGCAGGGTCCATTCCCTCGACGCCGGGCTGAACGGGGTTGAGCGCGTCCACTCCCATCTCGATGAAATCGGGAATAATCTCACGCACCGCGCCGTCGCAGTGGAGGAGGAGCCTGCACCCGAAGAGCTCCCTGATATACCGGTAGAGCTCGGCCTGCCTCGGCTTCACGATCTCGCGGTAGGTCTGCGGCGATATGAGAAGGCCCCGCTGCGTGCCCAGGTCGTCAGCGACCTTGACCACATCCACGTATTCTCCAATAACGCCATGGACGAAATCCATACACCGCTTCCAGAAATCAACGAGCCGGTCGAGCAGTGCCTCGACGAAATCACGGTGCATGACGAGGTCCATGTAGAACCGATCGAGCCCGCGCAGCCATGACGCGAGCCCGAAAACGGTCTCCCTCGTACCCTCCAGAACCAGCGCGTACTCTCCGCCGTAATCCCGGGCCCTCTCTGCCAGTCCCTCGACCCTCCTCCCCGCCGAGGGATCGGGCCACGCGTAGCGGTCGAGGTCCTCGATGGTCGGATTCTCGATGGGATGTGAGGCGAAGTTCAGGTAGCGCCCCTCCGAATCACCCTTGAACACGATTCCCCACTCGTCCTTGAATGTCCCCTCTCCGATCCTCTCCAGGGGCTCCGAGGTCTTCAGATTGAGTATGCGCGTATCCACGTCGAGCGCGGTGAGTATTTTATCGTCCGGTATGGCGGTCTGCATCTTGTAGGAGCAGAGCTCCTCCTCGCCCCCGGGAAGCCCGAAGTGTTCCCGGAGCTTCTTTCCGACTTCAACGTGGTACGAGGTGACGTTCGTTCCGCCGAGATCGAGCGGAACCCGGTCGGGCTCCTCGTGGGACAGGGTTTTCAATAATCGCTCCCGGTGCGTCATCCGTTCCCTCCTCCCTTATTCAGTCTTGATCAACTATACCATGAAAAGGAGGTCCGGGTAAATCATCAGGCGCGGAAAAGAACACGATAATAGACGCGAAAATGAACGCGGATTCTTGCACGGATCATGAATCCGCTTTATAATGAAAAAGTGTATAAAGATGGACCACTTCCAATTCTGGATACTCAACTCAATCGAGTTCAGGATAAACAGCCTGTCCGGGAAGGTCAACCTGCTGGAGAAGCGGTTGAAACCTCCTGCGGCAAACAAATAGATTATAAATCAAACGGGGTGCCGTGTTGTTTCGAGTGGGATTAATAGCGGGAATAATGTTATACTTTAAAATACCATAAATTAGATAATAAGGTGAGCGTCGAATAATACGGAGCCTGCGAATACCTGAACCGCGTAAATAAATTAAGAGAGGATTCGGATGATCAAGGAAATGCTGCTGTCAAAGAGGGTGCAAAAACTCAGGAAGCACGTTATGGAGGACCCCTGGTATATCGGCTCCGAGCGGGCACGTCTCGTAACCGAGGCGTACAGGATGTACGACCAGGAGCCCGTGGTTTTAAAGAGGGCACGGGCGCTGGAGCACGTACTGAAAAACCTTACCATACATATCGGGGAGGGAGAGCTCATCGTAGGCGCTATTGAAGGCGCGCCCCACGCGGTCCCTTTCTATCCCGAGAGCTCGGTGGAATGGCTCGACGAGGAGCTCGACGGAAAACCCTACCACTTCCATGAGCGACCGGGAGATCGCTATATCGTGAGCGACGATGTCCGCCGTGACCTGAAGGAAATCATACCCTACTGGAGGGGAAAGACCCACTACGACCGTGTTGTCGCTAAACTTCCGGAGGAGATCGTGAAGGCGTCCGAACAGGGCGTGATCAACGGCTACTGGCTCCTGCACATGGGCGGGGAGGGTCATCAGATACCGGGCCACCGGGAGGTGCTTGAACGGGGGCTTCGCGCCGTTATCGTGGACGCACGGGATAAAATCGACAGTCTCGACCTGTCCGATCCCGACGAACTCCGCGCTCTGCCGTTTCTCCAGGCGGTCTGCATCGCGTGCGAGGCGGTCATATGCTTCGCATCCCGTTACGCGGAGCTCGCCCTGGATACGGCGAAAACTGAAAAAGATGCCGAGAGAAGGGAAGAACTACGAAAGATCGCCGAGATCTGCGCGCGCGTTCCCGAACATCCGGCCTCAACCCTTCACGAGGCGCTGCAGTCCGTTTATCTGACGCACGCGGCGTGTGTCATCGAGGACTGCCCCGCCGCGATCTCCTACGGATGCATGGACCGCTACCTCTTCCCCTTCTATGAAAGTGATATGCAGAAAGGGAAACTCACGAGGGACGAGGCGCTCGAGCTCATCCAGTGTTTCCTGATAAAAGCGAATGATGAAAAGTTCATTCTCAACTGGCCGGACAACGAGTTCTTTCTCGGCATAGGTTCCGCCGCGAACCTGACTCTCGGGGGTCAGACCGGAACGGGCGAGGATGCGTCGAACGAGGTGTCCTATCTCATTCTCGAAGCCCAGGCCGGGATCAGGGTACCGTGGCCCATACTGACAGCCCGCTACCACGACAGGACGCCTGAGAAATTCCTCATGGCCTGTATAGACGTTATCAGCCTCGGCGGAGGACAACCGGGAATATTCAGCGACGAGGTCATCATCCCCGCGATGATGCGCAAGGGATTCTCCTATGAGGACGCGGCAGAGTACGGAATCGTGGGGTGCGTAGAGCCGCACGTGGGAGGAAAACAGGCGAACAGAAACCAGGCCGGCCCCTATATCAACCTCCTGAAGATTCTCGAGCTCACCCTGAAAGGCGGTCGCGACAGCCGCACCGGGTATTGTCTGTGCCCCGGAGACGGCGACCTTACCACTTTCCGCTCCTTCGATGAGGTCATGGAGGCCTTCAGGAAACAGCTCCGGTACTACCAGAAGTGCATGGTCATTAACCAGCACCTGATCAATATATCCTTTGCGGAAAATCTTCCGAAACCGTTTAACTCCGCTCTCGTAAAGAACTGTATCCGGAATGGAAAGGCTATCTCCGAGGGTGGCGCGATGTACGACCTCATCGGGGACCTCGAGATCGGGTACGCGAATGTTGGAAACGCACTCGCCGCCGTCAGGAAGCTCGTTTTCGACGACCACTCCCTCACCGGGGAACAGCTGAAGCACGCGCTCGACACGAACTTCGAAGACATGAATACGGCGCCGACCGGAGAAGAGATAAGGCGCATGTGTGTGAGCGCCCCCAAGTACGGAAACGGTGACGACTACGCGGACCTTCTTGTGAGCGAAGTACAGCGGTTCGTGTCCAGCGAGATCGTAAAGTACAAAAATACCCGCTGCACCACGGATCAATCGAAGGTGTGCGGTTACCAGCCCTCGAGCAGTACCGTCTCAGCCAACATTCCCTTCGGGAAGTTCATCAATGCCACTCCGGACGGACGGAAATCGGGCGAACCGACCGCGGACGGCGTCTCCCCGCACATGGGCACGGATACGCAGGGACCTACGGGTGTAGCCATGAGCGTCGGGAAGCTGCCCAACGTCCTCGTGTCCGGAGGCCAGCTTCTCAACCAGAAGTTTTCAGTCACGGCACTCGCGGGAGAGGGGAAGCGGAAGCTCGCTTCCTGGATACGAACGTACGAAGGCGATTTAAAGGGCATGCACGTGCAGTTCAACGTGGTCGATGAGCAGACCCTTCGGGACGCCCAGGAAAATCCAAAAAAACACAGGGACCTTCTGGTGCGGGTCGCCGGATACACCGCCTATTTCACGACCCTGAACAGGGAGCTCCAGGACGTGATCATCGCCAGAACGGAACAGTCGTTTTAAAACACCCGGAGATTTCCACATGACCTCGCCCTATCCCGATTCACGTAAAAATACACTGTGGGAATCGAATGTCACGACCGGAAAGGTCTTCGACGTACAGCGGTATGCCGTTCACGACGGCCCGGGCATCAGGACGCTGATATTCCTCATGGGCTGCCCGCTCAGATGCTTGTGGTGCCAGAATCCGGAGGGATGGACGATGCAGCCGGTACTTCTCCACTACTCTTCCCGGTGTACGGGATGCGGGGAGTGCGCGCCCGCGTGTCCGAACGGCGCCGTTGACGTGGGTGAGACCGGCGATGTGCGGACGGATCATTCCAGGTGCACCGGCTGCGGGCAGTGCGTGTCCGCATGCCCTGAAGGCGCGCGTGCCGTTGCGGGAAAAGAAATCACGGTTGCTATGACCATGCACGAAATCAGGAAGGACATGCCCTTCTATACGAGAAGCGGAGGCGGGGTAACCCTGTCTGGAGGAGAACCGTGCATGCAGCCCGATTTCGCCGCCGACGTACTCTCCTCGTGCAAGGGGGAATTTATACATACGGCGGTTGAAACTTCGGGACATGCCGACACGCAATCACTGCTGAAGGTCTTGCAGCACGCGGACAGTGTGCTGTACGACATCAAGCACATGGACACCCGGGAGCATGAAAGATTGACCGGTGTGGGTAATGAAACCATACTGAAGAACGCCAGGTACATTTCCGACACGGATGTGGAAATCGTCATTAGGATACCACTGATTCCGGGATACAACGATTCACCCTCCAACATGGAGGCGACCGCACGGTTCGTGAAATCCCTCGATTCCGTTATCCGCGTCGACGTACTCCCCTATCACAGTATGGCTCGAAGCAAGTATGATGCCCTGGGAATTGAATATCCTCTCTCGGGAGTGTTGCCGCCCGATGAAGAAACAGTAAACCGCGCCGTTTCGATTATTCACTCCCAGGGGCTGAACGTGTCTGTCGAGGGGCTGGTGGGTTGATGAGAAGAGGTTCTCCAACCGAAAGCCGCGGAGCGTTCCGCCTGTTACAGCTCGTCGGCCTGCTAAGGCCGCTTCGGCCTGTCACCGAGGAGATTTCATGCTCCCGGCTTTCCCTACTCGCTCCGTCCGTTTCGGTTTATCTTACAGAGGGAAGCGTCTCAGTTCAGGCTACGGCCTTTATATTTCGGAAAGGAAAGGTACTCGATTATGATACAAAACATGAACGACGCGGCGGTACTGAACAACGGGGTAAAGATGCCCTGGCTCGGGTTCGGGGTATACCAGATGCGGGACGGGGCCGAGGTCGAGGAATCAGTGGGGGCCGCGATCGAGACGGGCTACCGTTCGATCGACACCGCTGCGGCGTACAACAACGAACGGGGTGTGGGCAGGGCGC
Source organism: uncultured Spirochaetota bacterium (assembly GCA_964460545.1). Classification (GTDB taxonomy): domain Bacteria; phylum Spirochaetota; class B62-G9; order B62-G9; family DRHN01; genus CAYWUT01. The sequence goes on from CAYWUT010000104.1 coordinate 8,427, forward strand.
TCGCGGAGAGCGGAATTTCCAGGAACGACATATTCCTCACAACCAAGGTGTGGAACAGCAACCAGGGTTATGACTCAGCGCTCAGGGCCTTTGACGAGAGCCTCGAACGGCTGGGCACGGATTATGTGGACCTCTACCTCATACACTGGCCGGTAAAGGGCCGCTTCGTGCAGACGTGGCGGGCGCTGGAAAGGATATATGCCGAGAAACGCGCACGCACGATCGGGGTGAGCAACTTCCACATCCACCACCTGGAAGAACTGCTGGGGGAGAGCGAGATCGTTCCCGCGGTGAACCAGGTGGAGTTTCATCCCTTTCTTCTCCAGTCAGACCTGCGCGCGTTCTGCAGGGAGAGGTCCATCCAATACGAGGCCTGGAGCCCGCTCATGCAGGGCACGGCGCTCCGGGACAAAACCGTGCGGAAGATCGCAAAAAAATACGGCAAGTCGGCGGCACAGATTATCATCAGGTGGGACCTCCAGCACGAGGTCGTCACCATCCCGAAATCGGTGCATTCCGAACGGATAGAGGAGAACAGCCGGGTCTTCGATTTCGAGATCTCGAATGAGGACATGGTCCGTCTTGACGGGCTCGACGCGGGAAAACGGATCGGGCCGGACCCGGACAACTTCAATTTCTGATCGGCACCAGCCGCGCCGGTTTTCCCTTCATATCTCTTCCTCCTTATCCTATCGGGAGCCATCCCTTTTACAAACTCCCTCTATTTCGTCGAATACGTTTCATGGTATAATGGACAAAACGTGACACGTGAGGTGGGGATCATGGAAAAAGCCGCTCTCATTACATCGAAAGAGGTGCAAAGGGTACACGATGCGTCACTCGAGGTCCTCGAAGAGGTGGGCCTGCTCGTGAGAAACGAGGAGGCACGAGAAATTTTTTCCAGGCACGGCTGCACCGTCGACCGGGAAACCCTTATCGTTCGGTTCCCGCACAAAAAAATCGAGGAGTATAGAAGCGGTTTCCCGGAGTCGTTCACCTTCAGGGGACGGGACCCTTCGTACGACAGAACGATACCGCGGGACAGGCCCGTCATCGTCACGGGAAGCTCAGCGCCGGATATCATGGATCCCGTCACCCGGGAAATACGGAGGTCCACATCGAGGGACATCGCGAACATCGGTTTCCTTATAAACGAGCTGGAGGGTTTGGATGTGTTTTCGATCTCGACGCTCGCCGACGACGCTCCGCCCGGACAGTTCAGCCTGTCGAGATTCTATCCGGCCCTGAAGAACTGTACCAAACCCGTTCGCAGCAACACGCCGAACATGCAGGACCTCAGGGACGTTATAGAGCTCGGAGAGATCATCGCGGGAGGGAGGGAGGCCTACCGGGAGCGCCCGATTATCACCCATCATTACTGCCCGGTCGTTTCCCCCCTTACCATGGACGTGGAGTCGACCGAGGCCCTCATCTATCTTACGAACGAGAGGCTTCCGGTTTACGGTACCGTGGTCCCCAACGCCGGGATCACCTCCCCCATGACGCTCACGGGCACTGTTGTAATCGGCAACGCCGAATTTCTCGCTCTGGGAACGCTCATGCAGATGATTTCACCCTCCACCCCGCTCATCTATGCGGTACTCTCCACGGTCGCCGATATGCGTACCGCGGCCTACGCACCCGGTGCGATCGAAACCGGCATACTGCAGATGTGCCACAGCCGCATGGCCGATTTCTACGGCGTTCCTTCCGGAGGCTACATCGGCCTTACGGACGCGCATGTAAACGACGCCCAGTCCGGGTATGAAACGGGGATGAACACGACGGCGGCTCTCCTGGGCGGAACCGACATGCTCAACATGGGAGGGCTTCTCGGATCGCTCATGACATTCGATTTCGCCAAGGCCGTTATCGACAGTGAAATCGCCTGCATGTTGAAAAGGCTCTCCCGGGGTGTCAGGAATCCGCCGGAAACCGGTTTGAACGAAGGGGAGTTCGCGCTCGACCTCATCGCCGATATCGGCCCGGGCGGAAACTACATGGAGAGCGCGCATACGCTCGAGCACATGCGGACCGCCGCGTATTTCCCGAAAGTCTCGATCCGTGAAGCCCGGGATACCTGGGTGAAGGCGGGAAGACAGGATGCCGACACGAGGGCCCTCGGGATCGCACGGGAAATACTCAATGGGAAAAACGATGCCGTTTTTTCTCCCGAAACGGAGCGGGCGATACGCTCGCGGTTCAGCAATCTCGTTGAAGGAAACGCGGGACTGGATGCGTGAAAACCGGATGGGCAGATGGAAGACAGGCCGTTTTGGTAATGACCTGCGGCGTTTAAGACGGTTTAAAATAGAAATCCGGGAAAGCGGGTTTCACATGACCTGACTTGCACTCAGGCCATCCCGCGGAGCACGGTGTGGAGAATCCCGCCGTTTACCCAGTATTCGTACTCCACCGGCGTGTCTATGCGTGCCGTAACCGTGAAGCCGATCTCGGTTCCGTCCTCTGATCGGGCCCTTACTCCGACCCGTTCCGCCGGACCCGCCGGGACATCAATATCGAAAAGCTCCTTCCCCGTGAGCCCCAAAGACGGGGCGCTCTCTCCGTCTTCAAACTGGAGGGGCAGAACACCCATTCCGATGAGGTTGCTCCTGTGTATGCGCTCGAATCCCCGGGCGAGCACCGCCCGGACCCCGAGGAGCTGCGTTCCCTTGGCGGCCCAGTCCCTCGAGCTGCCCGAGCCGTATTCCTCTCCAGCCACTACGATGAGGGGAACGCCTTCATCCCCGTAGCGTATCGCCGCGTCATAGACGGGCATAATATCGTTCGAGGGGAAATGCATCGTCATACCGCCCTCGATGTCATAAAGAAGGAGATTTCTGAGCCGTATGTTGGCGAAGGTTCCGCGCATCATGACCTCGTGATTGCCCCGCCTCGATCCGAAGGAGTTGAAGTCTTTCTGCTCCACCCCCTGCCCGATGAGCCATTTTCCCGCGGGACCGTCCGGCGGTATGCTTCCGGCCGGCGATATGTGATCGGTCGTGACGCTGTCCCCGAGCAGGGCGAGGACGCGCGCACCTTCAAAACTCAACGGCCTGCCGGTTTCCCTTGTCAGTCCATCGAAGAAGGGGGGCTTCCTGATATAGGTCGACTCCCCGCTCCACGCGTACGTCCTTGATTTTCGAATGCTCACCCGGTTCCACGTTTCGTTCCCGCTGTACACGCTCCCGTACTCCTCCCTGAAAAAATCCGGGGAGACCGCTTTCAGAACCGTTTGCCGGACCTCATCCTCCGAAGGCCAGATGTCCTTCAAAAACACGGCCTTCCCGTCTCTGTCCCGGCCGACCGGCTCTCGCGTCAGGTCCTTCATCGATCCCGCGAGCGCGTAGGCTACCACGAGGGGGGGTGATGCGAGATAGTTCGCCCGCACATCCTGATGAATGCGTCCCTCGAAATTGCGGTTTCCCGAAAGCACCCCCGCGACAACAAGACCATGTTTCCGCACCGCCTCGCTCACTCCGGGCAGAAGCGGCCCCGAGTTCCCGATACAGGTCGTACACCCGTACCCCACGAGATAAAATCCGAGGGATTCCAGGCTGCTCAGCAGGCCCGCCTCACGCAGGTAGCGCGTTACAACACGCGAACCCGGGGCGAGACTCGTTTTAACGTGGCCGGGTACCGAGAGCCCGCGCTCCACGGCCTTTTTCGCGAGCAGTCCCGCCCCGATCATAACGGTCGGATTAGAGGTATTCGTGCAGCTCGTTATGGCCGCGATGACCACGGAGCCGTCTTTTATCACGCTCTCGCCGCCCGTGGTTTTTATCCGGGTCTCGACGCTTTTTCTGCCCGAGAGCATCCGTTTCACGGATTCTCCGACCCGCGTGAGGGGAATGCGGTCGTGGGGGCGCCTCGGTCCCGCGATCGAGGGTTCAATATCCGAGAGATCGAGTTCGACAACATCGGTAAATCCGGGCGTTTCGTCGTAGCCGAAGAGTCCCTGTGCGCGTGTATAGGCCTCCACGAGTCCGACGAGATCATCACTTCTCCCCGACTGCCTGAGGAACTCCAGGGTACGTTCGTCAACGGGAAAGAAGAGCGCCGTGGCTCCGGTTTCGGGGGACATATTCGACACGAGCGCCCTGTCCGTCACGGACATGGACCCTACACCCGGGCCCGTGAATTCCACGAGCTTACCCACGACCCCGTATGTGCGGAGCAGCTCCGTTATAAAGAGCACGATATCGGTCGGTGTGGTCCCCGGCCTGAGCGTGCCGCTGAGCCGGAGCCCTATGACGTCCGGGACGAGCATGTACAGGGGCTTCCCCAGGACAGCGGCTTCA
>CAYWUT010000105.1:0-12392 GCA_964460545.1 uncultured Spirochaetota bacterium
CCAACCACCCCCGGTATCTTTTGTAATTTCGAATTTCATCTGTTATCATGATCTGTATAAAACATGATCTGTATAAAATCACGCACTGCAGGGCCTCCGAATGAAGACAATATATATAATTGACGGTCATTCCCTCATCTACCGGGCCTATTATGCATTTATAGGCAGGCCGCTGATCACGGCAAAGGGAGAGAATACATCGGCGATCTTCGGATTCATGCGTATGATGATCAAGCTCATCCAGGACGAGCGGCCCGAATACCTCGTCTGCGCATTCGATGCGCGGGGCCCGACTTTCAGGCACGAGCGTTACCCCGAGTACAAGGCCAAGCGGATGAAGGCGCCCGAGGACCTTCATCAGCAGGCTGAGATTATCCGGTCTCTCATGGACGGCCTCGGGATCGCCAGGGCGGAGTGCGAGGGCTATGAAGCGGACGACGTCATCGGGACACTCTGCCTGGCCGCGGAATCCGCGGGGATCCATTCGATCGTTCTTTCCGGGGACAAGGACATACTCCAGCTCGTGGGCGGAAACGTCACGGTTTATGCGAAAAGGCGGGGGATATCGGAGATAGACGTGATAGACGGGGAGCGGGTGGAGGAGATGTGGGGTGTGCCTCCACAAAAAATGACGGATCTCCTCGCGCTCATGGGAGACCAGTCGGACAACGTGCCCGGAGTCAGGGGTATCGGAAAAAAATCCGCCGTGAAGCTCCTCACCCGGTTTTCCTCGATCGACGACCTGTACGCCAATCTTGCGGAGGTGGAGAGCGAGCGTACCAGGAAACTGCTCGAGGAGAACAGGGAGAATGCGTTCATGAGCAGGGACCTCGTAACCATCAGACGGGACACGCCCGTTGATATGGACATGGAGGACTGCCTGCTGGATAAATTTCCGGGTAAGGCTGGTCTTGAGATGCTTTTGGAAAAGGAGCTCAAAACCATTGCGGAGGACCTGCAGAAACTTGCTCCGGAAAAACGCGTAATCCCGGAAAAGCCGCAGGCCGCTCCCTCCAGGGGACATTACCGCGTCATCAGTACGGTGGAGGAGTACAGGGCGCTCGAGAAGATCGTGCTGAAGCGGGGCCGGGTTTCATTCGATACCGAATCCACCTCCACGGACCCCGTGACGGCCCGCGTCATAGGTGTTTCTATGTCCGTGGAAGAGGGAGAGGGGTTCTACATACCCATCAGGTCAAGGGAGGGTACGGGATTCACCGAGGACTTTATCTCGAATACGCTCAAGGAGCTACTGGAAAACGAGAAAATAGAGAAGAAGGGTCAGAACATCAAGTATGACTATGTGATTCTGCTGAAGTACGGCGTCCGGATGAAGGGAATCACGGGCGATTCCATGATCGCCGCGTACCTCATCAATCCCCTGAAGGGGCGCTACGGTCTCGACGCGCTCGCAAAGGACCTCCTCGACTACGAGACGATCCACTACACCGACCTCGTGAAGGAAAAGGACGGGTCGCTCCTCGATTGCTCCCTCGAGGAGGTCGGCGAATACGCGGGAGAGGACAGCGATATCGCACTCAGGCTCGTCACCATTCTCGAAGGGAAGCTCGAAGAGGAGAAGCTGGGGGACCTCTACCGGGAGATAGAGGTCCCCCTGATCGAGGTGCTCGGCAGGATGGAGAATACCGGCGTGCGGGTCGATCCGGATTGCCTGAAAACCATGAGCATCGAATTCGAGGATGAAATCGGGCGCATCGAAGGTAAGATATACGATCTGGCGGGAGAGACATTCAACGTTCGTTCCACGAAGCAGCTTTCACACATCCTTTTCGAGAAGCTGAAACTTCCGGCATTGAAAAAAACCAAGACCGGGTATTCCACGAACGAATCGGTACTTGACGCACTCTCGAAGGATTACGAGCTGCCAGGGCTCGTGATCCGGCACAGGACGCTCTCCAAGCTCAAATCCACGTACATCGATTCGCTCCCGGCGATGATCAAGGATGAAACGGGGAGGATACATACCTCTTTCAACCAGACCGTTACGGCCACGGGCCGGCTTTCCTCCAACGCTCCCAATCTGCAGAATATACCGATCAGGGAGAAGGAGGGGAGGGCCATACGGAGGGCCTTCATTCCCGAGGAGGGGTGGTTCTTCCTGTCCGCCGACTACTCTCAAATCGAGCTCAGAATACTGGCGGCGCTCTCCGGGGACGGTTCGCTTGTCAGGGCTTTCAGGGAGGGAAGGGACATTCACCGGGAGACCGCGGCCCTCCTCTTCGGTATCGATGAAGGGGAAGTAAACGACGGACAGAGGCAGGCGGCAAAGACGATCAATTTCAGTATCATATACGGTATCAGCGCGTTCGGTCTTTCGAGACGGCTGAAGATATCGAGGAACGAGGCTTCCCGATTTATACAAACCTATTTTCTCAAATACGGTGGTGTACGCGACTTCTTCGACGGGCTCGTAAATGACGCGAAGATAAAGGGGTATGTCGAGACGGTCGCGGGAAGGAAGCGGTATATACCCGAGATCAATTCCGCGAACAGGAACATCTACGAAGCCGCTCGGAGGATCGCGATCAATACTCCCATTCAGGGTACGGCCGCCGACCTCATCAAGAAGGCGATGATCGATATCGACCGCGACCTGCTGAAGGGGGGGCTGCGGTCCAGGATGATCATCCAGGTGCACGACGAGCTCGTATTCGAATCGCCCTCCGACGAAATCGAAGAGCTCCGTTCGCTCGTCCGGGAAAGAATGGAAAACGCGATATCCCTGGACGTTCCGCTGAAGGTCAACATAGCCGTTGGAAAGAACTGGGAAGAGGCGCATTGACATGGTGGTTGGACTGACGGGCGGCTACTGCTCCGGCAAAGACCTCGCCGCATCCATATTCGAGAAAGAGGGTTTTTTTATTATAGACGTCGACCGTATCGGACACGAAGCCCTAAAGGTGAAGAGAAACCGGGTCCGGGAGGTCTTCGGTAACGGAGTCATGTCCGGGGAACGTGTCGACAGGAAGAAGCTCGGTGCTGTCGTTTTCGGGGACCGCGAGCTCAGGGAAAGGCTCGAATCCATCGTTCATCCCTGGATGAGGGAGCGGGTCGCCCTCCTCCTGCAGGAGAAAGGTGATACCGTTATCAACGCGGCCCTCCTGATAGAGATGGGACTTGACCGGTACTGCGGTTTTGTTCTCGCCATAACCGCGGACCACGATATCGCGGTCCGCAGGGCGGTCATGCGGGACGGGGTAACCGAGGAAGAGGCGGCGGCCCGGCTCGGGTCCCAAATCCTTATAAAGGCAAAATTGGATTCTGTCGATAAGGTAATAGAAAACAACGGTAGCGTGAGAGCGTTTACAAACACGATTGAGAGCCTGATTGCCGCTCTCAGGTCGGGGACATGATATGGAAGAGGAAAAGAAGAAGGGCAGGGAATACTACCAGGTCAACCTGGATACGGGAAGACTGTTCTGGATGGCCTTCATACTGGGGCTCATTCTCATCGGTATATTCGTACTCGGGTTCTTCGTGGGCGGGGGAAAGGATTCCGGCAGGAACGGCTTCTTCGGGCTTGAAACCTCGAGCCTCTTCAAGAAGAGCGGCAGGGTCGAGGTGCAGGAACCGCCCGTAGAAGAGGAGATCGATATCGCGGACCTGTTCGAAAGTCCCCTTGAGGATGAGTCGTACATCGATGTAAAGACCATACAGACTCCCGAGCCGGAAACCAAAGTGCGGGACATCCCGGTTGAAAAAGCCCCCGGTTCCGGGACCGAGGCTCCGGTCAAGGCAGTCGGGACTCCGTCAGGGCCCGAAGCCGTGGTGAAGAAATCACTCCCCGCGAGTACCTACAGGCCCGTGGGGGATTATTTCATACAGGTGGCGTCCTTCGAAAAGAAAGAGAACGCGGATATTCTGGAAAAACGGCTTGAGAAGAACCTGTACCGTGTTGTGGTTGAAGAAGCTCCTGTCGAGGGAAAAACCTTCTACCGCGTCCAGGTCGGCCCCTTCGAAAAGAGGAGTGTCGCGGTCAATACCATGACGGCGATGAAGGCCCGGCTCAAGCTGGAAGGGCCCTTCGTTTTCAGCAAGAAAAACTCCTGACCAGCCTCGGAGTAAGGCCGGTTCCACACCGGTCCCTGCGAATTATCCACACGCTGTCAACGGGTTGTGAACACCCTGTATTCCTTCTCAGCACCCTTCGGGGCAGGGAAGGCTGGTAAAAAGGCGGCCCTACCTCTTGTTGACCGGGCGGTCCCCGGCAATTACCTTTTAAAGTGAACAACCACGGGAGGACGTACCGGTATTATGCACGATTCGAAAGAGGCTGAAAACGAGAGGGAGCGGGGGATGGACTTTCGTCGAAGGAAACCGTCCTGGCTGAGGAAAAAAATCGAGTATTCCAGTGAACGGCACGAATTGGGGTCCCTCCTGGGAGATCTCGGACTTAACACGGTATGCAGGAGTGCGCGGTGTCCCAACCTCTCCGAGTGTTATAAAAAAGGAAGGGCCACTTTCCTGATCCTCGGTGATCGTTGCACACGCGGCTGTACGTTCTGCGCGATAGACAAGGCGTCCGGAGGGGAGGAGCTGGGCCTCTCTGATGATGAACCCGTGCGGCTGGTCGAGGCCGTCCGGAAGCTGGGTCTGCTGTACGTGGTAATCACATCGGTAACGCGGGACGACCTGGATGACGGCGGTGCGGCCCAGTTCGCTCGATGCATACGAATGCTTCGCGACTACGACCCCGATATCGGGATTGAGGTGCTGACACCCGATTTTATGGGAAACAGGGAGTCAATAGACACGGTCGCCCGTGAAAAACCCGATGTCTTCAACCACAACGTGGAAACCGTTCCCCGGTTATACCCCCCTGTGAGGCCCGGTGCGGATTACGAACGGTCCCTGTCGTTTATCGGATATATTCACGACCGGTACCCCGGCCTTCTTCTCAAGTCGGGAATCATGGTCGGCCTTGGGGAAACGGAGGACGAGGTGGAGGCCGTTCTTTGCGATCTACGAAGCGCGGGATGCGACGCCGTCACCATCGGACACTACATACGGCCTTCGAAGGCAAATATCCCGGTATATGAATACATAGCTCCCGCCGTCTTTTCACGGTATGAGGCGAAGGCGAGGGAGCTCGGCTTCTCCTGTGTTGCGTCCGGCCCCTTTGTACGCTCCTCCTACATGGCCCATGAGGGGTATGAGACCATGCGGAAAACCGGATTATATGCTATTGACAGGGATAGTTCCGAGGCTCTATACTAAATAAGTGGGATTCGTCCCATATATTTAAAATTATCGTTAAACAATTGCAAAATCAGAACCGATATATATGGAAGCAGAGTGTAACGGTTATCGGTCTATTTCTCCATATGCAAGCGGTTAGCTGATCCTGAATCGGGCGGAGTGAATGAGCCCGATTGCCGGGCCGCGCATGTGATTTTCATTTGCAAACAAGGAGAATGAGAATGAAGCCCAGATTCTTCACACTGGCTCTGATATTCCTCTTTATCGTGCTCCCCGTCTTCCTCTATGCGCAATACATGGATCTCGGGTTCGGGCGAAGTTTTCAAATGGAGGATATCAATAGCGTAGTTGTAGAGGATTTTGAAACAAATGACCGTAACTGGCAGGCCAGCGCTTCCAGGTTTACGGCGGACGGTTTTCCCCAGGTAAAAACCGGTATTGAGGGGACTCCCCTCGCCCTGGCCAGAGGAGGCGGCAGTGAAGAAAACAAGTACGTTCTCGGTGTCAGGGCCGCGTTCAACCGGAAGGAGCATAACAGGATATGGATATACCCTGAGGAAGAGATCGTCATACCCGGCCATGCCAAGAAGGTGAATGTGTGGGTATGGGGCGCGAACTATCATTACAAGCTCGAGGCGCATCTCCGTGACTACAGGGGAATCGTGCACAAGCTTCCCCTCGGAAGCCTGCATTTCATGGGATGGAGAAACATGAGCGTGGATATCCCCAATCAGATACCCCAGCACGTGCGGTACCTTCCCATGGAAAAACCGCTCTCGCTCGTTCGCCTTGCAATAGAAACTGAACCTACGGAACGCCAGGATGATTTCATAATATACTTCGATCATCTCAAAGTACTTACCGACATGTACAGGCAGCGCTTCGACGGCGATACGCTGGCGGATACATCGAGAGAGATTTGGAATCTGGAGGGTTCCAACGAATAATGTGAACGACTTTCCAGGTTCAAACGATGAAAAGGAGACAGTATAAATGAAGCCGGTACTAATCTTCGTTTCCGTTCTTTTCCTCATCCTCATTCCACTGGCGTTGTTTGCCCAGGAGGCACAGGATGTGGAAGACCTCAAAGTAGGTGTGGAGACTGCAACGCAGCTGCTGGCTGATATTCCGGTTACTCATATGGAGGACGCCGATACCTGGGATTCGAACATGCCGATCGACCAGGGCGTTATCTATTCGATGAAGAGACGGGGACGGCCGCTCGAGATACCGGAGATCGATCCCAACGACGGCGTTGAGAACAAATACGTGCTCGGTGTCAAGGTCGCCTACAACCAGAGGGGATACGCACATTTCACCGTGACCCCAAACAAACCGATCAAGATCCCGGGCATCACCAAAGCCCTGACCGTATGGGTGTGCGGAAGGAGCTTTAAGCACCGGCTCTACGCGCACATTCTCGATTACCGGGGAAGGGAGATGTATATCGATCTGGGACCGCTGGATTTTGTCGGATGGAAGCAGATAAACGCGGTTCTTCCCTCCTCCATCGAGCAGTACAACTATCACAATGCCGACTGGCGCGGCATCAGCCTGAACGGTTTGAGCATACGAACCGATCCTGAAGACAGTTACGGCGTCTATTACGTATATTTCGATGAGATCAGGGCGATAACCGATGTTTATGTCGAGGAGAACCGGGACGAGGACGATATGACGGACGGCTGGTAACCGTTTGTGGATGTATTTTATAAAATAAATAATCTCTATTCGTTCAGGCGGATAGAGATTATTTTTATATGGACCGTACAGGGCGTTCGGTATCTCTCATGGATGATAAAAAGACGGTTAAAAGGGAGCTCGAGAAAAAGGTCCTCGTACTGAGGCAGCTCGAAGGCGTCTACAAGACCACAACGGACACCCTGCAGAAAAAGAGGGTATCCGGGGAGATCCGGAAACTCAAGATGTCGATTAAGGAGCTGCAGGAGTCACTACCGGCGGCAAAGGTCTCGGAGCCTGCGTCAGGCGAAGAAGATACGAACCGGAACGGATTTCCCCTGTTTTCCTCCGGTGACGCGGGGGAGAAGGAAACAATCAGAGACGCGGAGATCAAGCGGATCAATGCGTACGCACGGTTCCTGGAAAACAACTACCTCCCCCTGATGAGCGAGTACTACCTGAAGATCGATTTTAACTACGCACTCCAGCGTGATTCCTTTTATCCGCGGTACATGGATTTAAAAAAGTACCTCAAGGAGTATGAGCAGGAGGTGGAATCCCAGGACAAAGAGGCGCGGCCGGAAATGCCCCTGAAAAAGGACAAATCCGCCGTGCATAAGGCCCGGCAGCGGTATCTCCTCGCGCTGGACAAGATATTGAAGGACCTCAGGGCATTTCTCGCGATACTTCTCGACGACCTGGCAGGGGACGGCATCATCGTTCTCGAACCCGATGATACGATCAGCATCGGAAATTTCGATTGCGAGCGGAAGCTCGAGGGGTGCAAAGTTCGGAACGCGCTCAAGGAGATGCACGAGTTCGTCGATGAGTTTACGCGATATATCAATATACCCAATCTCTAGCAGGATGCAAAACACGAAGCAGAACACGGAGGGCCTACAATGGCCAATATGATGGGCGAGGAAACCAACAGCACGATCGGAGCCAGGTCGCAGTTCGAGGGTCGTTTTGCCGTAAAGGGATCCCTTCGTATCGACGGCAAGTTCGAAGGGGAAGCACTCATCGTCGACAAGGTTTTTATCGGTCCCAAGGGAAAGGTCAAAACGAATATCAAGGCCTCGAGCGTCGTGGTCGAGGGCATTCTTATCGGCAACATACAGGCGACGAACAGGGTCCTGCTTCTGCCCACAAGCAGGATACTCGGGGACATACAGACACCGGAGCTTATCATACAGAACGGAACGATACTCGAGGGCCGCTGCACCATCAGCCACGATTCCAATCAGGATGCCGAGGAGCTGATCGATTCACTCTACGAACAGAACTCCTGAACGCGCCTGACACATGCCGAAATTCCCGTTTCAATCGATTCTGCTCGATTTAGAGAGAAAGAAGAAGGTAACGGCCAGGGCTATGATGCCGTTTACCAGGGCCGTGAAGACCGCCACGTTCGTGTTCCGAAAAACGGAGCGCTGCACGTACCTGAATGAATAGATGAGCAGATCGTTTGCACCCCTGTAGAGGAAAAGGAGGAGATGTGAGAGCAGGGGAACGGTCACGATGAATATGATGAGCTTCAGAACGGGGGGGAATTCATATATGGACCTCTTCGCCCAACCGATTGTGCCGAGGAGAAGCGAGAGCACGTATACGGCGAAAAGAATGCCGAGCTGCCTCGAGAGATAGACGAGGGCGTCTTCCACGTCCACACCCGCGCTCAGAAGTTTATCCCCGAGACTGAACCGCTCGTAAACGGTGAGCCGGTCATCGAGGGTTCCGGTGTCCATGATAAAGGGAAGAATCGCGGGGTCCACGGGGGGGACAATGACCGATTCATCGCAGGCCGGCCCGACGAAACCGGTGTCGTTTTTCAAGAGTATCTTCCCCTCAATGTATTTCCCGTAGAGGTATGAACACATTTTGCTCCCGTCAGGTCGGTACCGGTCGACACCGTAGAAGTAATAGGTGTCGTTCCAGACCACGAGGCGCCGCACCGTGTTTATATATCCTCCGCCGTCCATGAAGATGATGGAGTCGAACGAGGGGAGCCACTCGTATTTCCGGGGCTCCGACGGAAGGAAGTCGGTTTTTTTCAGCTCTTCCTCGACGGTATGAAGATAGAGGGCCAGGTCGCCGAGACCGGGATAGCGCTCGTGGAGCTCGCGGAGTATTTCGTATGCCGCGTAATAATCCTCCTGCTCGATGTATGCGAGTGCCCGCCCCTTGCGCTGTATGAGGGACTGGATTTCCTCCTCGTTTTCAGTCAGGGAGCCGATGAGGAGGCCGACCCGTTTTTCCGTTCTTGCATAGAGCTCCCGCAGCTCCGCGTTGTCGGAGTGGAGCGTAAGCGCCCGTTCAAGGTAGTAGAGGGCCTGATGATATTCCTCACGCTGAAGAGCGGCTTTTCCCCGCTCGTAGTAGGTGGGCGGGGCTTCCGTTTGAACAGTCCCGCGCGTCTCTTCTTCCATCGTCTTTCCGAAATCCGAGGATCGTTTCCGGAGCATTTCCAGGAATTCTTCCCGTTTTTTTACTGCAGTCTCGTTCATACGATCCATTTCCAGGTACGTGTCCAGAACCGTGACCGCCCTTCGCGGATCACCCTCACGCGCGAACCGTCCGCTCAAGCTCAGGGCTCGTTCTTCCGCGTTTGCGTGATATATCCTCCACTCCGTTTCCCTGTTGGTCTTGGGAATAAGAAGCAGTTGAGAGAGCACGATGAAGACGATGAGCAAGAGGAGAAACAGGTGAGACGGGACGGCAACCGCCGAATAGGAAAACTCCTCCTGGAAGGGAGCGAGCGTGAAGAGGACCGAAAAGGCCGTAATAGTAACGAATATCGCAATACTCGGAAGGACCGACAGGGACCGTACCAGGGCCCGGCGCGCGATGACGGACCCCATGAGCTCCCGTGTTATCCCTTCGGTTCCGCCGGAGCCGTCCGTGAGCCAAAAATACAGGTAGACCAGTCCGAATGCCGTGACGGTGCTCAGGAAGAGAAAGATCAGCGCTTTCCTTGAGGCTTTCATACTCTTTCCTCGATCGATAGCATATCTGTCATTATCTTCCCGCTTTTTTCGCCAGACCTGCTATAACGTCGATAACGATCCCGACCCCTCCGAATACGACAGCCGGAAAAAGAAATTTCCATGCTCCCATAAACAAGAGGTTCGGTTCGAATCTCTTCAGCATCGTGATGAGGAATCCCGAGAAATAGGGGGCCAGCCCCAGAAAGAAAAAGATGCCGAAGAGCCCGGCGCACCTCCACCCGCTGTCGTTCAGTGTCCAGACCAGCGGGATCAGGATCATGAGCGTCGAAAGGACGAGCGCGGCCGCAAGCATGAGCTTTTCGTTCGTTCCGAGACCTTCGGACGATGCATGGATGCGGCGATAGACGAGCCGTGCCCGCTCCGCGTACCTGACAACGAGCCCCATGGTGACCAGTGTTTCGTTTCTTCTCCCCGGAGGGAGGGGCACGGTTACGGGGCCGTCGGGGCCGTACAGAAGGAACGTACCCCTGTCGAGGTCGGCTTTCAGGGAAGAGGCCGCTTCCCTTCGGCTTACAAACGTCGAAAGCGTGTTCGTTTTTCTGTCATAAACGTGGTACATGTTCGCGCCTCTCGTCATTATGCTGAGGCCGTCCGCGCTGCTGAAAACGTCATTCTTAAAGAAAGTGTTTTTCCCGACATTCAGTTCCGTGTCCGCATAAACGGGAGCTTCCTGCATGTAGTAGAGCCCGGCGCCCGTTATGATTCCGGCTATGATTACCGGTACATGAACGGCAAAGAGGGATTTTACCTTTATTCTGTCGACCAACGATACGGTTATGAGCGCTGCGAGCACATAAGAAACCACAACGGTGTGGGGGAGGTAATTAAAGCCGTAATCCACGATATTGCGCAGGCCCAGGTTCCAGAGCGGTACACCTCTCATACTGAGGGCGAGGAAGGTTATGAAAAGACCGATGGGAAGAACCAGGAGAAAGAAAAAGAGCAGCAGTTTCAATGTTGTTTTAATGATGAACTTCATTCGTCATTAACGGGATTTTTCATCGCGAACGGCGTTTACGTCGCGAACGGCGTCTTCCGTCGGTCCTTCCCGTTTCCCGCTCCTGTGCCGGCATTGTTCCGATTCGTTATAACTCTGACCTCTGTCACCGCCAAAGTTTATCATACACAGCCGTGAGTACAAGGCCAATCGGACGCAGGGATATCCCCTCTATACTTATCGGAAGGACGGGTTGTGATTCTGTATTGTAAAATTACTTAAAACCCGGAATACACCGGCCGCGGCAGCCGCCTTGAGAAGGTCGAAGGGAAGGAAGGGCAGCAGGGAATAACGGAGCGCTTGGAGCACGGGCGTGCCGGTAAACAGGGAGAATTGTACCGTGCCGAAAAGGTATATCGTGCAGAGCCCGGCTGCCAATGCAGGCAGGACGGCCGTGAGCCCGGTCCTTCGATTCAGCCCCGAGACAACGAGCCCGATGACCGCGGGAGCTACTATGAAACCCACGAGATAACCGCCCGACGGTCCGACCGCGCCAATGGCGAACCAGGGAATTCCGAGCAGCCCGAGCGTGACGTAGAGTGCCTGGCTCAGCGAACCGAAACCGCTTCCGAGCAGAAGCCCGCTCAGAAGAACGGCGAAAACCTGGCCCGTTACCGGAACCGGCGTAAAGGGCAGGTAGAACCGGAGATGCGCGGATATGCCGGTAAAAAGGGCGAATAAAAAGGAAGCCCCGATGGTGCGAAGCACCGCTCCGGCCCCGCGGGGGACGGTAGTGATTCCGTATTTCGGATCGTATGCCCTCACCGCTTCTCTCATGCGCTTCTCCTCATTCAATCCGTCGTATTCATATAAATATAAGATCTATCCTCATTCAAGTCTATCTATTCGGGGTCATAATTAAGGTAAGTGTCCCCTTAATTATTCGTCACCAGAACTTCATCACCGTTGCTTTATCTGAATTTGCGTCATCCCGATATGCCATATATGGGGTGCCGTTATACACGAATAACGAGGTGTACCATGCCTCCCCCGCGGAAAATCCGGGGGTGCCGACGTTCTCCCAGTCATCTACGTTGTACCGCATTACCGTTGCTTTGTTTGAATTTCCACCATCCATATATGCCACATAGGGTATGCCGTCATACACGTATAATGAGGTAAACGGTGCCCCACCTTCGGAAAAACCGGGCGCGCCTACATTTTCCCACGCATCGTCGTTAAACCTCATAACCGTCGTTTTATTTGAATAGGATCCATCACAATATGCTACATAGGGTATACCCTCATATACGTACAATGAGGTGTTGTCCACCTCCCCAGTAGAAAAACCGGGTGCGCCCACATTTTCCCACTCTTCGCCGTTGAACAGCATCACTGTTGCTTTGTATAAATTGGCTTCATCCTGATACGCCACATAGGGTGTGCCGTCATACACGTACAATAGTGAAGATCCATAAACCTCCCCTTCAGAGAAACCGGTATCTCCCACATATTCCCACACCTCTCCGTTGAACCGCATCACTGTT